>CALWXH010000041.1 GCA_944385465.1 uncultured Oscillospiraceae bacterium | reverse complement strand
AAGGCGTGCATGGGCTGGCCGTACTCCAGCATGACGTAGTTGGTGATGTCCACGATGTTGTTGATGGGCCGCACCCCCATGGAGCGCAGCCGCTCCCGCATCCACTTGGGGGAGGGGGCGATCTTCACATTGCGCACCATCCGGGCGGTGTACCGGGGCACCAGGTCGGCGTCCGGGGTCTCCACATCCAGCAGGTCGGCCAGCACGCCGTCCGCCCCGCCTTTGACCACCGGGTCATGAAGGGTCAGCGGCGCGTCAAAGGTGGCGGACACCTCCCGGGCCAGGCCGATGACGGACAGGCAGTCGGGCCGGTTGGGGGTGATCTCGAACTCCACCACGTGGTCGTCGGCGTTGATCACCGGCTTGATGTCGTCCCCGGGCCGGCAGTCCTCGTGGAGGATGAAGATGCCGTCGGGGATGCAGTGGGGGAACTCCGCCTGCTGGGCCCGCAGGTCGGCCAGGGTGCAGATGTGGTTCTCTTTGGTGTGGTAGGCCACCAGATCCCCCACATGGAGGTTGGGGCAGGAGGTGGTGAGTTGCGCCTGGCCGCTGCCGGTGTCCAGCGTGATGGCGAACTGGTTGACGCCGGTTACCGCCACACCCTGCACCCGGGCGCACACCACCGGGCCAAACACCTTGTCCCCGGGCTGGATGTCTGCGGGGATGGAGGGCTTGGCGGGGTCCAGGGGCTTGTAGTCGTTCAGGAGGGCGGCGGGGACGATGGCGGCGTAGGGGAAGTCCCGCTCGTCCAGCCCCAGCTCGTACAGGCCGCACAGCATGCCGTTGGACACCTCGCCCCTCAGCTTGCCCTTTTCAATCTTCACCCCGCCGGGCAGAGTGGACTTGTGCAGGGCCACCGGGACCAGATCCCCCTCGTGGACGTTCCAGGCCCCGGTGACGATCTGCACCGGCGCTTCCTGGGCCACATCCACCTGGCAGATCCACATGTGGTCGGAATTGGGGTGGCGGACCATGGACAGCACCTTGCCCACCACCACGTTGCTGATCTCTTCCCCCAGGTCGTGGGTGAGCTCCACCTTGGAGCCGGACATGGTCATGGCCTCGGCAAAGTCTTTGTCATTGGCGTCAACGGTGACGAACTCGCTGAGCCATTTACGGGATAAGTTCATATTCTAAAACTCCCTTTATCTAAATTAGGAATGAGGAGTTAGGAATTAGGAATTGTGGTGTCCGGCCTTGCCGGACCTTTTGGAATCAGGCCGCCGCAGGCGACACAGAAATTCCTCATTCCTAATTTCTAATTCCTAATTGCTTTTTTGGAACAATTCCTCAGAATTGTTCCAAAAAGCGCACGTCGTTCTCGAAAATGAGCCGCAAATCGGCGATCTTGAACCGGCGCATGGCGGTGCGCTCCAGGCCGATGCCGAAGGCCCAGCCGGAATACACCTCCGGGTCGATGCCCGCCATCTCCAGCACCCGGGGGTGGATCATCCCCGCGCCCAGCAGCTCGATCCAGCCCTCCCCCTTACAGGTGGGGCAGCCTACGCCGCCGCACTTGTGGCACTGCACGTCCATCTCGCAGGAGGGCTCGGTGAAGGGGAAGTGGTGGGGGCGGAATCTCGTCTTGGTGCCCTTGCCGTACAGGCTCTCCACCACCGTGTTCAGGGTGCCCTTCAGGTCGGCCATGGTCACCCCCTTGTCGATGACCATGCCCTCCACCTGGTGGAACATGGGGGAGTGGGTGGCGTCCACCTCGTCCTTCCGGTACACCCGGCCGGGGGCGATGATGCGGATGGGCAGCTCCATGGTGTCCATGGCCCGCACCTGCATGGGGGAGGTCTGGGAGCGGAGCATCACCCGGCTGTCCTCGTCAAAGTAGAAGGTATCCGACCAGTCCCGGGAGGGGTGGCCCTCGTCGGCGTTGAGCCGGTCGAAGTTCAGCTGGGCCAGCTCGATCTCCGGGCCGTCCAGCACGGTGAAGCCCATACCGATGAAGACTTCCTTGATCTCATCCAGGGCGATATACATGGGGTGACGGTGGCCCAGCCGGACGGGTTTGCCGGGGATGGTCACGTCCACCGCCTCGGCCTCCAGCCGCGCCTCCAGGGCCTGCTCCTCCAGTGCCTTGGAACGCGCCTCCAGGGCCTGCTCCAGGGCGGCGCGCACGTCGTTGGCCAGGGCGCCCATGGCGGGGCGCTCCTCCGGGGAGAGGGAGCCCATCTGCTTCAGGACGCCGGTGAGCTCGCCCTTCTTGCCCAGGTACTGCACCCGCAGCGCGTCCAGCGCGGCGCTGTCCTGGGCCCCCTCAAAGGCGGCCAGGGCCGCGGCGCGGATGTTTGCCAGTTGCTCTTTCATCTGTGACTTCTTCCTTTCAAAAGGTTGGTTTGTATTAGAAGAACGCGGGGCGAGGGATGAGCATGCCCCGCACGAATTGGTTTTGGTTGTGGAAGGCCAGCACGGTCTGCTCCTCCTCCCGGGTGCAGCCCAGCAGCAGCTTGAGCTCGCTGTCCCCCTTTACCAGGTCCACGGTGCAGATGACCGCGGTGAGACCCAGCTCCGGGGCGGACCCCAGCCAGACGTCCACGCCCTCCCCGTCGGTGGAGGTGCTGCCGTTGAGGTAGCCGTAGTTTAGGGGGTAGTGGATGGAGGGATACCGGGGATGGGCGCTGCCCTTTGGGCGGTCGACCACCGGCGGGAAGCGCCGGACCAACTCCTCCAGGGCGCCCCAGAAATCAAGCTCGTCCATGGTCGGCCAGCTCCAGCACGTGTACCGTGACGGCGAATTTCTCATTGCCCGGCATCTTGCCGGACAGGGTCTGCGTCCGGCAAAAGCCGCAGCTTTCATAGAGGGCCAGGGCGGGCGTATTGCCTGCCAGCACCTCAATGGAGACGGGGCGGCCTATCTGGGCCAGAACGTGCTCCACCAGTGCCCGGCCCACGCCCCGGCGGGACAGGGCGGGGTCCACATACAGCCAGGCCAGCTCGTCGTCTGTGAAGGCGGCGAACCCGGCGGGCTGGCCGTCCAGCTCCGCCACCCGGAGGGCGTAGTCGAACAGGCCCTCCCGCTGGGCGGCGACCTCCAGGGGGAGAAAAGCGTCGGACAGCCCGGCCAGGGCCAGTTCGTTTTTTCGGGCCGCGTCGTGGATGGCGCACAGCCGGGGATAGTCGGCGTCCCGGTAGGGACGGATGGTGATGGACATGGGAAGCCTCCTTGATTTGTAGTCCTCGGGGCGCTGCCCCCAGATCCCCGGGGATGCTCCGCCCCTGGTGCGCCCCAGGTTTCGCCTGAGGGCGAGTTTCTTTCTGCTCGTGCAGAAAGAAACCAAAGACACGCTTAGGGGGTGAGCCTCCGGTTCGGCTTCGGCCCCCAAGGGCGGGGCCTTGCTCACAGTCGGCCCACCCCCTAAGAACTCCCGTTTACGGGGGAGCAGAATCGGTGCGGTGTCCTATTTCCGGCGTCCGTCATCGACACGTATCCCACGCACGGCGGCCCCCGGTCTTTTGCCCAGGTGACCTGTCACCCTGTTCCACGCCTATGGGCGCCTAATTTTGGTGTTCAAGCCTGCGGGCCTGCACCTCTAACGGCGCAGGCGCCCCAGGGCTATGTCATTCCAGGCGCCCCGGTGGGGCGGGATAGCCGAAGCATACGGATGCAGGAGGCCGGAGGCCGTCGGGGGAAGCAGTGTAGCCGCGGGTCCAGGACGCCGGAAAGAGAGGGACGCAGTGCAACTGAGCGGGGGGTACATAGGGGGTTCGCCCCCTATGCGCACTCTTTGGGTACTTTCTCTTGCGCAAGAGAAAGTACCTCGCCCGCCGGTGCGAGAACCGGCAATCTGTAGGGCTTGCCGGCACCCCCGGCATAAAGAGCGGGCTTTTGGTTCCTTTTGGCCCGTGCCAAAAGGAACTCGACCTGGGGGCGAAAACCCAAAACCCAAAGAGGTTGCCGGAACCCTCCGGCGAAAAGTGCTTGTCCTCAGGCGAACCCTGAGACGCACCATCAGTGGTGCGTTGCCCGCCTGGCGGGGATGGGGAAGGGCAAAACAAAAAACCCTCCGTCCACACTCAGGGACGAAAGGCTCACCTTCCGCGGTACCACCCGCATTCGCGTCTCACGCGCACTCAAAGCCCCGATAACGGCGGGCACGCCGTCCCCCTCTCAGGGGCCGCTCCCGGGCGAACCAAGGGACGCCACACAAGGCGGCTTTCAGCCGGTGACCGCCTCTCTCTGGGGGTGGACGCGCTCCCTATTTTCCCGTTCCTCGCATTTCACACGCCATCCTTTATACCACAATCCCGGGGGAATTGCAAGGGCTTTGGCGGAGAAAAACGGTTGAAATGGGCGGTGGAAACGGCTATAATAAACTGATTGCAAGGAAACCTGCGGGAGGTGCGGACAGGATGCGGTTGGCCACAGCGGAACAGATGAAGCGGATGGATCACATCGCCATTGCCGAGCGGGGGATCTCGTCCCTGGCGCTCATGGAGCGGGCGGCCCAGGGGGTGGCCCGGGCCGCGGGGCGCCTTGTGGCGGGGAAGAGTCTGCCGGAGGAGGGGGAAATCCTCTCCCTGGAGGCGCTGGAGCGGGAGCACGCCGGCGGCGGCCCCCTCTCCCAGGTGCGCAACGCCCTGGGCAAGCGCCCCCAGGCGGCTGTGTTTGCCGGGCCGGGGAACAACGGCGGGGACGGCATTGCTGCCGCCTGGCTGCTCACCCGGGCGGGCTGGCAGGTGCGGTGCTTCCTGGCGGGGGCCAGGGAGAAGATGACGGCGGACAGCCGGGCCATGGAGGAGCGGCTGGTCCGGGCCGGCGGCGCGGTGGAGCTCTATGACCCCCAGGACCGGGGGCAGGCGGTGTTTGCCGCCCACGCCGACGTGCTGGTGGACGCCCTGTTCGGCGTGGGCCTCAACTCCCCCCTGCGGGAGCCGGCGGCCAGCGCGGTGGCCCTGATGAACCGCTCCGGCGCGCCGGTGGTGTGCGCGGACATCCCCTCGGGGGTGGAGACGGACACCGGCCGCGTCCTGGGGGACGCGGTGCGCGGGGACATCACCGTCACCTTCTCCATGGCCAAGCCCGGCCTGTTTGTGGGCAAGGGGGCGCTGCTGGCCGGGGAGGTGGCCGTCCACCACATCGGCATCCCGGAGGACATCCTGAACTGGGAGAGCTATCCCACCTGCCTGGCGGAGGCCGGGCTGGCGGCGGACTGGCTGCCCCGGCGGCCGGCGGACGGCCACAAGGGCACCTTCGGCAAGACCCTCATCCTGGGGGGCAGCGTGGGCTTCACCGGGGCCCCGGTGCTGGCGGCCCGGGGGGCCCTGCGCACCGGGGCGGGGCTGGTGAGCATCCTCACCCCGGAGCAGGTGTGGCCCATCCTTGCGGCCAAGTGCGACGAGGCCATGGCCCGGCCTATCCGGGGGGAGTACCGGGAGAACATCGCCTTTGCCCAGGGGTGTGACGCCGTTCTCATCGGCCCCGGCCTGGGGCGGGAGCGGCACACCGACCGGCTGGCCCTGTCCCTGCTGGAGGAGCTGAAGGGCCCGGTGGTGGTGGACGCCGACGGCATAAACGCCCTGGCAGAGCATATGGATATTCTGGATGCCCGCCCAGCAGGGGCCACGGTGCTCACCCCCCACGACGGGGAGTTTGCCCGGCTGGGCGGCGACCTGTCCCACGGCGACCGGCTGGGGGCGGCCCGGAGGTTTGCCGAAGAGCACCGCTGCGTGCTGGTGCTCAAGGGCCACCGCACCATCACGGCCTGGCCGGACGGGCGGTGCTTTGTCAACCCCACGGGCAACTCGGGCATGGCCAAGGGGGGCTCCGGCGACATACTGGGAGGGATGATTCTCTCCCTCATCGGCCAGGGGCTGGACCCCGGCCGGGCGGCGGTGTGCGCCGTGTGGCTCCACGGCCGGGCGGGGGACCTGGCGGCGGCGGACAAAGGCGAGTACGGCATGCTGCCCTCCGATCTGATCGAGCAGATCCCCTACGCCATCAAAGAGATAGAAGAGATAAGAGATAGGAGAGATTTTATAATATAAACTCTTCTCTTTTCCCGGGGGTGCCCGGAGCACTTTGGTTTGCCGGTTCTCGCACCGGCAGGCGAGGTACTTTCTCTTGCACCAGAGAAAGTACCCAAAGAGCGTGTCCAGGGGGAGAACCCCCTGGATACCCCCCGCTCAGTTGCACTGCGTTCCTCTCTTTCCGGCGTCCTTGACCCGCGGTTGCGCCGGTTCCCCCGGCGCCCTCCGGGCTTCTGCATCCGTATGCTTTGGCTGTTCCACCCCATCGGGGCACCTGGAATGGCGGGGCACTTCGGCGTGTGCGCCGTTAGAGGTGCGGGCCGAAGGCTTGAACACCAAGACCAGGCGCCCATAGTCGGCGCAGAAGATTGCAGGGCAAAACGGCAAAAGGCCGGGGGCCGCCTTGCGACGCTGAAGGTGTCAGCAGGTGTGCGCCGGTCAATAGAGACTGGCACCAGTTTTGCGCCCCCGTAAACCGGGGGTTCTTAGGGGGCAAGCCCTGCGTACGAGGGACGCCCTTTGCCCCGAGTTAAGCCGGGGTTGCGCCCCTAAGCGGGCTTTTGGTTCCTTTTGGCCCGTGCCAAAAGGAACTCGCCCTTCCGGGCGAAACCGGAAATCGCCCGCCGGTGCGGGAACCGGCAACCCGGCGACCAGAGTGAACAGTGAAGAACGAGGAGGAACGAAAACGTGCGCAAGCTGCTGTCTTGTGTACTGATGATGACCCTGCTGCTGGCGGGCTGCGCCGCCGGGCAGGAAGAGGAGAGCCCCGAGCAGCTGGCCAACCTCATCCGGGGGGAGTACCTGTCCCTGGAGGGCTGGAGCGCCCGGGTGGAGGTGACCGCCAGCTACGGCGGCCAGGCCTTTCCCTTCACCCTGGACGCGGCGTGGAGCCGGGAGGGGGAGAGCGTGTTCACCGTGGTGAGCCCCGAGCTCATCGCCGGCATCACCGCCCGCATCCGGGACGGGGAGGCCGCCCTGGAGTACGACGGGGCGGGGCTGTCCATCGGCGCGCTGGACGCCGACGGCCTCACCCCCATCGCCGCCCTGCCCGCCCTCATGGACCAGCTGGGCACCGGCTGCATCGCCCGGTGCGCCTGGGACGGGGAGGGGGAGGCGCGCCGGCTGCTGCTGGAGTGCCGGGACCCGGAGGGGGAGGAGGGCCGGGGGACGGAGTATTTCCTCTGGTTTGACCCGGACACCCACGCCCTGGACCGGGCGGAGGTGAGCGTGGACGGCACGGTGTGCCTCACCCTGAAATTTTCTGATTTTACCATGGAGATGAGCCAAGATGAGACTGGAGACCATGCGGACCTGGGCGGAGATTGACCTGGGCCATCTGGAACACAACTACCGCGCCCTGCGCGCCTGCGCCCCCCACAGCAGGTTCCTGGGGGTGGTCAAGGCCAACGCCTACGGCCACGGGGCGGTGACGGTGGCCCGGAAGCTGGAGGAGCTGGGGGCGGACTATCTGGCGGTGGCCTGCCTCAACGAGGCCATGGAGCTGCGCCAGGCGGGCATCCGTATGCCCATCCTGATCCTGGGGGCCACCCCCCCGGAGCTGGCGGGGCTGGTGGTGGACTACGGCGTCACCCAGACGGTGTTCACCCCCCAGCTGGCCCGGGCCCTGTCCCAGGCGGCGGGGGAGCGGGGCCGCCGGGCCAAGGTCCACATCAAGGTGGACACCGGCATGAGCCGGCTGGGCCTGCTGGACCACGACCCCCGGCCGGCCGCCCGCCAGGCCCAGGAGCTGTGCGCCCTGCCCAACCTGGAGGCGGAGGGCATTTTCACCCACTTTGCCAACGCCGACGGGGACGAGGGGTACACCATGCTCCAGTTCACCCGGTTCCTGGACATCCTGGCAGAGCTGGAAGAGAAATATCAGCGGAAATTTGACATCCGCCATTGCGCAGCCAGCGCCGCTGTGTTAAACTACCCCTGTACCCACCTGGACATGGTCCGCCCCGGGGTGGCCCTGTACGGCTATTACCCCGACCCCTCCTGCGAGGGGCTGGACGGCCCGGGCCTGCTGCCCGCCATGACGCTGAAAAGCCGGGTGGCGGCGGTGCGGGAGCTGCCGGGGGACACCCCGGTGAGCTACGGCTGCACCCAGAAGGTGCCGCCGGAGGGCGGCCGGGTGGCGGTGCTGCCCATCGGGTACGCCGACGGCCTGCACCGGGCCCTGTCCGGCAAGGGGAGCGTGTGGCTGGCGGGGGGCCGCCGGCCCATTCTCGGCCGGGTGTGCATGGACATGTGCATGGCCCTACTGGAGCCGGGGGACGAGGTGCGCCCCGGCGACGTGGCGGAGATCTTCGGCCCCCACCTGCCGGTGGAGGAGCCGGCGGGGCTGGCCGGCACCATCCAGTACGAGCTGCTGTGCGCCGTCTCCCCCCGGGTACCCCGGGTGTACCTCTGACATAGGATGACAGGGAGCCCGCCGGGCCTTCGGGGCCGGCGGCGGGAGGCGGAGGTTTTTGCCGTCCCGGTATAAAAACCCGCCCGCCGTGGGAGAATGATAGTACCCGGTCTACATAAAGCGGATCGGGCACTATATCCGGCGGAGTGTGAGATCCTGTGGACAACAGCAGTGTCAGACGCGGCGATATCTTTTACGCCGACCTCAGCCCGGTGGTGGGCAGCGAGCAGGGGGGCGTGCGCCCTGTCCTCATCGTGCAGAACGACACCGGGAACAAACACAGCCCCACGGTGATTGCCGCGGCGATCACCTCCCAGACGGGCAAGGCCCGCCTGCCCACCCATATCAACCTGGCGGCCCACAGCTTTGGCCTGCCCAAGGACTCGGTGGTTCTGCTGGAGCAGATCCGCACCCTGGACAAACGGCGGCTGCGGGAGCATATGGGCCGGGTGGATGACCAGGTGATGCGGCGGGTGGACAACGCCATTGCCGTCAGCTTCGGCCTCAACCCGGAGCAGCTGGTGTGAAGCCTGCTTTCCGCCCCGGCAGGGGCCGGGGCGGAAAGCATACCGCGCAGTTTTGTCCGCCGGCGGAGGGGACGCCTCTTTGCCGGCCGGAAAACGGAGGAATGTACTTATGAAACACAAGTGGAAGATCGCGGCGGCCGTACTCTGCGCGGTGGCCCTGGTGACGGTGGCCTATGCCGCCACCGCCGGCAGCCAGGGCGACCCCCTGGTGACGCTGGGCTATCTGAACAACATCTTCAACCCCCAGGTGGAGAAGCAGGTGGACCAGGCGGTGTCCGCCGGGGAGAATGCCCTGCGGCAGGATCTGGACCAGGCCATTGAGGAGTGGGACGAGCAGGTGCAGGACGCCATGGGCGGCGGTTCCGGCCAGGGCGGTTCCCGGGCGGTCTTCCAGGTGGTCACCCTGAGCAAGGGGGACGTGCTGGTGGGGGACGTGGGCTGCGAGGTGATGCTGCGCATCGGCACGGCCCGGTGCGTGTCCGACTCCACCCCCGGCCTCATCGACGTGAGCGAGGGGGGCACCCTGAACAACGGGCAGAACCTGGTCACCAACCACCTGTACATGGTGACCATCAGCACCCGCTCGGTGGAGGCCACCTCCAACACCGTGAAGGTGCTGGTGCGGGGGCCGTACACAGTGCGATAAACGAGAGGGAAAAGAGGGCCTGCGGGCCCTCTTTTTTTCTGCGCAGCGGGGGCGCCCGCCTGGGGGAGAAGCCCCCCATGGCTCCGCCCGTTGATCCGAAAGAAAATCCCTTGCCCCCGGCGGGTGGGCTATGGTACAATTCAGACAGGATTCCTTTTAATTTTCCGGCGGGCGGCGCCGGAACACCGGAGCGGAAAGGCAGGTGACCACCATGAGCATAGGCGGACAAATTTATTTGATCCTGTTCGGCTACGGTTTGGGATTTTTCCTTATGCGGGGGTTTCTGGGCTCTGTAATATGCTACCAATTAAACAAAAATGCCATAAAGAAACGGAAAAAGGGTCAGAGCCTAAAAGAGTGGTTTCTGTACAGCCGGTTCCGGGATGTGCTCCCACGCCTGGCGGTCATCTGGTACTTTATCGTGGTGGCAATCCACCCCCTAATTTTGGTGGCCTGTGTCATTTTAACGCTGGCGGATGTTTCCAACGAGATTGGGAAATGGGTGGCCTTATCGGCACCTATATTTGATACGGTTTGGCTGGCAGTGCTCTATTTTATGTTTTGGCAGGTAGAACCCGGTTACAAACACGACCGCTGGATCAAAAAGAAACGGGGGATGAAAAAGTAACTGCCCCGTCCCGCAGCCGCACCCCACAGAACCACAACAGGGCCCCCGCCGGTTCCGGCGGGGGCCGGCAGGCCTTTTTCGGGGCCCCCGCCGAAGCCCAGCGAAGCGGGTTCGGTGGGGAGAGGAGGAGCAAGGAAGCGAAGCGCAGTTTTCGCCGCCCTTGGGCGGAAACGAAGCAAAGCGGACTTTGCGACGACGAGTTTCGCCCGGAAGGGCGACCTACTTTCTGCACGCGCAGAAAGTAGGCAAAGACGCGCATAGGGGGACAAATCCATCGGACAAAAGGCGTCCTCCAGGATTTGCCCCCCTATGTACCCCGTTTTACGGGGGCGCAAAATTGGTGCGGTGTCCTCTTTCCGGCGCACACCTGCTGACACTCCCAGCGACGCAAGGCGGCCCCCGGCCTTTTACCCTGCAAACCTGCCCCACTTCTGCGCCGCCTACGGGCGCCTAAATTTGGTGTTCAAGCCTGCGGGCCTGCGCCTCTAATGGTGCAGGCACCGAAGTGCCCCGCCCGGCCAGGCGCTCCAGTGGGGTGTGACAGCCGAAGCATACAAATGCACAAGGCCGGAGGCCGTCGGGGGAAGCTGCGCAGCCGCGGGTTTCGCACGCCGGAAAGCGAGGTTGGCACCTCTACTGACGCCCCCGTAGCCCTTTCGGGGGTTCTTAGGGGGTGGGCCGACTGTGAGCGAGGCCCCGCCCTTTGGGGCCGAAGTCGAACCGGAGGCTCATCCCCTAAGCGGGCTTTTGCCTACTTTTCTCCCGTGAGAAAAGTAGGTCGCCCTGGGGGCGAAAACCCAAAAGCCAGAGGATTTGCCGGAACCCTCCGGCAAAAAGTCAGAGCCCCGCAGAGGGAGTATCTCCTATCTCCTCCCTCCTATCTGAAAACCCTCCGGCCAAAGGCCGGGGAGGGGGCCCGGCCCCAGTCCCCGTGATTCATTCACAAATCTTTCATAAAAGGTTCTCAATTTATCAAACATTTCCCCCGGGCGCTCTGCTATGATAACAGCGTCAGGAAGAAATCCAGACAACATCCTCCCCTCTCTCTCTTTTCTCAGAACCGGGAGCGCCGCAGAAAGCGTGGCGCTCCCGGAACTCATTTCCGGACAAAACCCATACGCGCAGAACAACAGCCAGCCGATCCACGGATCAGCTGGCTGTCGGTTTTTTGGCCTGTGGGGGGTTATCTTCTCCGCCGGCCGGACAGGGCGAAGCCCAGGAAGGTGCCGCACAGCCCGCCGATGATGTGGGTGAGCTGGGAGACATTGTCGTTCACGAAAATGGCGTCCCACAGCTCGCCCCCCAGGTAGAACACCGCCACCAGGATGAGGGTGGTGGGGATGACACCGTTGCGCACCCCGCCGAAGGAGGAGAGCAGGATCATCATGAACACGATGCCCGAGGCCCCCAGCAGGGCGGTGCCGGGGAAGCAGATGAACTGCACCGCGCCGGATACCGCGGCGGTGAACAGAATGGCCCACAGCACGTTCCAGCTGCCGAACCGCTCCTCCAGGTTGGGGCCCAGCACCAGGATGAGCACCATGTTGGAGATGTAGTGGGCGTATCCGCTGTGGCCCAGCACGTGGCCCACAAACCGGAACCAGGCCAGGGGGTCGGCCAGGGAACAGCGGTAGACGGAGAAGAGGTTGGCGGTGGTCCAGCCGTCGGTGACGTTGCCCAGCACCAGGGCCAGCAGAGCCAGCAGGGCGAAGGTGAGGGACACCGGGGCATTGTAGGAGATCTTCAGAGTGGGTCGCTTCATGGCGGCCATGGCAATCACCTCGGGGAGTTTCTTCCCGGCTATTATACCTGATTTTTTGGGAAAAGGGAAGCGGGTCTTTCCCCGGAGGGGGGTACGCTTGGGGGTTCCACCCCCAAACCCCCGGGGACGCTCCGCTGGGGTGACTTTTCTCACGCAAGAAAAGTCACCAAAAGTGCGCCCAAGGGGGAGCGCCCCCTTGGGTATCCCCCCGCTCAGTTGGGGTGCGTCCGTCTCTTTCCGGCGTCCTGAACTCGCGGTTGCGGCTGTTCCATCGACGGCCTCCGGCCTCCTGCATCCGTATGCTTCAGCTGTCCCATCCCACCGGGGCGCCTGGAATGGCGGGGCACTCTGGTGCCTGCGCCGTTAGGGGTGCAGACCCGCAGGCTTGAACACCCGCACCAGGCGCCCATAGGCGGGGGACAGGGAAACAAGTCACCTGCGCAAAAGGCCGGGGGCCGCCGGGCGTGGGATACGTGTCAATGACGGACGCCGGTCGTTAGAGTGACGCACCGATTCTGCTCCCCCGGAAAGCGGGGATACATAGGGGGTGGAAAGCCTTGAGAGCGCGCCGCCCTTTGGCCGCTCGATCCGGCTTTTCGCCCCCTATGCGGGCTTTTGCCTACTTTTCTCCCGTGAGAAAAGTAGGTCGGCCCTCAGGCCGAAACCTGAGACGCATGATGGGCGGAGCGTCCCGCCGCCCGCAGGCGGCGGAATTCCTCGGGGGTCTGGGGGCCCCGCCCCCAGGGCCAGAGGATTTGCCGGAACCCTCCGGCAAAAGACAGTACCAAGGGTCAGGTAAATCCCTGACGGTGAGGGGGCGGGCCTCCGGCCCTGCCCCTCAAACCTCCCAGGTCATGGGTTTCCCCTCCCGGTCCAGCAGGGGGCACAGCCCCCCGGCGTTGCCGAACTGGACGAAGAGGTACTGCACGCCGGTGGCGGTGTCCAGCAGCACCTGGCGGACGGGGACGGACAGGCCGTTGCCCTCCTCCTGGACGATCTCAAAACGGGTTTCCTTCTTAGCCATGACAAAATATCCTCCATTACAGTAAGTGTTTCATATCTCCGGGGAGGGGGCAGGTGAATTCCAGCCGTTCCCCGGTGACGGGGTGGGTGAGGGAGAGCCGGGCGGAGTGGAGGGCGGGGCGGCCGATGACCCCCGGGGCCTCTTGCCCGTAGAGGAAGTCCCCGGTGAGGGGGCAGCCCATGTGGGCCAGATGCACCCGGATCTGGTGGGTGCGGCCGGTGTCCAGCTCCAGCTCCACCAGGGCCCTTTCCCCGGCGGCCCGGATGACCCGGTAATGGGTGCGGGCGGACTGGCCCTCCGGGTCCACCCGCCGGGCCATGAGGGAGCCGGGGACGCGGCCGATGGGGGCGTCGATGACCCCCTCCGGGGGCCGGGGCAAGCCGTCACACACCGCCAGGTACACCCGGCGGAAAGCGCCGGTGTGGAGCTGGTGTTTCAGCTTCTCCTGGCCGTAGGGGTGCTTGGCGGCCACCAGCAGGCCGGTGGTCCCCTTGTCCAGCCGGTGCACCGGGTGGAAGCCGGAAGCCTCCCGGTTCTCCCGGTAGTGGGCCATGAGGAAATTGCCCACCGTGTCGGCGTAGTGGCCGTGGCTGGGGTGGACCAGCACCCCGGCGGCCTTGTTTACTACCACCATGTCCGCATCTTCGTAGAGGATGTCCAGAGGGCCGGGGGAGGGGACGGGCTGGGGCGTCCCCTCCGGGTCGGACAGCCGCACCGACAGCACCTGCCTGGCGGCAACCCGGCAGCGCACGTGTACCCGCGCCCCGTCCAGGGTGATGCCGTCGGCCAGCCACTTCACCCGCCGCAGCACCGTCCCGGACAGGCCCAGGGTCCGCCGCAGCAGGGTGTTCACCTCGGTACCCGCCAGCTCTTGCGTAATGTGCAGGGTAAGGTATCTCACCTTTGTCGTGGTTTCGCCCATGTCCGCCGCCTCACATCCGCTCCCAGTAGTACCGCCGCAGCAGCCACCAGCTGCCCCACAGCAGCAGGTACACCCCCAGGCAGGTCCAGAACAGCTCCAGCCGAGCCAGGGGCAGGGCCACCAGCATGGCCGCCAGCAGCGCCCAGCTCAGCAGCTTGCCCGTGCCCTCCCAGGCCAGGCGCTCGATGAGCTGCCTGCGCTCGTCGTCCTCCTCCTGCCGGGCCTTCTCCAGGTAGACCGGGTTGCGCAGGGCCCGCCGCAGCCGCCGGATGTGATCCAGCCGGGGGAATTCAAAGGTGAACATCCACACGTAGCACAGGACGTACCAGGCCGGCCTCACCCCTGGCAGCCGGAAGTTGAGGAAGAAGGTCTGAGCCAGGAAGAGCGCAAAGACCACTGCCACCAGGACCACATCCACCAGCAGCTTCCGGCGCAGGCGCTGCTCCAGGGTTTGCTTTTTCTGTGTCATAGGGGCCTCCTTTCTTTCACATCTGTTCCCAATAGCGCCGCCGCAGCAGCCACCAGCTGCCCCGCAGCAGCAGGAACAGGGCAAAACACGTCCAGAACACAGCCAGCTGCACCAGGGCCAGGGCGGCCAGCATCCCCAGTGCCAGCGCCCCGGTGAGCAGCCGGCCCGCTCCGGCCCAGGCCTTCTGGTCAATGAGCAGGGCGCGCTCATCCTCCTGTTCGATGCGGGCCTGGTCCTGATAGAAGGGGCGGCCCAGCAGCCTCTGGGCCCGGAGGAGAAGGGGGACGCCGTAGCTGAGACACAGGGCCGGAGCCAGGGCGGCGAACAGCTGCCAGGCGAAGTGGAAGGTCTCGTCCTGCTCCGGGTGGGTCAGCCGGACGGCGAAGCCCACCCCGGACAGGAGGATCCCCAGCAGGATCAGCAGGACGCCCGCCGTCTTTTCCCGGCGCAGGCGGCGAGAGAAGTCGGAAGGGTCTGAATTGTGCCATTGCTTCATTGCGGGGCCTCCTTTCTTTCACATCCGTTTGGCCAGCGCCCACCGGGCCGCCAGGAAGGCGGCGGCGTACACCGCCATGACCGCCAGCAGGGCCTTGGCTACGGTCCGGTCCACCGCCACCGCCACCAGCAGGGCGGCGGCGCACAGGTAGAAGGTGATCAGACCCGCCAGGGCAAAGGCCCGGAGGGTGATGGACTGCTCCCGCTCATCCTGCTCCCGCACCCGGGCCCGCTTCTGTTCCTGGGGATGGGCGAGCAGCCGCTGGGCCCGGAGGAGCAGCACCGCCCCCGCCAGGGCCAGGCCGCAGCTGAAGCCCAGGTAAAAGCTCCGGGCGTAGCCGGGCAGGGGGCCGCCGCTCCGGAGGAGCAGGGTATAGCACAGACAGCCCAGGGCCCCCAGGGCCAGCAGGCCAGCCCCCGCCAGCCGCCGGCGGCGGAGGGAACGCCCATAGTCGGAGGATCCAAAGAACTGGCACAGCATCACGCCGCCCCCTTCCCGACAAAGCTGTTCTTAAAAGCCCGCAGCCGCGCCAGCAGCCGGCGGCCCCGGTCTGTGGAGCCCAGCAGGCCGCGGAGGAACAGCAGCAGGAAGGCCGCCGTCAGCATCCCCAGCAGGAAGTCGGCCCAGGCGGGGCGGCCGGCGGGGGCCGCGTTGGTGATGGCCAGACAGGCCGCCCACAGGGCGAAGGCGGCGGTGGACCAGGGGTCACGGGTCTCTCTGCGTCTCATGGGGCATCCTCCTCGTCAAACAGGAATACGTCCTCGATGGTGAGGCCGAAATACCGGGCGATCTTGTGGGCCAGCAGGAGGGAGGCGTTGTACCGCCCGTTCTCCAGGGAGATGATGGTCTGCCGGGTGACCCCCACGGCGTCGGCCAGCTCCGCCTGGGAGATGCGCCGGGCCTTGCGCAGCGCGCTGATGCGGTTGTCCATGGGCGTCCCTCCCCGCTGAACGTAAAGTTTGCTTTACGTTTTTAGTATAGTTTACTTTACATCCGTTGTCAAGAAGGGGACGGAGTTTTTCAGAAATATTCTCTTGATTTTCTGCATTATTTGCATTACAATAAATAATACAAAAAGAAGGAGAGGAGGCGGCGTGCCATGTACCGGCTGTGTCCCATCAAATTGTGGAGGAATCTGTCCCTGTTTTTCGCGGCCCTGGCGGTGGCGGCCGCCCTGGCGGGCACCCTCTGGGGCGGAGGGACGCTGGCCACCCACTGGGGGGCGGACGGGGCGCCCAACCAGGTTTCCCCCACCTGGGTGCTGTGGCTGCTGGCGCTGCTCTCGGTGGTCTCCCTGTTCACCAGCGGCAGCTTTTCCCGGGCCGCCCCGGGACAGCGGGCCCTCACCGGCGAGACCGCCGGGGCCCTGTGCGCCGCCCTCACCGCCACCTGGGCCCTGGCAGGCACGGCGCTGGCGGTCTATGCCCTATGGCCCAGCCCCCTGGTGCCCGGGGTGGGGGCCGGGGCCATTGCGGGGTGCTATGTGGTCTTTCTCCTGCTGGCGCGGTGGAGGAAGGGCGTGAGCCCTTGATGGGCCCAGGGCGGAGCCCTGACACCTCTTTTATCTTCCCGTTCCACTTTTTGCGTTTCACTCTGAGGGTGGGGCGCTGCCTCGGCCCTCCGTCCTTTCGCCGGCGGGGGCCGGCAAATCCTTCGGCTTGTCGGGTCCCGCACCGGCGGGCGGGGTACGCACCACTGATGGTGCGTCCCAGGTTTCGCCTGAGGGCGAGTTCCTTTCGGAACCGCCCGAAAGGAACCAAAGGGCGGCTTAGGGGGTTGACCTCCGGTTCGGCTTCGGCCCCCAAGGGCGGGGCCTTGCTCACAGTCGGCCCACCCCCTAAGAACCCCCGGTTTACGGGAGAGCAAAACTGGTGCCAGTCTCTATTGACCGGCGTCCGTCATTGACACGTATCCCACCCACGGCGGCCCCAGGCCTTTTGCGCAGGTGACCTGTGAAACCCCTGCGCCGCCTATGGGCGCCTGCTCTTGGTGTTCAAGCCTTCGGTCTGCACCCCTAACGGTGCGCCATGCCGGAGGGCCTAACCCAGCCAGGCGCCCCGGTGGGGTGGGATAGCCGAAGCATACGGATGCAGAAGCCCGGAGGGCGCCGGGGGAACCGGCGCAGCCGCGAGTCCAGGACGCCGGAAAGAGAAGGGCGCAGTGCAACTGAGCGGGGGGTATCCAGGGGGCCCTCCCCCTGGACACGCTCTTTGGGTACTTTCTCTGGTGTAAG
>CALWXH010000040.1 GCA_944385465.1 uncultured Oscillospiraceae bacterium | reverse complement strand
GCGCACTCTTTGGGTACTTTCTCTTGCGCAAGAGAAAGTACCCCGCCTGTCGGGGCGGGACCCGACAAACTGTAGGGCTTGCCGGACCCCCCGGCAAAGGGGCAGAGAAGCGCAGAAGGAATATCTCCTATCTCCTATCTGAAAAGCCGCCGGCAAAAAGAGCGGGGGCTCACCCCCGCTCTTTTTGCTTTCGTGTCAGATACCCCTCCAGAATCAAGGTGGCCGCCACGGCGTCCACGGTTTTTTTGTGGTTTTTCATCCGCTTGCCGCTGGCGTGGAGGATCTGGTGGGCCTCGATGGTGGTGCGCCGCTCATCCCACAGGCGCACCTCCAGCCCCGTGCGCGCCGCCAGGGCGGCGGCAAAGTCCCGGTACAGCTGCGCCCTTGGCCCCTCGGTGCCGTCCATATTCCGGGGAAAGCCCATCACCAGCTCGTCCACCCCGTGCTGCTCCACCAGCTGCGCCAGGCTGTCCAGCACCTGCTCCGCCCTGCGGCTGTGGATCACCGTGGTGAATCCCGCCAGCATCCCCAGGGCGTCCGAGATGGCCACCCCCGTCCGGGCGTCCCCGTAATCCACTGCCATGACCCGCATACGCTCCCCATCCTCTCCGTTTTTTTACATTATAAAGAATAAATTTGTGGTTGACAAGCCCCTCCCGGTGTGATAGGATAGTTGCACCTGTGAGCAGGGCTTTCTTTTTGTGCGCATTTTTACGGGATGGGCACAAAAACCCTCTCCCCCGTCCCGGGGCCACAGGGAGGCAAATATGCCGGTCCCCCGTAGCTTTTTCAGGGCGCGTCGCGCCTTTTTGAAAGCGCTGGAACCGGTACGGCCGGTCCGGCGTTTTTTCGTCGGCGGGCTAAATTCAAAAGGAGGTGCCGAATATGGCGAAAGCCGGGAACCGTGTGAAGATCACGCTGCGTTGTTCCGAGTGCAAGCAGCGCAACTACAACACCAACAAGAACAAGCGCAACACCACCGAGCGTCTGGAGCTCAACAAGTACTGCCCCTTCTGCAGAAAGCACACTCTGCACGTGGAAACCAAGTAATGAGCCTGCGCTCAAAGGAAAGAAGGGTAATCTGAATGTCTGAACAGGAAAAGGCTGTGGGCCAGGAGTCCGTAAGCTCCCCGAAGGTCCAGAACAAAGCAAAAACTCCTGCCAAGAAAACGGAGAAGAAGCCCAACCGTATTGCCCGCTGGTTCAAGGATCTCCGGGGTGAGCTGAAAAAGGTCACCTGGCCCACCGGAAAGGACACCATGAAGAACGTGGGTACCGTGATCCTGTGCGTCATCATCGTGGGCATCTTCATCTGGGTCTTTGACTTTGTGGCCCGGCAGGTCGTGGAAGCTCTGCTCGCTCTCTTCCGCTAAGAGGGTGTCATCATGGCTGACGAATTGAAGTGGTATGTGGCCCACACCTACTCCGGCTATGAGAACACCGTAGCCGCCTCCATTGAGCGGGCTGTGGAAAACCGCAACATGCACGATCTCATCACCGAGGTGTCCATCCCCCTGGAGACGGTCACCGAGATCACCGAAAACGGCCCCAAGACCGTGGAGCGCAAAGTGTTCCCGGGCTACGTGCTGGTGAAGATGGTCATGACCGACGACACCTGGCACTTGGTGCGCAACATCCGGGGCGTCACCGGATTTGTGGGGGCCGCCAACAAGGCCATCCCCCTCACCGACGAGGAGATCGCCGCCCTGGGCGTGGAGAAGCGCGAGGTCGTGGTCTCCTATCAGGTGGGAGACAGCGTCAAGATCACCGACGGCGCCTTGGAATCCTTCATCGGCACCGTGGAAGAGCTGGACACCGAGCGCGGCAAGGTCCGGGTCGTGGTCTCCATGTTCGGCCGGGAGACCCCCGTCGAGCTGGAGCTGGACCAGGTGGAGCCCATCTAATCAGAAGCGTCCGAGCCGCCGTGAGCAGCCCGGATGGACCGAAGCGAGGACGAGCGCAGGGCCGCACAGCGGCCCGCAGACCAGTCCGAGACGGAGGGAAGCCGGGCGTCGCGAACAGGCGAGGCGTGACACCAAGAAGCGTCCGAGCCGCCGTGAGCGGCGGACGCGCACACCGGCAGAGCAAGTTCTGCCCCGTGGGAGGAGCGGCGATCTGTTTCCCCGCTCCGTCACCACCACATTTCATGTAGGAGGTGCTGTTTCAAATGGCACAGAAAGTAACTGGATACGTAAAACTGCAGATCCCCGCCGGCCAGGCAACCCCCGCCCCCCCTGTGGGCCCCGCCCTGGGCCAGCATGGCGTGAACATCGCCGCTTTTACCAAGGAGTTCAATGAGCGCACCAAGAAGGACATGGGCCTGATCATCCCCGTGGTCATCACCGTGTACGCCGACCGCTCCTTCACCTTCGTCACCAAGACTCCCCCCGCCGCCGTGCTCATCAAGAAGGCGTGCAACATCGAGTCCGGCTCCGGTGTGCCCAACAAGACCAAGGTGGCCACCCTGTCCAAGGCCGATCTGCAGAAGATCGCCGAGACCAAGATGCCCGACCTGAATGCCGCCAGCCTGGAGGCCGCCATGAGCATGGTCGCCGGTACCGCCCGCTCCATGGGCGTGCTGGTGGAAGAGTAAGGGAAGGAGGAAGATACAATGGCTACCAAAGGAAAGAAGTATGTGGACAGCGCGAAGCTCATTGACCGCTCCGCGCAGTATGATGTGACCGAGGCGATGGATCTGGTCATCAAGACCGCCACCGCCAAGTTCGACGAGACCGTGGAGTTGCACGTGAAGCTGGGCGTTGACTCCCGTCACGCCGATCAGCAGGTGCGCGGCGCCATCGTGCTCCCCCACGGCACCGGCAAGACCGCCCGGGTGCTGGTCTTCGCCAAGGGCGACAAGGCCGACGAGGCCCGTGCCGCCGGCGCCGACTTCGTGGGCGACATGGACATGGTGGAGAAGATCCAGAAGGAGAACTGGTTCGACTTCGACGTGGTCGTGGCCACTCCCGATATGATGGGCACCGTGGGCCGTCTGGGTAAGGTGCTGGGCCCCAAGGGCCTGATGCCCTCCCCCAAGGCCGGCACCGTCACCCCCAACGTGACCCAGGCCGTCAACGAGATCAAGGCCGGTAAGGTGGAGTACCGTCTGGACAAGACCAACATCATCCACTGCCCCATCGGCAAGGTCTCCTTCGGCGCGGAGAAGCTCACTGACAACCTGAACGCCCTCATGGGCGCCATTGTCAAGGCCAAGCCCGCCGCCGCCAAGGGCCAGTACGTGAAGAGCTGTGTGGCTGCCGCCACCATGGGCCCCGGCGTGAAGATCAACAGCGCCAAGTTCGTGTAATCTGTCCGTTTCAAAGCGCCGCCCAGTCGGGCGGCGCTTTTATTCTCTTCCGGCCCGTTTTCCCCCGTTTTTTTCGCGGAAAACGCAAAAAAGTTCTTGACAAATCTCCCCTTTCCTCATATAATATCACTCGTGTTCAAAGACAGCCGGTATCCGGGTCCCCGGAGTAAATCCAGCCGAGAATGCAGCTCATACAGAATTTGTCTGCGCTGTTTTCGTCTTGACACGAGAGCAGTGCATTTTTATTTGCGGAATTTCACCGTAAGGAAGGCGCTGCCCATCCAAATTCCCCGGAGGTGAAATCAAACAATGCCTAACGCAAAAGTTCTCAGCGAGAAGCAGGCCATTGTGGCTCAGCTCACCGACACTCTGAAGTCCGCTGCGTCCGGCGTTCTGGTGGATTACAAGGGCATCACTGTGGCGGAGGACACCGCCCTGCGGCACGAGCTGCGGGAAAACGGCGTGGAGTACTCCGTTGTGAAGAACACCCTGGTCCGCTTCGCCATCGACAATGTGGGCATGCAGGAGCTGGACGGCGTGCTCAACGGAACCACTTCCATGGCCGTCTCCAAGGACGATCCCATCGCCCCCATGCGCATCATCAACAAGTACGCCAAGCAGATGGGTGACCGCTTCAACATCAAGGCCGGCTTCATGGACGGCAAGGTCATCCCCCTGGAGGACGTGGCCGCTCTGGCCGAGCTGCCCTCCAAGGAGGTCCTGCTGGGTCAGGTGCTGGGTATGATGCTCTCCCCCATCACCAGCCTGGCCATCGTCATCAAGGCCATCGCCGAAAAGGGCGGCGAGTCCGCCCCTGCCGCCGAGGAGGCTGCTCCTGCCGAGGAGGCTCCCGCCGCTGAGGCCCCCGCTGAGGAGGCCCCCGCCGCCGAGTAATCCGGCACCCTTCCCCGCCCCGGGTCGGGGCAATCACAGAAAAAATTTTACGCCAACAATAGGAGGTTATTTATCATGGCTAGTGAGAAGATCACCGCTCTGATCGAAGAAGTGAAGGGCCTGACTGTTCTGGAGCTGAACGACCTGGTCAAGGCTCTGGAGGAAGAGTTCGGCGTGTCCGCCGCCGCCATGGCCGCGCCCGCCGCCGGCGCTGCCGCTGCCGCTCCCGTCGAGGAGAAGACCGAGTTCGACGTGGTCCTGGCCGGCTTTGACGCTGCCGCCAAGATCAAGGTCATCAAGGCCGTGCGCGAGATCACCGGTCAGGGCCTGGCCGAGGCCAAAGCCACTGTCGAGGGCGCTCCCAAGACCCTGAAGGAGGCCGTGTCCAAGGACGAGGCCGAGGAGCTGAAGAAGAAGCTGGAAGAGGCCGGCGCCAAGGTGGAGCTGAAGTAAGCACTTCCCTTCTCAGCAAACTTGTCAAAAAACAGCGTTCCGTCTTTCCGACGGAACGCTGTTTTTCTTTGTCCTGCTTTGTCACCAGCCCAGTCTGTGGGGCTGCATGGCGCGCAGCTGGCGCAAGGTCTGGGCGCACCGGGCGCTGTGATAGCGCAGATACTCCTTTTTGGCCTCCCGCTGGCTTTTCTGTCTGGCCTGCAGGCTGCCCCACACGGGGCAGTGCTTGTGGCAGCCGTCCTGATAGCCGGCACAGCCGGTTTGACATGGCAGCATAGGGATCCTCCTTGCAAACAGTTGTGAAAGAGGCCGGCTCCGCGCATCCGCGTCCGGACCGGCCTCTCTCCGCTATTGTATGAGAAGAAGAAAGAAACATGCCAGGCCCCACCCAGGCCTGTGAGCCCAGTATACCCCCCTTTCCGACCCCGCGCTATCTCCCTTTTGTAAAATGTCTGTCAACCTCCGGTATCCCGGGACGCATGGATAGTTTCCGCTTTGGTTATAGGTTAAAGCGGAAGAAGAACTTGACAGTGCCCACAGCAATTTTGTATACTTTTGATAGGAATACAGGCCGGCAGCAGCCGCCTAAATGAAAGGAGCTTCACCATGTCTTTTACCTACCGCCCCATGCGCAGCGTGATCTATGTGGACTGTGTCCGCGAGGAGTACCGCCACAAGCTGCAGCACTGGCTGTACGCCATCCACGTCCCTGACAGCATCAGCAAGTTCGCTCCTTACTGCAACAAGTACGCCTTCTACAACGCCCTGCCCACCCCTCCCGAGGGGGAGCGCTTCGGCACCCGCCGCATGCAGATGACCGAGCACTACTGGATGGTCAATGAGATGACCCCCGAGATGAGCGTCAACGCCTTCACCGAGCGCATGCCCCCCCACGTGCTGCGCTGGCAGGGCATGATCCCCGACACCGACGCCGCCGTGGCCGGCGACCAGAACATGGACGGGGACGCCCACCGCTCCTCCGGCGGCGACAACGGCTGCCCCCCCTTCGTCTTTGCCCACGTGCCCATGAACTGGGAGGAGGACTACAAGGGCAAGGGCCGCACCATTGACGACGGCCCCAACTACCGCTGGCAGTTCGTGCTGCGCTGGCCCTGCGAGAAGACCGGCGAGAAGTGGTTCCAGGAGGTCTTTGTCCCCTATTTCCAGAACCGCCCCGAGGTGAATCGCTTCGTCTCCTCCAAGATCTACCACGACGTGGTGGGCTGCCAGTTCAACCGGCTGGTGGAGATGTGGTTCGACGGGCCCGACGAGTGGTACGCCGCCGCCGTGGAGGGCACCAAGAATATGCCTCAGCCCGACTGGGCCAAGGAGGCTCCCGCCGAGGCGCCCCAGGCGCAGTTCCCCTTCCTGAAGCCCAACTTCAACATCGTCAGCATGTTCCTGTCCGATATGGCCGCCAGCGACAACCTGACCCAGTATCGCGGCTATATCACCATGCGGTAATCTCTCCCCTGACACAAAAGCCCGGCCCAGATGGGCCGGGCTTTTTGCGCACTGAAAAAACCTGGCCCTCCCGGTTTTGGGAAGGCCAGGTTTTTTGCTCACTCCGCGGTAAAGGCGTCCTTGCCCAGGCCGCACACCGGGCACACCCAATCCTCGGGGATGTCCGCGAAGGCGGTGCCGGGGGCAATGCCATTATCCGGGTCGCCCACGGCGGGATCGTACACATAGCCGCATACGCACACGTATTTCTCCATGGTAGTCTGCTCCTTTCCTCTGAAAATGTCCTGCCCCTTATTCATACCAAATTTACCGGCCATTTGTCAAGCCGCAGCCGCCCTTTTCCAGACAAACCCTCCGTCGGGGCGCATAAATTCCGCCGGCGCTCCACATCCTTGATGCAAACCCATGTGGAAAAGAGGTCGTCCCATGAAACGAATCGTCTCCCTTGTCCTGGCCCTGGGGCTGGTGTGCGTATGTCTTGCCCCCTCCGCCCGGGCCGCCGCCCCGGAGGGGCTGGATGTGGCCGCCCCCAGCGCCCTGCTGATGGAAAAGTCCACCGGGACGGTGCTGTGGGAAAAGGACGCCCACACCCAGTATGAACCCGCCTCCGTCACCAAGGTGATGACCCTGTTGCTGGTGATGGAGGCCATTGACGCCGGCACCCTGGGCTGGGAGGACCTGGTCACCGCCTCCGCCTACGCCTGCTCCATGGGGGGCTCCCAGATCTGGCTGAAGGAAAACGAGCAGATGAGCGTGTCCGACATGGTAAAGGCCGTGGCTGTGGCCTCCGCCAACGACTGCGCCGTGGCGCTGGCAGAACATCTGGCCGGCAGCGAGGGGGCCTTTGTGGAGCGGATGAACCAGCGGGCGGCCCAGCTGGGCATGGAGCACACGGTGTTCCGCAACTGCACCGGCCTGCCCGCCGAAGGGCACGTATCCTGCGCCTGGGACATCGCCCTGATGAGCCGGGAGCTCATCCTGAACCACCCGGACATCCGGGCGTACACCACCATCTGGATGGACACCCTGCGGGACGGGCAGTTCCAGCTGTCCAACACCAACCGGCTGATTTTTTACTATGACGGGGCCACCGGGCTGAAGACCGGCTCCACCGACACCGCGCTGTACTGCCTGTCCGCCACGGCGGAGCGGGACGGGATGGAGCTCATCGCCGTGGTGATGCACGCCCCCACCTCCAACGACCGGTTTGAGAGCGCCAAGGCCCTGCTGAACTACGGCTTCGCCGGCTGGGCCCTC
This sequence comes from uncultured Oscillospiraceae bacterium, assembly GCA_944385465.1. Taxonomy (GTDB): domain Bacteria; phylum Bacillota; class Clostridia; order Oscillospirales; family Oscillospiraceae; genus Enterenecus. The sequence goes on along the minus strand of CALWXH010000040.1, from coordinate 10,224 downwards.
ACCGCCGTCTACCCGGACCAGGCCCTCAGCCCGGTGCCCGTCCTGCTGGGGCAGCAGGACACCGTCCAGCCCGTCCCCCAGCGCGAGTGCGTCATTCTGGCGGAAAAGGGCCAGGAGGGGGCGATCACCACCCAGGTGGAGCTGGCCCAGTCGGTGGAGGCCCCGGTGGAGGCGGGCCAGCAGCTGGGCACCTTCCACATCTTTGTCAACGGCGAACAGCGGGATTCCATCCCCCTGGTGGCCGCCCAGGAGGTGGGCCGCCTGGGGGTGGGCGATCTGTTCCGCGGCCTGCTGGACCAGCTGTTTCTCCAGGAAACGGGGTGACTTCTCCCCATGCCAATGCGCCCCGCCGGCATATCACGTGCCGGCGGGGCGCGTTGCTGTCCCACGCTTGATCCCTTCCGGGGCGTTTACCTCCCCAGCTCTTTCCGGTTGAGGATATCCATGAACTCCTCCCCGGTGATGGTCTCCTTCTCATAGAGATAGGCGGCCAGCTCGTCCAGCTTGGCCCGGTTGTCCGTCAGGATCCTGACGGCCTTCTGGTGCTGGGCCCGCACCAGCTCCACCACCTGCTTGTCCACCAGGGCGGCGGTGTCACCGGAACAGGCCAGGGAGGTGTCGCCCCCCAGGTACTGGTTCTGAACGGTCTCCAGGGCCACCATGTCGAAGTCGGGGCTCATGCCGTACCGGGTGATCATGGCCCGGGCCAGCTTGGTGGCCTGCTCGATGTCGTTGGAGGCCCCGGTGGAGGCGGAGTGGAACACCAGCTCCTCGGCGGCCCGGCCGCCGGTGAGGGTGGCGATCTTGTTCTCCAGCTCCTGCTGGCTCACCAGGTAGTGGTTGCCCTCCTCCACCTGCATGGTGTAGCCCAGGGCGCCGGAGGTGCGGGGCACGATGGTGATCTTCTGCACCGGGGCGGAATCGCTCTGCCTGGCCGCCACCAGGGCGTGGCCCACCTCATGATAGGCCACCACCTTTTTCTCCCGGTCGGTGAGGATGGCATTCTTTTTCTGGTAGCCGGCGATCACCGTCTCAATGCTCTCCTCCAGATCCCCCTGGGTGACACAGGGCCGGCCGTCCCGCACCGCCCGCAGGGCGGCCTCGTTGACGATGTTGGCCAGCTCCGCGCCGCTGGCCCCGGAGGCCATCCGGGCAATCTTCAGAAAGTCCACCCCGGCGTCCAGCTTCACCTTTTTGGCGTGGACCTTCAAAATGGCCTCCCGCCCCTTCAGGTCGGGCAGCTCCACCGGCACCCGCCGGTCAAACCGCCCGGGCCGGGTGAGGGCGGGGTCCAGGGACTCGGGGCGGTTGGTGGCCGCCAGGATGATGACCCCGGTGTTGTCCTCGAAGCCGTCCATCTCGGTGAGCAGCTGGTTCAGAGTCTGCTCCCGCTCGTCGTTGCCGCCATAGGCGCCGGCGTTGCGCTTCTGGCCGATGGCGTCGATCTCATCGATGAACACGATACAGGGGGCCTTCTCCTTGGCCTGCTTGAAGAGATCCCGCACCTTGCTGGCCCCCATGCCCACAAACATCTCCACAAACTCCGAGCCGGACATGGAGAAAAAGGGCACGTTGGACTCCCCGGCCACGGCCTTGGCCAGCATGGTCTTGCCGGTGCCCGGCGGGCCCACCAGCAGCACGCCCTTGGGCATGGTGGCGCCGATGGAGCGGTATTTGCCCGGGTCGTGGAGGTAGTCCACAATCTCCTGCAGGCTCTCCTTGGCCTCGTCCTCCCCGGCCACGTCGGAAAAGCGAATGCCCTGGGTGGACTTCACATAGACCTTGGCGTTGGACTTGCCGAAGGACAGGGCGTTGGGCCCGCCGGCGTTCTTCATCATCCGCCGGGTGAGGAACTCCCCCAGGGCCACGAAGATGACGATGGGCAGCACCCAGCTGAGCAGGAAGGTGAGCAGCGGATCGGCCTGCTGGATGATCTCCCCCTCAAAGCTGGCCCCGGAATCCCGGAGCATCTGCTTCAGGTCGGGGTCGGGCACCATGCCGGTCTTGTACACGGTGGTCTGCTCCTTGTCGGTGAACAGAATCTGATTCTCCTGCTCCTGGATCTCCACCACACCCAGATTTTTCTCCTCCGCCATGTCCATGAAGGTGCCGTAGTCCACCTCCACGATCTGCCGCTGGGCCAGCCAGGGCATGGCCAGAAAGTTGAACAGCATCAGCACCAGCAGCACCACAATGTAATAGAAAATCAGCGGTTTCTTTGGTTTCTTTACCTCTTGCACGCGGGGACTCCCCTTTCGGATGGTTTCTGATTTGTCCTTATCATACTGCCCGAATATGAACAAATCATGGCTGTTTTGTCCGATTGCGTGACAGAATCCGCCCTGTGTCAAGTTCCTCCCCCGCCTGGGGCCCCCGCAACCCCCGGGAAACAGACGCAGCCCCCGGACGGTCAGGGCCGTCCGGGGGCTGCGCGTATTCCGATGCTTTTGTCATCACCGCATCCAGGTACACGCCTGGGGCGGGCACAGCACCGCCCCCAGGGCGGTGGCGTAGGGGGCCAGCTCCCCGGGGATGCGGAAGTTCAGGCCAAAGCACTTGCCCATAAAGGCAAACTGCTCCTCCGCCTGGGGCAGCTGGGTGAGGGCGCCGGTGAGCACCACGTCCCGGACCTCCTTCCCCCGCAGGGTGAAGCTGGCGGCCAGCCCCGCGCTCTGGAGGATCATGGTCACCAGTCCCAGGGCGATGTCCTCCCGCCGGGCCTCCGGGGAGATGTGGCCGAAGTTGGCCGCCGTCAGCTCCCGGGACAGGGTGGGCAGGTCGCCGTCGTACAGATCGCTCATCATGAGATCCACCTGGTCCGCCCGTCCCCCGGCGGCCAGCTGTCCGATGCATGCCGGGTTGCGCTCCCCCAGCAGGAGCATTCCCAGCCCTGTGAGGGTGCCCCCGCCCATGCCGCTGCCCCCCAGGTGGGCGCAGCCCTCCGGCCCGGCCATCACCAGGGCGGTGCCGGTGCCCAGGCTCACCACCAGGGCCCGCTCCAGCCCGTCGGACAGGGCCAGGCCGCCCCGGCCGATGGCCTCAAACTCGGGCACGGTGCAGGTGGGCAGGCCCAGCACGCTGTGGGTGAAGGCGGCGGTGCGCACCCCGGTGAGGACCACCCGCTCCACCTCTTCCCGGCCGATGCCCGCCCAGGCGAGAAACGCTTCCAGCCCACGGCCCACCAGGGCCTCCTGCCGGATGGCGGGCCGGCTCTGGCTGGCCAGCCCCCGCTCCCCCTTGGCCGTGAACTTGGCGGCGGTGCTCCCCAGGTCGATGCCGACGGCGTATCCCATGGGCTTCTCTCCCCTTCCGCCGGTCAGGCCCGGGCCGGGGGGATGGCCTTGTCCTCGGATTTCACCAGGGCCTCCCCCGCCAGGTAGATGTCCCCCGCCCCCACGGTGAGGATCAGGTCCCCGGGCCGGGCGATCTCCTTGAGCTTCTCCGTCACGTCCGCCAGGGTGGGGCAGTAGATGCTGCCGGGGATGTGCCGGACCAGATCTCTGGAGGAGATGCCCAGGGTGTTGTCCTCCCGGGCGGCGAAGATCTCCGCCAGCAGGGTGACGTCGGGCTTTTGCAGCACCTGCACGAAGTCGTCAAACAGCTCGTGGGTGCGGGAATAGGTGTGGGGCTGGAAGGCCACCACCACCCGCTGATAGTTCAGCTGCCGGGCGGTGTCCAGCAGGGCGGCCACCTCGCTGGGGTGGTGGGCGTAGTCGTCGCACACCTCCGCCCCGTGATAGGCCCCCTTGTACTCAAAGCGCCGGCCGGGCAGGCGGAACTCCCGCATGCCCCGCTCCACCGCCTCGCCGGGCACCCCCAGCACAATGGCGGCGGCGGCGGTGGCCATGGCGTTTTTCACGTTGTGCATACCGGGGACGGACAGGTCCAGGTGGGCGTACTTCTCCCCCCGGTACATCACGTCGAAGGAGGCGAAGCCCTCATGCACCGTGAGGTTGGCCGCGTGGACGTCCCCCTTCTCCACCCCGAAGGTGAAGATGGGCCGCCGCTCCCCCGCCAGGGCCTTCATGGTGTTCTCGTCCTCACAGTTGGCCACGATGGTGCCGCTGTCCGGCACCCGGTCGGCAAAGGCCCGGAAGGAGTGCTCCACATCGTCCAGGTCCTTGAAGAAGTCCAGGTGGTCGGCCTCGATGTTCAAAATCACCGCCACCGTGGGGTAGAAGGACAAAAAGGAGTTGCAGTACTCGCAGCTCTCCAGGATGATGGTGTCCCCGTGGCCCACCCGGTGGCCCGCCTCCAGCAGGGGCAGGGTGCCGCCGATCATGACGGTGGGGTCCAGCTGGGCGGCCATGAACACGTGGGTACACATGGAGGTGGTGGTGGTCTTGCCGTGGGTGCCCGAGATGCAAAGGGCGTTCTTGTACCCCCGCATGATGGCCCCCCAGGCCTGGGCCCGCTCAAACACGGGGATGCCCTGGGCGTGGGCGGCGGCGATCTCCGGGTTGCTGTCGTGGACGGCGGCGGTGCGCACCACGCAGTCGGCCCCCTCCACATTCTCCGGCAGGTGGCCGATGGTCACCGGGATGCCCAGGGAGCGCAGGTGGAGCACCGTGGCGCTCTCCCGCTGGTCCGAGCCGGTGATGACCACACCGGAGCCCAGCAGCACCTCCGCCAGGGAGGCCATGGACACCCCGCCGATGCCCACCAGGTGGGCCCGCTTGCCGGGCTGGATATAGTCATAGATCTGATTGACTGTCATGGAAACACCTCATATAATAGAGCCACAGGGGAAAACTCCCACCTCTGGCCGCAATATACACCACGGGTAAAGCAATTTATTATACTACAAGCGCAGGGAAATGGCAACCCAATTTTGTTCTTCAGGGAAAGACACTTTCGGGGCAAAATGTCCACCGCCTCCGGCGGGGCGCTCGGGGGCGGAGCCCCCGAACCCCCGGCGTTTTCGCCGGAAAGTTCCGGCAGGCCCTTTGGGTTCCGGTTTCGCCCGGAAGGGCGAGTTTCTTTCTGCTCGTGCAGAAAGAAACCAAAGACACGCTCTTTCGCCGGAGGGTTCCGGCAAGCCCTTTGGATTGCCGGTTCTCGCACCGGCGGGCGTGTCTCAGGTTTCGGCCTGAGGGCCGACCTATTTTTCTCACGGGAGAAAAGTAGGCAAAAGCCCGCATAGGGGGACAAATCCATCGGACAAAGGGCGTCCTCCAGGATTTGACCCCCTAAGAACCCCGATTTACGGGGGAGCAGAATCGGTGCGTCACTCTAACGACCGGCGCACACCTGCTGACACTCCCAGCGACGCAAAGCGGCCCCCGGCCTTTTGCGCAGGTGACCTGTGAACTCCTTATCACGCCTATGGGCGCCTGCTCTTGGCGTTCAAGCCTTCGGTCTGCGCCCCTAACGGCGCACTGCATCCAAGGGCTCTGCCCGGCCAGGCGCCCTGGTGGGGTGGGATGACAGAAGCATACGAATGCACAAGCCCGGAGGGCGCCGGGGGAACCGGCGCAGCCGCGGGTCACGCACGCCGGAAAGAGAGGGGCGCAGTGCAACTGAGCGGGGGGATACCCAAGGGGGTGCTCCACCTTGGGCGCACTTTTGGTGACTTTTCTTGCGTGAGAAAAGTCACCCCAGCGGCGCGTCCCGCCGCCCGCAGGCGGCGGAATCCCTGCCCTTTGGGTACTTTCTCTTGCGCAAGAGAAAGTACCCCGCCCGCCGGTGCGGGAACCGGCAAAAGCCAAAGGATTTGCCGGCACCCCCGGCGAAAAGATATCTCCTATCTCCACTCTTCACTCTCCACTCTCCACTCTCCCCTATTATACGCCCCTCCGGGCCATCTTAGACGAAGGAGGCTCCGCCATGACGCCAACACTCACCCCGCCCCCCGGCGTGGCCGCCCTGTGCGCCCGCCTGGCCGCCGCCGGCTTTGCCGCCTACCCCGTGGGAGGCGGCGTGCGGGACCTGCTGCTGGGCCGCGCCCCGGAGGACTGGGACGTGGCCACCGCCGCCCCGCCAGAACAAATCCTGGCCCTCTTCCCCGGCGGCGTGGCCACCGGGGGCGTCCACGGCACCGTCACCGTCCCCACCCCCGGCGGCCCGGTGGAGGTCACCCCCTTCCGCCGGGAGGGGGGCTACCGGGACGGCCGGCACCCGGGGGAGGTGTCCTTCGGCGTCAGCCTGGAGGAGGACCTGGCCCGCCGGGACTTCACCGTCAACGCCATGGCCCTGGGGCCGGAGGGGGAACTTCTCGACCCCTTCGGCGGCCTGGACGACCTGAACGCCGGGGTGATCCGCTGCGTGGGCGACCCGGCGCAACGGTTTCTGGAGGACCGGCTGCGGCTGTTCCGGGCCCTGCGCCTGGCCGCCCAGCTGGGCTTTTCCCTCCACCCCACGGTGGAAGCCGTCCTGGCAGACGCCCCCTCCACCGCCCCTCTGGCGGCGGAGCGGGTGGGGGCCGAGGTGGACAAGACCCTGGGCTCTCCCCGTCCCCAGTGGGTGGGGGAGATGTTACGCTATGGCCTGCTGACCCCCTGGCTGGGGGACAGGCAAGCCGATACCGCCCCCCTGGCGGGCCTGCCCGCCGCCCCTCTGGCCCGGTGGGCGGGGCTGGCCGCCTTAGTGGACGACCCGGCCCTGCCGGAGAAGCTGCGCCGCCCCGGGGCGCTGTGCCGGGGGGTGTCCGCCGGGCTGGGGCTGCTCCGCGCCGGCCTGCCGGAGGAGGAGCGGGGCTGGCGGCACGCCCTGTCCCGTTGGGGAGAAGCCCCCTGCCGGGCGGCGGCCTTTATGGCCCTGGGGGATTCCGCTCCGGCGGCCCTGCTGGAGCGCACCCTGGCCTCCCGCCCGCCCCTCACCGTCCGGGACCTGGCCCTGTCCGGGGGAGAGCTGGCCGCCCTGGGCCTGTCCGGCCGGGAGATCGGCGCGGCCCAGGCCCGGCTGCTCTCCCACGTGCTGGACCATCCCGGGGACAACCGCCGGGAGCGGCTGCTGGAGCTGCTGAACTCCTGAGACCCTTTTCTTTCGCCGGCGGGTGCCGGCAAGTCCTTTGGTTTTGGGGTTTCGCCCCCAGGGCGACCTACTTTTCTCACGGGAGAAAAGTAGGCAAAAGCCCGCATAGGGGGTGTGCCTCCGATTCGACATGGAGCCAAGGGCGCTCCATGCTCATAGTCGGCCGCCCCCTATGTATCCCCGTTTTACGGGGGAGCAAAACCGGTGCGGCATTCTCTTTCCGGCGTGCGCCTGCTGACACTCCCTGCCACGCACGGCGGCCCCCGGCCTTTTGCGCAGATAACTTGTTTCCCTGTCCCCCGCCTATGGGCGCCTACTCTTGGTGATCAAGCCTTTGGTCTGTGCCTCTAACGGCACGCCGCACCCCAGGGCCATGCTATTCCAGGCGCCTCATGGGGGTGCAGGCACCAAAGCATAGGGGCGCAGGAGGCCGGGGGCCGTCGGGGGAACCGACGCAACCGCGGGTTTCGCCACGCCGGAAAGCGAGCTTGGCAGGTCTACTGACGCCCCCCGTGCCCTTAACGGGGGTCCGGGGGTGCAGGCGCTTTGGCCGAGGCCCGGTCTTTGGGCCGACAGCCATCCGCACCCAACCCCCGGCGCGCTTTTGGTGACTTTTCTCGCGTAAGAAAAGTCACCCGCCCGCCGGTGCGGAAACCGGCACCTATAGGGCCTGCCGGCACCCGCCGGCGAAAAGGCCCGGGGTTTGGGGGCAGAGCCCCCAAGCGTCCCGCTGGGAGCGGCTGCTGGAGCCGCTGAAGGGCCGACTCCCGCCGGGCGGGAGCAAATTCCCGCCCCATGGGGTGGCGCTGTCCCCCTTTTTCCGGTATACTGAAGGCGTCAAAAGGGATCCCGACCATTATTCCCATGGAAAAGGAGGGCTGAGTATGACCGAACTGGAATTTGCCCAGCGGCTGAAAGCCTACCGCAGGGCCCGAGGCATGACCCAGCAGGAGCTGGCCGACCGGCTGGGGGTGTCCAACAAATCCGTCTCCCGGTGGGAGACCGGCGGCTATCCCGACGTGGCCCTGCTGGGCCCCCTGGCCAAGGCCCTGGGGGTGACGGTGGACGACCTGCTGGGGGAGCAGCCTGCCACCGTCCGGGCCCTGGGGCGGGCGGACTGGCAGAACCTGCTGTCCTTCGCCTTCGCCATCGGGGGCGGGGTGGGGTTCTTCCTGCTGGATCTGTTCCTCCCCACCATTCTGGCCCTGCTGCTCTATCTGGGCTGCCTGGCCTACGGGGTGTGGCTGCAGAAGAACTACACCTTCCACAGCCGGTGGTTCCTGGCCGCCGCCCTGGTGATGAGCTTCTTCATTTACCTCCAGACGATCCTCCAGGCCGCGACGCTGCTGGCCCCCAACCTGATCTCCAATCTGCTGCTCCAGCTGGCCAACGGCTACATCCCCCGAGGGGACGCCCCTGCCCTTGGGGTGGTCACCGGCTATCTTCTGCCCCTGCTAACTGGTGCTTTGCCCCTCCTATTGGGCGCCCTGGCCGCCACCGGCGTCACCGCCCTGGCCCTCTGGCTGTTTGTGGGCTCCCGCCGGCCCCGGCTGAGCTGGGCGGCCTTCTCCCCCTCCAAGGCACTGCCCGCCCTGTGCCCCCTGCTGTGCGGCGGCTTTTACCTGCTCTACTGCGGAGGGGTCACCCAGCAGTACGCCCCCCTCCCCGGCTGGCTCTATGTACACCAGGGGCCCCTGTTCTACGCCCTGCTGGGGGCCCTCACCCTGATCTGCGTGATCTGGCTGCTGGCCCGCCGCCGGCGGGCCATACTCCTCCCCGCCCTGCTGCTGTGCGCCCTGTGCCTGTCCTTTCCCCTGCTGGCCGCCACAAAGCTGATGTACTCCATCCCCACCGGGCACTGCTACCTCTACAACCCGGAGGCCCTCAACCAGCGGTATGCGGTGTTCGGCCAGGCCGGCCCGGCCCTGGCCACCGCCGCCCTGGTGCTGGCGGGGGTGTGGTTGCTGTGCTGCTTCGTCACCACCCGGCCCCGGGAGGGTGACTGATTATCCGGGGGCGGAGCCCCCTGTTTCCCCGGCCCTTTTGCCGGAGAGTTCCGGTAAGCCCTTTGATTTGTCGGGTCCCGCCCCGACAGGCGGATCTCAGTTTTCGGCCTGAGGGCCGAGTTCCTTTTGGCACGGGCCAAAAGGAACCAAAAACCCGCTTAGGGGAACAAATCCATCGGACAAAGGGCGTCCTCCAGGATTTGCCCCCTAAGAACCCCTGGTTTACGGGGGAGCAGAATTGGTGCCAGTCTCTATTGACCGGCGCACAGCATCGACACTCGGCGCACCCCTCGGCGGGCTCCGCCCTGGTGCCACCAAACTTGCCCCACTTCTGCGCCGCCTATAGGCACCTGCTCTTGGTGTTCAAGCCTGCGGGCCTTTGCGTCTAAGGCCTCATCCGCCTCGCTGCGCTCGGCACCTTCTCCTGAAGGAGAAGGCTTTTGGAATGGCGTGGCCCTTCGCCTTCCCCTTGAGGGGAAGGTGGCACAGCGAAGCTGTGACGGATGAGGTGCGCACCACGCCCCAGGGCCCTGCCCGGCCAGGCGCCCTCGTCGCCGCAAGCTCCATATCCTTCGCTTCCGCCGATGGCGAAAGCTTATCCACTCCGCTGCGGCTCCTCTCCCCACAAAAACCGCTGCGCTGGGTTTTTGCGGGGGCCCCCATTTCCTCCGGGCCAGACGGCCCGGGGGGTGGGACAGCCAAAGCATACGGATGCAGAAGCCCGGTGGGCGGGACTGGCCGCCCTGGTGGACGACCCGGCCCTGCCGGAGAAGCTGCGCCGCCCCGGGGCGCTGTGCCGGGGGGTGTCCGCCGGGCTGGGGCTGCTGCGCGCCGGCCTACCGGAGGAGGAGCGGTGCTGGCGGCACCTGCTCTCCCGCTGGGGTGAAGACCCCTGCCGGGCGGCTGCTTTTATGGCCCTGGCCCTGGGGGACGCCCCTCCGGCGGCCCTGCTGGAGCGCACCCTGGCCCAACACCCGCCCCTCACCGTCCGGGATCTGGCCCTGTCCGGGGGAGAGCTGGCCGCTCTGGGCCTGTCCGGCCCGGACATTGGGCGGGCCCAGGCCCTGCTTCTCCATCACGTGCTGGACCACCCGGAGGACAACACCCCGGACAAGCTCCGCCAACAAATCACCACTCACATAAAAGACGGAGGCTACTGATCGCCTCCGTCTTTTTGTACTAAAGAAAACCACTCGCTAGGCGAGTGGTTCAAGAGAAGCCTAAAGGCGATGATGAAGACAAAAAG
>CALWXH010000039.1 GCA_944385465.1 uncultured Oscillospiraceae bacterium | reverse complement strand
AGCCCCTCGGCGATGGCGGTCTTGCCCACGCCGGGCTCGCCGATGAGGCAGGGGTTGTTCTTCTGCCGGCGGTTGAGGATCTGGATGGTGCGCTCGATCTCGCTCTCCCGGCCCACGATCCGGTCCAGCTTGCCCTCGGCGGCCTTCCGGGTGAGGGAGATGCAGTAGTTCTCCAGGAACTTGCGCTTGGGGGCGCGCTGCTCGGTCTTGGCGTTCTTGTCCTCCCGGTTGGGGCGCTGGGGCTGTTCCCCGGCGGGGTTCTGGTTCCCGAAAAGCTTGTTCAGGAAGGGAAAGGTGGCGGTGCGGCCCTCGTCGTCCTCGTCGCCGTCCTCCTGGCTCACCAGGCCCTCGGGCCCCTCCGCTCCGCCAAAGGCGGAGAGCATCTCGCTGGAGATGGACTCCAGGTCCTCGTCGGTGATGCCCATTTTTTTCATCATGTCGTCCACCGGCTTGATGCCAAGCTCCCGGGCGCACTTGAGACAGAGACCTTCGTTTTTGGTCTCACCGTTTTCAATTTTTGTGACAAAGATCACGGCCACGTTCTTGTGGCAGCGTGTGCATAAGGTAGGCTGCATGGTGGGGCTCCTTTCGGTAGGGTGTCATTTGAGCATACCATACCAGATAAATATGAATAGGTCATGAACTTTAGCAAGGGAAATTTTGACGATTTGAAAAGGAATTTCCTGACTGAGCCCTGACCCGGGGCGGGCGCTCACACCAGCAGCTGATCCAGCAGCTGGCCCACCCGCCGGGGGGTGAACAGGGAGAGCACAGGGGTGTCCGGCTGCTCCGGGATCAGCCCGGCCAGCTGGCCCAGCCACACCAGGACCAGGATGAGCAGCGCCGCCTTCAGAAGGCCCAGGATCAGGCCGCCCGCCAGGTTGACGGTGGAGAGAATGGGCAGGTGGAAGGCCAGGTCCAGAATGTGCCCCACCAGGAACCACACCAGCAGGATCACCAGGAAGGACACGGCGAACAGCCCCGCCTTGGAGATGAGCCCGGCCAGATAGCCGGCCAGGGCCTGGGCGGCGGTCTTATGTACGGTCTGCTGGATCTCATCGGCCTGGGCGGCCTGGTTCACAAAGTTGGACAGGCCGGAGAACAGCCCCTCCTCCCGGACGGATTCCAGCAGCTCGTCCAGGGTGTAGGTGGGCTGGACCGGCTCCTGGGCGCCGTGGGAGCCGGTGTCCGGGGGCAGGGAGGCGTCCGGGTCCGCGTCGGTCTCCGGCTCGGCCCCCAGGACGGTCTGGTAGATGCCCGGCTCGATGATGTGGGACAGGGCGGGGGCAAACTCCTGGGAGAGGAAGCGGGCGCCGAAAAAGGCCAGGAAGATCCCCGCCAGGGAGCACAGGGACAGGATGAGTCCCTTCTTGGCCCCCCGCCAGGCGAAAAAGGCCAGGACAGCCAAAATGATCAGATCAAAGACAAACAGCGGCATAGAGATCACCTCTTACGATGATGAAATCAGGGCACATAGAAGCTGGCGGTCTCCGCGGAGATGAGGATGGCGGAGCCGTCCTCCAGCAGGACCATGTTGCGGGCGCCCTGGGTGCCCTCCAGAGAGGCGTAGAGCTCCAGGGTGTCGGCGAGATAGATGTCCAGCCGGTCGCCGGTGAGCACCCCCACATACCGCCCGGCGGCGGACAGTGCCAGCACCTGCTGGTCAATGGACAGGGTGCGCTTCTCCCCCTGGGCGTCCACCACCCACAGCTGGGCCTGGCTGCCGGCGCGGTATTTGCCCAGCAGGGCGGCGGCGAAGCCGTCCCCGGCCAGGGTGTAGCGCTTCAGGTGCAGGCTGGACCAGTCGGCGGAGATGGTGTGGCCCTGGTGGTCGGAGAGATACAGGCCGTGGTCGCTGACCATCCAGACCTTATCCTGGGTGTGATCCACGTCCAGCACCACGGTGCTGCCCAGGGGAAGGGTGAGGTCCGGGGTGAACTCGCCGCTGCCGCCGGTGTTCAGGGTGTAGAGGGAGAGGCTGGTGTTGAACACGCCGTCCGACTGCCCCACGGTGAAGATGGCCAGGGTCTGCCCGTCGTCGGACAGAGCGGCGTCCATGACGAAGGCGGAGGAGAGGTTGACGCTCATCAGGGGCTGGTAGGAGGGGTCGTACACCGTCACCGAGCCCCGGTAGCCGCTGGCCTGGGTGACCACGGTGAGATAGCCGGACTGATTGAGCCGGGCGGAGAGGATGGACTGCATGTCCTCACTCTGCCAGATCAGCTCCCGCTGGCCCAGCACATACAGCTCGTCCCCGCCGGCGTCGTACACCACGGCCAGGGAGCCGTTGGTATTCACCACAGGGGTGTTCATGGTCACCGGCTGGCTCACGTACTGGGTGCCGCTGCCGGAGAACAGGGAGATGGTGTTGGGGGAGCAGACCAGCAGGTCCCCGTCCAGCACGGTGAAGGTGTCCGTGAGGGAGCCGCCGTAGGGGAAGGACTCCGCCCGGCCGCTGTCGCTGAGGGAGAGGGAGCGGTAGTGGAACCACCGGCGGATGCTGTCCAGGTTCAGGCTGTCCCGGAACACCACCGCCGCCACCGCCCCCAGCACCATGGCCAGGGTGACCAGGAAGATCACCAGGCGGGGCAGGAACCGCTTGCCTTTTGGGGCGTTCTTTTGGCCGGAGGGCCCGGGGGCGCCGTCCCCCTCCGGCCGGGATTCGCCTGCCCGGGGAAGGGTGCCCAGGGGAATGCCGGACCGGGTGGAATGCAATTGTTCTTGATTCTGTTTGTCCATGGCAGATTTCTTTTATCCTTTGCTTTGGTTTGCGTGGGCGGAGCCGGTCAGAGCACATCTTCCTCGTACCACAAGTTGGTCCTATACAGCCCGTCCGGCGGGATTTGAAATCGCCGGGCGGAAGTGAATTCCGCCCTGGCTCCGCCGCGTTGCGGCGAGCCTGCCGGGGGCAGGCCTACGGCCCCGCCGTCCGGTCAGAGCACGTCCTCCTCATACCACAGATTGGTCATGTACAGCCCATCCGGCGGGATTTGAAATCGCCGGGCGGAAGTGAATTCCGCCCTGGCTCCGCCGCGTTGCGGCGAGCCTGCCGGGGGCAGGCCTACGGCCCCGCCGTCCGGTCAGAGCACGTCCTCCTCATACCACAGATTGGTCATGTACAGCCCGTCCGGCGGGGCCGTTGGGCCCGCCAGGGTGCGGTTGCGGGAGGAGAGGATGTCCGGGATGTCCGCCGGGTTGAGCTTGCCCTCGGCGGCGTAGATGCAGGTTCCCACCATGGCCCGGACCATGTTGTACAAAAAGCCGTCGGCGCACACCCGGCAGTCGATGAGCTTGCCGGTGCGGGTGATGTCGAAGTAGTGGACGGTGCGCACGGTGGTGCGGGTCTCGGTGCCCACCGAGCGCACGGCGGCAAAGTCATGGGTGCCCACAAACTGCCGGGCGGCCTCGGCCATGACGGCCTCGTCCAGCAGCCGGGGGTAGAACCACACCCGGTTGACGTAGAAGGGGTCCCGGATGCGGGAGTTGTAAATGCGGTAGGTGTACTCCTTTTTCAGGCAGGAGCCGATGGCGTTGAAGGTATCGGGCACCACCGTGGCCTTGGACACCACGATGTCGTCGGGCAGGCGGGTGTTCACCGCCAGGGGCAGCCGCTCCACCGGGATGCCCGAGGTGGTGCGGAAATTGGCCACATACACCCGGGCGTGGACGCCAGCGTCGGTGCGGCCCGCCCCGGTGACCTTCACCGGGTGGCCCACCACGCTGGCCAGGGCCTTTTCCAGGGTCTCCGCCACCGAGGCGGCGTTTTTCTGCACCTGCCAGCCGTGGTAGGCGGTGCCGGTATAGCTCAGGCGCAGGGCGATGTTTTTTTCTTCCATGGCCAGCCCCCCTTACCAGCCGAAGTGGGCCAGCACGCCCACGGCCACGCACACCGCCAGGGCGGCGAGGATGAACAGGGCGTCCGCCGGGCGGTAGCGCAGCTGCTTCATCCGGGTGCGGCCCTCGCCGCCGTGATAGCAGCGGCACTCCATGGCGGTGGCCAGCTCATCCGCCCGCCGGAAGGCGGAGATGAACAGGGGCACCAGCAGGGGGATGAGGGCCTTGGCCTTCTGCACCAGATTGCCGGTGTCAAAGTCGGCGCCCCGGGCCCGCTGGGCGGACATGATCTTGTCCGTCTCCTCGATGAGGGTGGGGATGAAGCGCAGGGCGATGGACATGATCATGGCCAGCTCGTGGACGGGGAAGCGGATCTTCTTCAGCGGGGAGAGCAGGTGCTCCAGCCCGTCGGTGAGGGCCAGGGGAGAGGTGGTGTAGGTGAGCAGGAAGGTGGCGGTGATGAGCATGAGAATGCGGATCACCATAAAGAACGCCCGCGCCACCCCCTCATAGGTCATGGTGAAGATCCAGAAGTGGAACAGCTCCCGGCCGGGGGTGTAGAACATATTCAGGATGGCGGTGAACACCAGCAGGAACAGCACCGGTTTCATGCCCTTGAGCAGGGCCCGGGGCTTCACGGTGGACACTGCCACCACCGCCGCCAGCACCAGAAAGGCGATGAGGTAGGTCTGCCAGCCCACCGCCAGGAACAAGGCCACGATATAGACAATCAGGGCGATGAGCTTGGCCCGGGGGTCCAGCCGGTGGATGGGGGAGGAGCCGGGGAAGAACTGGCCCAGGGTGATGTCCTTCAGAGCCATTTACATCAGCTCCTTTCCGCGGGCGGGAGCCTTGCTCCGGTTCAGGGCGGCGAGGATGGCGTCCCGGGCCTGGGGGATGGTGTACACCCCGCCGGGCACGTCCGCCCCCATGGAGCGCAGCCGGGCGAACACCCGGGTCATGGCGGGCACCCCCAGCCCCATCTCCTCCAGCTCCCGCCCGTGGGTGAACACGTCCGCGGGCACGCCGGAGTAGGGGATGGACCCCTGGTGGATGACCACCAGGCGGCTGGCCTCCCGGGCCACCTCCTCCATGGAGTGGGACACCAGGATGATGGTGGCGTTTTTCTCCCGGTGGTAGGTGCGGATGTTCTCCAGGATCTGGGCGGCCCCGGCGGGGTCCAGCCCGGCGGTGGGCTCGTCCAGGATGAGCACCCGGGGCTCCATGGCGATGACGCCGGCGATGGCCACCCGGCGTTTCTGCCCCCCGGACAGGTCAAAGGGGGACTTGTCCAGCAAAGCCTCGTCCAGCCCCACAAACCGGGCGGACTGGCGCACCCGCCGGTCCACCTCCCCCTCGTCCAGCCCCATGTTCTTGGGGCCGAAGGAGATGTCCTTGTACACCGTCTCCTCAAAGAGCTGGTACTCCGGGTACTGGAACACCAGCCCCACCTGGAAGCGCACCGCCCGGGTGCGCTCCTTGGAGCTCCAGATGTCCTCCCCGTCGAAGAGGACCTGGCCGGAGGTGGGCTTGAGCAGCCCGTTCAGGTGCTGGATCAGGGTGGACTTGCCCGAGCCGGTGCGGCCGATGATGGCCAGGTATTCCCCGGTCTGGGCGGAGAAGTCCACGCCGTTCAGCGCCGAATGCTCAAAGGGGGTGCCGGCGCTGTACAGGTGATGCAGTTGTCTGGTTTCGATGATGAAAGGCATAGTTACGGTCCTTTGGAAATTAGGAATTAGGAGTTAGGAATTAGAAATTGAGAGTGGAGCGTCAAGAGTTGAGAGTGGAGAGTTGAGAGTGGAGAGATTGTGTCCGGCGCAGCCGGATAATTCCAATCAGCCGCCTGCGGCGGCTCCATATCTTCACGCTCCGCTTTTCACGCTTCACTCTTTTCTCCCTGCGTCAGCAGAGAGAAAAGCTCTGCGGCGCAGCCGTCCACATCCAGGGCGTCCAAGGGGACGTCCAGGCCGGCCTGGCGCAGTTCGTACATCAATCCCACCGTCTCGGGCACCTCCAGGCCCAGGGCCCGTAGCCCCTCCACGTCCTGGAAGACCCGGGCGGGGGGGCCGTCCCGGACGATGCGGCCGTCGTGCATGACGACGAGGCGGCCGGCCTGGGCGGCCTCGTCCATGTGGTGGGTGATGAGCACCACGGTGATGCCCTTCTCCCGGTTGAGCTTTTTCACGGTGGAGAGCACCTCCCGCCGGCCCACCGGGTCCAGCATGGCGGTGGCCTCGTCCAGCACGATGCAGGCCGGCTCCATGGCGATGACGCCGGCGATGGCCACCCGCTGCTTCTGCCCGCCGGAGAGCAGGTGGGGGGCCCGGGTGGCGTAGCCCTCCATGCCCACGGTGGTCAGGGCGGCGTCCACCCGGCGGCGGATCTCCTGGGGAGGCACCCCCAGATTCTCCGGGCCGAAGGCCACATCCTCCTCCACCACGCTGGCCACGATCTGGTTGTCCGGGTTCTGGAACACCATGCCCACCTGGCGACGGATGTCCAGCAGGCGCGCCTCGTCGGCGGTGTCCAGGCCGGACACCCACACCTTGCCCCCGCTGGGCAGCAGGATGGCGTTGAAGTGCTTGGCCAGGGTGGATTTGCCCGAGCCGTTGTGCCCCAGAATGGCCACAAAGGAGCCGGGCTCTATGGTCAGGTCAATGCCGTCCAGCACCGTGGGGGCAACCCCCTCCTCGGTGGTGTAGCGGAAGACCAGCTGTTGGGTTTTGATGATCGCGTCTTTCATAACAACACCCTTTGGGTTAGTTAGGAATTAGGAGTTAGGAATTAGGAATTTTGGTGTCCGGCGAAGCCGGACGATCTCAAACTGCGCGCCTGCGGCGCACACCGCAATTTCTAATTTCTCATTCCTAATTGGATGAAATCCACCGCCCGGTGGCCCCGCAGGGCAGGGCCAGGCCGCTCTCACGCACCGGCAGGCCCAGCTCGTCGGAGACGGTGTGCCCGCCGAATTTGGGGCCCAGCACCGACTGGAGCACATAGGTGAGCACCGACGGGGCCAGCCCCGTGGTGTAGGAGTTGAGGATGACGAACAGGGGCTGGTCGCTGAGCACGCCGGACACCAGCTCCACAAAGGGGTAGAGGTTTTCCTCCAGCTTCCAGATCTCCCCGGAGGGGCCCCGGCCGTAGCTGGGGGGGTCCATGATGATGGCGTCATACCGCCGGCCCCGGCGGATCTCCCGCTCCACAAACTTGGCGCAGTCGTCCACGATCCAGCGGATGGGCCGCTCCTCCAGGCCGGAGAGTTTGGCGTTCTCCCGGGCCCACTGGACCATGCCTTTGGCGGCGTCCACATGGCACACGCTGGCCCCCGCCGCGGCGCAGGCCACGGTGGCCCCGCCGGTGTAGGCGAAAAGGTTGAGCACGCTCACCGGCCGGCCGGCGCCGCGGATCT
Source organism: uncultured Oscillospiraceae bacterium (assembly GCA_944385465.1). GTDB lineage: Bacteria > Bacillota > Clostridia > Oscillospirales > Oscillospiraceae > Enterenecus. Next base: position 10,462 of record CALWXH010000039.1, on the reverse strand, counting down.
GTTCCCCGGCCCAGTCCCAGTTGGCGGCCTGCTCGGGGAAGATGCCGGTGTGCTTGAAGTTCATCAGCCCTACCTGGAAGGTGAGGGCCCCATAGTGTACCTGCCACCGGTCGGGGACATGGCGGCTGGTCCACTCGCCGCCCCCGGTGCGGGAGCGGGCGTACCGGGCGTCCGGCCGGGCCCAGCCCCGGTGGGCGCGGGGGGTGTTCCAGATGGCCTGGGGATCGGGGCGCAGCAGGGTATACCTGTCCCACCGCTCCAGTTTTTCACCCCGGGAGCAGTCGATGAGTTCATAGTCTTTCCATTGATCCGCGATCCACATAATCCGGGCTCCTCTGAACAAGATAAATCATCGTATTATACTATACTTTGACAGCGTAGTCAAATGGAAACCCCGCCGCTCCCCGTTGCGGATGTGCCGCGACGGCTTTGCAGATAGGAGTTGAGAGTTGAGAGTGGAGAGTGGAGATGTGGAGCCGCCGCAGGCGGCTGATCAGAATGGTCCGGTTGCGCCGGACACCATATCTTCACTTTTTACTCTTCACTCTTCACTCTAAGAAAAAGAGGCGCCGCAGGCGCCTCTTTTTCTCAGGGCTGGAACCCTTCGAAGATGGGCAGGCAGCCGTCCCCCTCGCACTCCGCCAGCGCCTGAGGGGTGCGGATGGTCCAGCTCACCTCCTGCACGCCCCAGGCCTGCCGGGCCAGCTTCAGGGCCAGCCGGCGGCGGTGGAGGTGGTTATAGGCGATGAAATCCGGGGTAGTGAGAAAGCCGGTGAGCAGATGGGTCATGGCGAAGTCGGCGGCCATACCCAGCCCGGTGTGGGTGCGCAGGAAATTCTCACTCAGCTGGCCCCGGCACACGTCGGGGCGGTGCTTTTTCAGCCAGCGCACCGCCTGGGGGTGGAAGGACTCCACGCAGTAGTCCACCCGGTACCGGTCCAGCAGCTCACAGGCGGCCCGGGCCAGGGGGGCGGCGTTGCCGCCGTCCACCTTCAGCTCCACGATGAGGGGGGCGCGGCCCTCAAACAGGGGCAGCACCTCCTCTAAGAAGGGGATCTTCTCGCCGGTGCCCTCCAGCCGGTATTCGTCCAGCTCCGGAGCGGTGAGCTGGGAGGCCCGCACGTCCGCCCCGGCGGTGCGCAGCAGGCTGTCGTCGTGGATGACCGCCAGCCGGCCGTCCCGGGTGAGATGTACATCCAGCTCCGCCCCGTAGCCGTGTTCCACGGCGGCCCGGAAGGCGGCCAGGGAGTTTTCCGGGAGGCCCCGGGCGCTGTCGTGGAGCCCCCGGTGGGCGTAGCGGAACCGCTTGAGCACGGCCCAGGCGGGGTGGCCCTTCCGGCAGCGGGCCAGGGCGGCCCACAGCAGGAAGTAGAGCAGGACGACCTGGACGGCCCCCAGGAGGAGCAGCAGGGGCAGGGCCAGGGGGAGCAGGGCGGCGCCCACCGCCAGGGCGGCGATGAGGATGAGCAGACAGACAATCAGCGGCATAGGGGTTCGTCTCCTTCCAAAGCGAACGGCCTCGCAGGGGTTCGCGTCCCTGGGGCAAGCATTTGGGGCCCCCACGGCAGCATAGCGTCAGCGGGTGCCGTGGGGAGAGGAGGGGCAAGGGAGCGCACGCCGTTTTCGCCGAAGGGCGGAAACGGAGGAAAGCGGACTTTGCCCCGACGACTTCAGTCGTCCAGATCCTCAAAGGCCTCCAGCCCCTTCTTGGCGGCCACCTTGGCGTCCCCGTGGCGGACAAAGATCATGGTGACGAAGGACAGGGCGGCAAACACGGCGGCATAGGGGAAGAGCACCTGGTAGCCGATGGCGCGCATCAGGGTGCCCGCCAGGATGGGGGTGACCACCTGGGCGGCCATGGAGGCGGTGTAGTAGTAGCCGGTGAATTTGCCGATGTCCGAGCCCTTGCACATCTCCACCACCATGGGCAGGGAGTTGACGTTGATGGCGGCCCAGGCCAGGCCCACCAGGGCAAAGACCACGAACATGATGGGGTGGATGGCGCGGAAATGGGTGGTGAGGACGAAGCCCAGCAGGAAGCACACCGCCAGCAGGATGATGCCCCCCATGATGGTCTTTTTCCGGCCGAGCCGGGAGGCGATGACGCCGATGGGGATATAGGACACGATGGCCCCGGCGGTGGCCACCAGCAGGCAGGTGGAGGCGCCGCCCAGGGCCTCCCCCATCACTTCCGCCACGTACCGGGAGAACCAGGTGGTGACGCCGTTGTAGGCGATGAACCACAGGGCGATGGAAGATAGCAGAAAGCCCAGGCTGCGCTTCACCGGGGCGGGGAGGACCTCATGGCCGGCCCCGTCGTCCTGGGCCAGGTCCCACTCCGGGTGCTGCCGCTCCAGGGCCTGGTTGGCGGCGGTGAGCTTTGGCTCCCGGATGGTGAGCAGCATGACGGCGATGGCCAGCACCATGATGGCGGACACCGCCAGGAACAGGGGCTGGTAGTTCACATGCTCCAGACCGGCCACCTTGCTGGTGGGGTACATGACGGCGGAGATGGCCAGGTAGAGGATGCCGCCCACCGCGCCCATGAGGTTGATGATGGCGTTGGCCTTGGAGCGCAGGGGCTTGGGGGTGACGTCGGGCATGAGGGCCACGGCGGGGGAGCGGTAGATGCCCATGGCCACCAGCAGCAGGCCCAGCACCACAATGAAGGAGATGAGCTTGAACAGGGAGGGCTGGGCGGCATAGCTGTTGTCCAGGAAGGGCAGGATGTTCATGAGGATGACGGCAAAGGCGGTGCCCGCGATGATATAGGGGGTGCGCTTGCCCATGCGGGTGCTGGTCCGGTCGGACAGAGAGCCAAACAGGGGCAGCAGGAACAGGGCCAGGATGTTGTCCGCCGCCATGATGGCGCCGGAGATGGTCTCATTCAGGTGAAAAGTGCCGGTGAGGATCAGGTTCATGACGCTGTCGTACATCTGCCAGAAGGCGCTGATGGACAAAAAGGCCAGTCCCACCAGGATGGTGCGTTTGTTGTTGAGTTTCATAGAGTTCCCTCTCCTTCCTTGGGGCCCGGCAGCGGCCGGGCGGCTGTGGGGGAGTGCTGACTCTATTATAAGGGCTAGGCGGGAAAAATGCACCAGGAAATTGTGAAAAAAACAAGTAAAGTGGCAGACGGGCCGCAGGGGCGGGAAGAGCCTTGCTATTTTGCCGGGAGTGTGTCACAATGGGAGCAGCATGAGATGGACAAGGAGGAAGCTGATTTTGAAACGAGGATATCGACGTCTGTCCGCCCTGATCCTGGCGGTGTGCCTCACCCTGGCCGCGGCCCTGCCCGCCCTGGCCGCCCGGCCGGCGGGGGAGCAGGTCACGGTGCTGTTCACCCACGACCTGCACTCCCACCTGCTCCCCGCGGTGGACGAGAGGGGGACGCAGTACGGCGGCTACGCCCGGCTCAAGACCGCCATTGACGCCCAGCGGGAGGCCTTCCCCGACGCGCTGCTGCTGGACGGGGGGGACTTCTCCATGGGCAGCCTGTTCCAGACCGCCTACGCCACCTCCGCCCTGGAGCTGCGGGCCATGGGGGCCATGGGGTACGACGTGACCACCTTCGGCAACCACGAGTACGACTACCGCGCCGCCGGGCTGGCCCAGATGCTCCGGGCCGCGGCGGACAGCGGCGAGCCGGTGCCCGCCATCGTGGAGGCCAACTACCTGCCCCCGGAGGAGGGGGAAGAGGGCTATGACGACGACGCCCAGGCGGTGTGGGACGCCTTCGCGGCCTACGGTGTGGCCGACTATGTGCTGCTGGAGCGGGGCGGGGTGTGGTTTGCCGTCTTCGGCCTGGCCGGGGAGGATTCCGACGCCTGTGCCCCCATGTCCGGCATGGTGCTCCACGACGCCCGGGACACCGCCCAGCGGGTGGTGGAGGAGGCCACCGCCGCCTGCCTGGAGGCCAACGGGGTGGAGCCGGTGGTGATCTGCCTGTCCCACTCGGGCACCGACGGGCAGGGCAAGGGGGAGGACTATGAGCTGGCCCGGGCGGTGGAGGGCATCGACCTCATCATCTCCGGCCACACCCATACCACCCTGCAGGCGCCCATCCAGGTGGGGGACACCTACATCGTCTCCGCCGGGGAGTACGGCAAGAACCTGGGCCGGATCACCCTGGACTGGGACGGCTCCGGCGTGACCCTGGCAGACTACCAGCTCATCCCCATTGACGCCTCGGTGGAGGACGACCCCCAGCTGGCCGCCTGGATCGAGCAGGCCAAGCAGGAGGTGGAGGAGAACTATCTGAGCGGCTTCGGCCTGGGCTTTGACCAGGTGCTCACGGACAACCCCTATCCCTTTGACAGCCAGAACCAGCTCTACGCCAGCCAGGAGGAGTCCACCCTGGGCAGCCTCATGGCGGACGCCTACCGCTGGGCGGCGGAGCAGGCCACCGGGGAGGCGGTGGACGTGGCGGTGACCGCCTCCGGCGTGATCCGGGAGTCCCTGCCCCAGGGGGAGATCACCGTGTCCGACGTGTTCAACGCCGCCTCCCTGGGCATCGGGGCGGACGGGGTGCCCGGCTACCCCCTGGTGTCGGTGTACCTGGACGGGAAGGACCTGAAGACGGTGCTGGAGATCGACGCCTCCGTCTCCCCCCTGATGACCGCCGCCCGGCTGTACTGCTCCGGGGTGGAGTACACCTTCAACACCAGCCGGATGATCTTCAACAAGGTGACGGACAGCGCCCTGCGCCGGGCGGACGGCACTCTGGAGCCCATTGAGGACGGCCGGCTCTACCGGGTGGTCACCGGGCTGTACTGCGGCCAGATGCTGGGGGAGGTGGAGGGCACCTCCTACGGCCTGCTCTCCGTCACCCCCAGGACGGCGGACGGCACCCCCATCGACATGGCCCGGCTGGAGGACTACATCGTCCACGACAGCCAGGGCAACGAGGTGAAGGAGTGGTACGCCATCGCCTCCTATCTGGAGCAGATGGGCGGGGAGATGGACAGCCGCTACGCCGCCCCCGACGGGCGCAAGACGGTGTACGCCAGCCTGAACCCGGTGGAGCTGCTGAAGAGCCCCAACCAGTTCACCATCATCGCCCTTGTGGTGATCTTAGTGGCGCTGGCCGTGCTGGTGCTGGTGGTCCGGCTGGTCGTCCGGCGGGTGCGCCGGGGCGGGCAGAACCGCCGCCGGTGACAGCCAGAGACAAAAAAGCCCCTGTTCCCAGTCCGGGAACAGGGGCTTTGCGCAGGGGCGGGGCAGGGGAGGGCGTTATTCCCCGGCATAGCCGTGGGGGTGGCTCTTGTGCCAGGCCCAGGCGGTGGCCACGATGGTGTGCAGGTCGTTGTACTCCGGCTTCCAGCCCAGCACGTCGATGGCCTTCCGGGAGGAGGCGATGAGCTGGGCCGGGTCCCCCGCCCGGCGGGGGGTGCTCACCGCGGGGATGGGGTGGCCGGTGACTGCCCGGGCCACGTCGATGACCTGCTTCACCGAGAAGCCCACCCCGTTGCCCAGGTTGAACATGTTGTTCTCACCGCCGGAGAGCAGGTAGTCCAGGGCCAGGATGTGGGCCTGGGCCAGGTCAGTGACGTGGATGTAGTCCCGGATGCAGGTGCCGTCGGGGGTGGGGTAGTCGTCCCCGAAGATGGACACCTTGTCCCGCTGGCCGTTGGGCACCTGGAGGATGATGGGGATCAGGTGGGTCTCCGGGCTGTGGGCCTCCCCGATGGCGCCGGAGGGGTGGGCGCCGCAGGCGTTGAAGTAGCGCAGGGCCACATACCGCAGGCCGTGGGCCCGGGACACCCAGCTCATCATGTGCTCCATGGACAGCTTGGTCTGGCCGTAGCAGTTGGTGGGGCAGGTGGGGTCCGTCTCCAGGATGGGCACCCGCTCCGGCTCGCCGTAGGTGGCGGCGGTGGAGGAGAAGACGATCTTGTCCACCCCGTGTGCCACCATGGCCTCCAGCAGCACCATGGTGCCGTGGAGGTTGTTGTCGTAGTATTTCAGGGGATGGGACATGGACTCCCCCACCTGGGAGGAGGCGGCGAAGTGGATGACGCCGTCGATGCGCTCGGCCTGGAACAGCACGTCCAGGGCGGCCCGGTCCCGGATGTCCAGCTGGTAGAACCGGGCCTTGGGGTGGACGGCGGCCCGGAAGCCGGTGAGCAGATTGTCCGCCACCACCACGTCCCGGCCGGCGTCAATAAGTTCGTATACCGTGTGGGAGCCGATGTAGCCGGCGCCCCCCAGCACCAAGATAGCCATAAGATGACCTGCCTTTCCTGTTCTTATCCAGGATACCATAACACACCCGCCCGGGTTTGGCAAGGCGGGTTTTCCCGCATCCCCGGCGGGGCGGGAGGTCTTGACGGCCGGCCGCCTTTCCTGATAAGATGGAGCAGAGAACCAGGCGGCCTCCCGGACCCTTGTCCCGCGGGGGAGCGCCGCGGAGAGGAGTGTATGCGTTGCCGGATCAATATTACAAAGAGGCCCAGCGCCTGGCCCTGAAGGAGCGGCGCTCCTGCATCACCAGCAGCCAGTACCCCTATCTTCCCGTGCTGGATGATTTCATCTCCACAGAGCAGTCCGCCGGCGGGACGGATATGGGGGTGGTGCTGGTCCCGTCGGAGTTCATCGTGGGCACCAAGTCCGCCACCCGCACCACCGCCTTTGCCCGGAACTTCATGCCCCTGCTGCCGGAGAACACGGAGTTCGCCAACAAGTGGAAGAGCCTGTGCAAGTCCCACCTGGAGGAGGGCATCCGGGACCCGGTGAAGCTGTACGAATATATGAACCGCTACTACGTGGCGGAGGGCAACAAGCGGGTGAGCGTGCTGAAGTTCTTCGACGCGCCCACCATCGCCGGCCAGGTGATCCGCATCCTGCCCGAGCGCAACGGCGACCGGGACGTGGAGCTGTATTACGAGTTTGTGGAGTTCAACCGGCTCACCGGCGTCAACTTCCTGGAGTTCACCAAGAGCGGCTGCTATGACGAGCTGCAGCGGCTCATGGGCAAGGAGCCGGAGAGCCGCTGGAGCGAGGAGGAGCGCCGGGCCTTCTCCACCACCTATTACCACTTCCGCCACGCCTACGAGGCCAACGGCGGCCGGCGGCTGGCCGCCACCGTGGGGGACGCCATGCTGGCCTATATCCGGGTGTATGGCTACCAGGCGCTCCAGTCCAAGACCGACCAGGAGATGAAGCAGTCGGTGGCCAAGGTGTGGGAGGAGATCACCCTGCAGCAGGAGGAGCAGCCCATCGCCCTGAACCTGGCCCCGGAGGAGAAGAAAAAGACGGGGATCTTGTCCATGGTGCTCCCCTCCAGCGAGCCCAAGCAGCTGAAGGTGGCCTTCCTCAACGACAAGAATCCCGCCGCCTCGGGCTGGACCCTGGCCCATGAGATGGGCCGGCTGCATGTGCAGCGGGTGTTCGGCGGGCAGATCACGGCCACCGCCTACCACGACGTGCTCTCCGGCGAGCCCATGCAGGCGGTGGAGCAGGCCATTGCCGACGGCAACACGGTGCTGTTTACCACCTCGCCCCTGCTGCTGCCGGTGAGCCTGCGGGCCGCGGTGGAGCACCCGGAGGTCACCATCCTCAACTGCTCGCTGAACAAGTCCCACCGGTACATCCGCACCTACTACGCCCGGATGTACGAGGTGAAGTTCATCATCGGGGCCATCGCCGGCGCCCTGGCCCGGGAGGGCAAGCTGGGCTACCTGTGCAACTACCCCATCTACGGGCAGATCGCCGGCATCAACGCCTTCGCTCTGGGGGCCAGGATGGTCAATCCCCGGGCCAAGGTGTATCTGGAGTGGTCCTCGGTGGACGGGCTGGAGATGGCCACCCGGCGCATCACCGACCGGGAGATCGACCTGATCTCCCTGCAGGACATGATCCGGGTGGATGTGGGCGGCTACTCCTACGGGCTGGCCCAGATGACGCAGAACGGGCCGGTGAACCTGGCCATGCCGGTGTGGCGGTGGGGGGTGTACTACGAGACCATCCTGCGCCGCATCTTTGACGGCTCCTTCCGGGCGGAGTACGAGGAGAGCAGCAAGGCGCTGAACTACTTCTGGGGGATGGCCTCCGGGGTGGTGGACCTGCGCTGCTCCGGCCTGCTGCCCGAGAGCATCCGCCGCCTGGCGGACATCCTGCGCCAGGGCATCCGCGCGGGGGTGTTCGAGCCTTTCCACGGCCCCATCCGCACCCAGAACGGGTGGATGGTCAACGGGGAGAACGGCGGCAGCCTGACCCCGGAGCAGATCGTGAACATGGACTGGCTGGCGGAAAACGTGGTGGGCTCCCTGCCCAGCTATGAGCAGCTGACCCGGGAGGGGAAGGCCGCGGTGGACATGGTGGGGGTGGACCCCTCCAAAGACAAGGCGGGCGCCGGCGAGAGCGGGCCGGCGCGGACCCAGGAAGGAAACGGGGGATAACTATCAAGATCTTGGCTGTTTCTGACGTGGTGGCCCCGGAGTATTACGACTGGTACCGGCCGGGCCGGCTGGCCGAGTTCGACCTGATCCTGGGCTGCGGCGATCTCAAGAGAGAATACCTGGAGTTTTTGGTGACCATGGCCCGCTGCCCGCTGCTGTATGTGCGGGGAAACCATGACGACCTGCTGCTCCGGGAGCCCCCGGAGGGCTGCGTGTGCATTGAGGACAAACTGTACCGGTACCAGGGCATCCGCATTCTGGGCCTGGGGGGGTCCTGCCGGTACCGGGCGGGGGAGAACATGTACACCGAGGGGGAGATGTCCCGGCGCATCCTCCGGCAGAAGCTGCGCCTGTGGCGCAGCGGGGGGGTGGACATCCTGCTCACCCACGCCCCCGCCCGGCACCTCAACGACATGGACGACCTGCCCCACCGGGGCTTTGAGTGCTTCAACCGGCTGATGGAGGACTACCGGCCCAGATACTTTGTCCACGGCCACATCCACCACAGCTATGGCTTCAAAATCCCCAGGCTGAGCGCCTACGGGGACACCACCGTGATCAACGCCTGCGGCAGCTACAGCTTCGAGTACTGAACCGCAGGCCGGAACTGGGCGGCGCCCGGGGGAGAGGATCTTCTCCCCCGGGCGCCGCCTTTTGCCCCGGATTGTTTCAGAATTCTTTACCGTCCCCTTAAGAAACCCGAAAACGGCTTGTATTGGAGGAATCGCAAAACCTGCCGCCCTGTCCGGGAGAACCCCCGGGCAGGGCGGCTTTGTATCTCCCCGGGGCCGGCGCCGCCGCGGCGGCATAGGATGGGGTGCGGGCTGCCGCCGTGGGGGCGGCCCGCGTCAGTCCGACTGCGAGGAGTGAATCCGAAGATGACACAAGCAATTGCGATGTCCGCCCTCCAGGCCGGGGAGAGCGGTTATGTGACGGAATTGTCCGCCTCCCCCGCCATGGAGCTGCGGCTGCGGGATTTGGGGCTGGTGCGGGGCACCCGGGTGACCTGCGTGCTCCAGGGGCCGGGGGGCGGCCTGCGCGCCTATCTGATCCGGGGGGCGCTCATCGCCCTGAGAAAGGGGGACGCGGACGGCGTCCGGCTGGAGCGGGAGCGGCCCGCCGCCGTGAGGAGGGCCACATGACCGGCCAGGGCCCCGTCCTGGCCCTGGTGGGCAACCCCAATGTGGGCAAGTCCACCCTGTTCAACGCCCTCACCGGCCTGCGGCAGCACACGGGGAACTGGGCGGGCAAGACGGTGGCCACCGCCCAGGGGCGCTTTACTCACGAGGGGGCGGAGTACCGCCTCACCGACCTGCCGGGGATCTACTCTCTCACCGCCAAGACGCCGGAGGAGCAGGTGGCCTGGGACTACATCTCCAGCGGCCAGGCGGACGGCGTGGTGGTGGTGTGCGACGCCACCTGCCTGGAGCGGGGGCTGATCCTGGCCCTCCAGGTGCTGGAGCTCACCAGCCGGGTGCTGGTGTGCGTCAACCTGATGGATGAGGCCCGCAGGCTGGGCCTACAGATGGACCTGAAGGAGCTGGAGGGGCGGCTGGGGGCGCCGGTGGTGGGGGTGTCCGCCGGCCGCCGGGAGGGGCTGGAGGAGCTGAAAAGGGCCATGGCCCGCCTGGCCCAGGGAGAGGAGGGGGCCCGGGCGGGGCAGGAGAGGACCCCGGAGGTACGGGCCGGGCTGGCGGAGCGGTACGCCGCCCAGGCGGTGCGCAGCCGCCGGGCGGACGCCCTGGCGCGGCAGCGGAAGCTGGACCGCCTGCTCACCGGCCGGCTCACCGGCGGGGCGCTGATGCTGTTGCTGCTGGGGGTGGTGCTGTGGCTGACCATGGCGGGGGCCAATCTGCCCTCCCGGTGGCTGTCCCAGGGCTTTGACTGGCTGGGGGACGTGCTGGCCCGGTGTCTGGCATCCGCCCCGGCCTGGCTCAGCGGCCTGCTGCTGGACGGGGTGTACCGGGTGACCGCCTGGGTGGTGTCGGTGATGCTGCCCCCCATGGCCATTTTCTTCCCCCTGTTTACCCTGCTGGAGGATCTGGGCTACCTGCCCCGGGCGGCCT
>CALWXH010000038.1 GCA_944385465.1 uncultured Oscillospiraceae bacterium | reverse complement strand
GTGGCACAGGTGGGGGATGTAGATCCCCGCTTCCAGGGCGCATTCCAGCACGTTCTTCTGGTCGGGCACACTCAGCGTGCGCCCGTCGATGGTGATGATAGCCATGGGGTCTGAGTACCTCCTTTGGAGTGTTGTAAGGCGCTGTTCAGCCACTCAGACGGTCAGGGGCGGGACTCAATCCCGCAGGTTGAACAGCGGCGGATAGGGTTCGATTGTCTCGTCGGCAAGGTCCATGGAGGACAGCGTCTGTTTGCCGTAGTCCTTCAGGGCGTCGTAGATCGCCGTTTCAAAGAAGCTGAGGGAGCTGCGCTTTCTGCTGAACATATAGATGGAGGTGCAGTTGGGCACGCCAAACCCGGTGAGGGGGATGGCCAGCAGCTGCCCGCGGAGGATATAGGGATCGTTGATCAGATTCCGGCCGGTGAGAATGGTGATCATGCTGCCGCACTCTGCCACGGCCTGCTTGACAAATTCCACCCCCGGCAGCACGGCCACGCAGTGGAGCTGGCGGAATACCTCGCTGAACGCGGTCCCGTTGGGGACGGCGGAGTAATGGCTGGGGGCCACAAAACGCTCCTGGGACAATTCCGACACATTCACCATGGAGCGCCCCGCGAATCTGGGGTTGTCCGGGCGCACGCAGAGATAAAACCGGTCGATGCCCAGGGGGATGGCCTCAATGCCGCTGCGCTTCGCCTGGGTGATGGAGGGCTCCACCTCCACCTGGGAGTCCAGGGAGGTGACGCCGATGTTGGCCAGACCGTCAATGATGGAGGGGACCAGTTTGCGCCGCTCCACCTCGTGGAAGATGATGGAGGCGGACTCCCGGGCGTCCAGCTCCTGGAGGGTTTTGGTCAGATAGACCGACAGGAAGGTGCAGGTGGTGGAGTCCCCCAGAAAGTGCACCCGCTTTTCCAGGTTGCTGTCCAGCTGGCAGCGCTGAAGCATCTCCTGGTACTTTGTGACGATCTCCTGGGCATAGCGCAGGATCTCCACCCCTTTTTCCGTGGGGGCCACGCCGTTGGGCAGGCGGTGGAACAGGCGCACATCCAGCTCATCCTCAATGGATTTGATGATGGCGCTGAGGGTGGTCTGCCCGATGTACATTTTTTTCGCGGCGGCGGAAATTGATTTGCACTTTTCTATTTCCAGCAGGTAATTCAGATGTTCGATCTTCATGGACTGCCACTCCTTCGCATGGGATACAGACAGTATACTCTGTTTTACCGGCTTTGAAAAGAGGAGCCTCCGGCCGGAGGCTCCTCTCCACGTAGGGCGAATGAGTGAACACAGATCCTTCTGGTCAGCGCAGGAGCATATCCAGAACGGGGAACACGATGATGCCGATGATGATGTAGAGCACCACGGCGAAGGTAGTGGTCTTGAGGATCTCGGGCTTGGTCAGGTCGGTGTTGCTGTACATCAGCGGGCTGACGGCGGCGGCGCCGGGGAGGATGAAGCCGAAGCAGGCGGTGTACATCACGGCGATGGCGGCCACATTCATGTTGCAGCCGGCGGCCTGGAAGATGGGGACCGCGATGGGGATCATCATCATGCCGATGCCCATGTTGGAGGCCACGTTGGTGAGCACGCAGGCCACGATGATGACGAAGGCGTAGACCACGAAGGCGGACTTGCCGGCCAGCAGGGGCACCAGGGTGCGGGAGAAGAAGGCCATGAAGCCGCAGGCCTCATTGGTCAGGGCAGAGGACAGGCAGGTGGCGATGCCCACCAGGAGGATGGGGCTCCAGGAGATGCCGCCCATGACCTTGGTGAACTCCAGGACGGGCTTGCCTTCCTTGGTCTTGATGATGCACAGGATGACCAGGGCGATGCCGAAGATGCCGGGCAGGCCCAGGGTGGTCATGGCCTTGGCGAAGGCGCCTTCGCCGGTGAGGAAGTTGGTGAAGATGGACAGCAGCATGCTCACGATCAGCACGATGAGGATGGCCAGCTGGCTGCCGTTCAGGCGCAGCTCACCGGGCTGGACCTCTTTGGGACGGTAGTTGGCGATGGGGGTGAAGTCCACCTTGAACAGGGGCTTCATGACGGCCACCATGATGATCATCATCACAATGCCGATGATGAAGGTGACCAGGATGTACAGGCCGATGTTGGCGGGGGCGCCGGAGGCACCGGCGAAGATGTTGCACAGGGCATACTGCCAGCCCTTGATGGGGATGACGAACTCACCCAGGCTGGAGGCCACCACGGCGTAGATGGTCATGGTGACGAAATAGCGGTGGCGCATGGACACGCCCACCTCGTCCGCCATCTTGCGCAGGATGGTCCAGCAGATGAAGATCATGGCCATGGCGAAGGTGACGGAGGAGATCAGGAAGAACGCAAACAGGAACACGAAGGTGAACAGATAGGGCTTGCCGATCCACATCTTGCGGGTGATGAGCCAGTGGGCCATCTTCTTGTCGGCGCCGGAGGCGGTGAGGCCGGAGGTCATGGCGCAGATACACAGGATGTTGAACACCATCATGGCGCCCAGGGAGCTGCTGATGGCCTCGGTGACCGTGCTGAAGCCGGTGCAGCCCAGGGCGACAATGGCCAAGATACTGGGCCACACAGAGCCGCCCACGCTGGACCACAGGATCACGACGCCGATGAAGACGCCCAGGACGCCCATGCCCACGGGGGTGATCTCAGGGGCAAAGGGGGTGATGTACTTGCCCAGGAACATGATCGCGACACAGATGACGACAATGGCATAATAGACCACGGGGTTTTGCCGTTTGATGGCCGCTGCTTTCGGATTTGACATGAAATAACCTCCTTCTATTCTCTCGTTGCGATATTTCCATTGACCGCGGCGGATGAGCCGTGGAAAACAGACGAATGGGGTGGTTTTCTGCTGCGTTTGTCCTTCAGAACAGGAACGGGGTTCCCTCTGCCGCCTGGAGGGCGGCCAGGGCGGCGCCGATGTCCTCCATGGCCAGGCCGCAGCTCTCAAAGAGGGTGATGGTCTCCCGGTCGCCGCCGGCGCGGCCCGGACAGGAGCCGGTGAGCACGCCGCCCAGCTCGCCGGCGATGTCCTCCATGCGGTAGCTGCCCTCCTGGATGGGGATGAGCAGATCGCCGGTGGCCTGGGGCATGGACAGCAGGCTGTCCACATACACCCGGCTGCGGCGCAGCACGGACAAGTCCAGCTCCCGGGCCATGGGCCCGCAGGCGCCCACCGCGTTGACGTGGGTGCCCGGGCTCAGCCACTCTCCCTGCAGCACGGGGGTGCGGGAGGTGGTGACCGTACAGACGATGTGGGCGCCAGCGACGGCCTGCTGCGCGCCCTGGGCGGGGGCGGCCGTCACGCCGGTGAGCTGGGAGATCCTGCGGCAGACCGCCTGGCAGGCCGCTTTGTCCCGCCGCCACACCCGGATTTCCCGGATGGGCCGCACCCGGCACAGCTCCACGGCGTGGGCCACGGCCTGCTCGCCGCCGCCCAGCAGGCACAGGACAGAGGCGTCCGGTACAGCCAGGGCCGCGGTGGCCACGGCGGAGCAGGCGGCGGTGCGGGCCAGGGTGATGTACCCGGCGGCCACGATGCCCCGGAGGGCGCCGCTGTCCACATCGAAGACCTGGATGGTGCTCTGGGCGGTGTCCACGGCGCCCGGGCCGGGGAAGACGGCGGTCTTGCACCCCCACACCCCCTGACGGGGCAGGGCGGCGGTCATGACGGCCAGGATGTTCCCGTTTTCCTGCCGGATGGCGCTGCGGGGCAGATTTTCCACCTCCCCCCGGGCGAGCTGGCGAAACAGGGCCTCCATGGCAGGAGCCAGAGAGGTGGGCTCCAGGGCGGCGCGCACCTGCGCGTCAGAGAGCAGAGTGGTGCTGCCCATGGCGTCAGAAGTTGTCCCGCTCTTCCGGGAAGAGACGGGGCAGCAGGCGGGCCAGGTTGGTGAACTCCTTGATGTTGTGGAGCAGCAGGGACCTGGGTAGCCCCTCCGGGTAGGTGATGTCATCCCCCCGGACCACCTTGCCGCCGATGAGCCGCCAGCCGAACCAGAACCGGCTGCGCAGCTCCACGCCACCCTCCACCGGGCGGACAAAGTGGAGGGAGACGGTGCGCACATCCTCGGCGGCCATGGCGATGATGGTGCCGGGGAAGGCCTCGTACTTCTCCTGGTCAAAGCCCAGCTCGGTGGGGTGGATGAAGGGCACCACCACATCCTTGGGGGCGGCGCCGAAGCCCTCGGTGATGTCATGCCGGGTGCCCCACAGCCGCTCCCGCCAGGAGAGCTTGGGGTCTCGGGCCTGCTCCGGATTGCGGGTCATGGCGTAGAGGTGGTCCTCCGGGTCCCAGATCTTATACCGCAGGGGGTCCAGGCAGTGCCAGGTGAACCACCAGTCGAACATCTCCGGGGTGACGTCGGGCATGAACATGCGGTTTGCCATGTAGGCGGAGCCGTCGGGCAGGATGCAGTAGCCCCGCTCGCCGGGCAGGTGCCCGGGCTCAAACAGCCGGTTCACCTGGTCGGGCATGAGCACCTCCTCCGGGGTGAGCCTGGCGGCGGCCGCCTGCTCGTTGACCAGAGGGTCCACGGGGGCCATCTTTTCCACGAAATACTTGTAGTAGGATTTTTTCTTGTCCTCTTCGGAAATGGGGAGGATGGGGTTCATAAAATCGCTCCTTTCCCCTTGCTTACCTATTCTTTTCGATGTAGTCGGCCGCGTTCTCGCCGGCCATTCTGCCGGAGTTCAGGCAGAAGGCCATGGTGTTGCCTCCCAGCATGAAGGGGTAGGTGTCGCCATAGATGTCGCAGGCGTCGGTGCCCACGGCGTACAGGCCCTTGATGGGGTAGCCGTCCTCCTTGAGCACCTCGGTCTTGTAGTTGA
This sequence comes from uncultured Oscillospiraceae bacterium, assembly GCA_944385465.1. Classification (GTDB taxonomy): domain Bacteria; phylum Bacillota; class Clostridia; order Oscillospirales; family Oscillospiraceae; genus Enterenecus. The sequence continues at coordinate 13,022 of CALWXH010000038.1, read as the reverse complement.
TCTTCAGGCCGCCGAAGGAGCCGTAGGCGCCGGGGAAGGACTGGATGCAGTAGAAGGGGGCCTTGCGGACGGGGCGCATGAAGTTGCGGTCCTTGCAGAACAGGCTGTCATAGCCGTCGTCGCAGTCGGAGTTGTAGAGCTCCAGGGTCTCCTGCAGGCCCTCCAGGTCGATGCCCGCCTTCTCGCACAGCTCCTCGATGGTGTCGCACTTGAAGAAGTAGGGATAGCCGTTCTCCAGGGCCTCCTCGGCCTCTTTGTCAAAGTAGTCGAACACGTCGGTGCCCTGGATGCCGAAGATGTCAATGCCGTGCTTCTTATAGTACTTGAGGGTGGCGCTGTCCATGATGGTGAAGCAGGTGTGGCCGGGCTGGCGGTTGATGGCGTTGCCGGTGGTGCAGGTGTTGGCGATGCAGTCCTCGGGCATGAACCGCTCGCCCAGCTTGTTGACCCACAGCACGGGCTGGCGGAAGGCGCCCTCCAGGTGGAAGTGGGCCAGGTTGTCGGGGATCTGGTACATCAGGTCCAGCTTGATCTCCCCCCGGGCGGCGCCCACGTCCCAGGCCATTTTGATGCCGTCGCCCACATTGCCGGGAATGCGGAAGGAGAACAGGTCCTTGCCCCAGGTCAGCCCCGTGTGCTCCTTGATCATCTCCGGGTTGTCGCCGCAGCCGCCGGTGGCCAGAATGACCGCGCCGGCCCGGATCTCCAGCTCCTCACCGTCCACAGACTGGGCGATGACGCCCACCACCTTGCCGTCCTCGGCGATGAGCTTTTTGCCCGGGGTCTCCAGCATGATGTTGACCCCCAGCTCCCGGGCCCGCTCGGCCATGGCCTTGGTCATGCGGGCGGCCACCCGGGGGCCGAGACGGCCGCCGTCGGCGGGCTTCACCGCGTGGCAGGTGCGCTCCGGCTCGGCATAGGAGCGCATCCGGGTGGGGGTGTACAGGGTGGTGTTGCGGTAGACAAATTCCACCCCCATGTCCTCCAGCCACTCGATGGTGGAGGCGCTCTTCCGGTAGTAGTCGTATACCAGCCGGGCGTCCACCATCCAGTGGGACCAGTGCATGTGCTTGAGGAAGGCCTCGTCCGCCGTCAGGTTGTAGCCCACGGCGGCCTGATGCCTGGTGCCGATGGCCAGCGGCCCCATGCCCATGCTGGCGGCGCCGCCGGTGGTCTTGGACTTCTCCAGGGCGATGACGCTCAGACCCTGTTCCGCCGCGGTGATGGCGGCGGCGAGACCGGACAGACCGGCAGCCACCACGACCACGTCAGTTTGCAAAGTTTTCATCGTGTGTCCTCCTTGTGGTTATGGTTTGACGGGCTCCAGGTAGCCGCGCAGCTGGGCTGCCTTCTCCTGAATCGCGTCCTTGTTCTGATGGAAGCGCTGGGCGCCGCTGCGGATGGCCCCCATGTGCAGCTTGTCGCCATACTCGGACCAGCGGCTGAGCTCGGCGGGGGTCTCCCAGGTGATGACGATCTTGCCGTCCTCCTCGGTCACATGGGCCACCGTGTTGCAGGTGGGGCAGATGAGTTTCCCATGGTAGAGCTGCAGGTGGCTGCCGTGGCACAGGGGGCAGACCTCCTCCGAGTCGCCCCGGTAGGGGTGCGCCGCGTCCTGGGCCAGCACCACGCCGGCCACGTTTTCCCCCAGCTTATAGGCCCGGTCCAGCAGCTGGTCATCCAGGATGACCAGGCCGGGCTCGGAGTTGTTCTCCACCAGTATCTGATCCACCAGGTTCAGCTTGCTGCCGCAGTGCTCGTTGGCCACGAAGTTCAGCACGGGCATCAGGAAGTTGGTCCAGTCGCTGCCGCCCACGCCGATGGTGGCGGCGAACTTGGGCTGGGCGGCGCAGCGCTCCTTCAGCTGGGTGAGGAAGCAGTGCTTGCGGTTGTTGGCGTCCAGCATGCGCCCGGCCACCGTCAGGTTGTAGCAGGGGGCGGCGATGATAAAGCCGTCGGCCTCCAGTACCAGGTCCACATACTTGGCGTAGTCGTCGGCGTCGTCGGGAATGGTACAGGCGGACTGCAGCCCGGAGTACTTTCTTGTGATACAGGCGGTGCAGCCGGTGCAGGGGAGGATCTTGAAGTCCTGCAGGCGGAGGAACTGCACTTCGCAGCCCGCCGCTTCCGCGCCCTTCAGCGCCTGCTTGGTCAGGAGCTCGCAGTTTCCGCTGCGGCGTCCCGCACTGATGCCCAGAATCTTCAAATTTACCAGTCCTTTCTATTCAAAAATAAGAATATCGACCTTTGTCCAAAAGTTATCAAAAAAATCACGGAAAAGCAGTGGATTTTTCGCTGGAATTTGGTATAATCATCAGGTGAGCACTGTGCACTTTGTGTACTTTTGTGTTTGGAGTGATGAAAATGAATCTGACGCACCATATCCTGACGGACTATTTTGAGGAAAAAAAGTGGCCCTGCCGCACCAGCCTGATGGGAAAACGCAGGGAATATGCCTCCGTCCGGCTGTATTACCCCGGCTGTGAGCTGTCGCCGGAGCATCTCTATGTGGCCGGAAGTGACCAGCAGCTGCCCGCCGACGGTGAGGTGGATCTCTGCCTGCTCACCCCCAGGGGGGACGCGGCGCCCCGGTGGGTCCGCTACGCGGTGGAGGTGGACTGCCCGCTGCCGGCCTTTTTCTCCCAGCTTCAGGAGCTGGCGGAGGTGCTGCACCGCTGGGATGACACCCTCTCCCATCTGCTCATCAACGGCGGCAGCTTTCAGGAGATCCTGGACGCCAGCGTCCATCTGCTGCGCGGGCCGTGTTTCTTTCTGGACAACCAGTTCCGGGTGCTGGCCCAGTGGGGCAGGGAGCTGCTGGACAGCAGCGTCAGCCCCTATTTTGCCGAGACGCTGGACACCGGGCGCTCCCCGGCCCGGTTCTTCGAGGATCTGATGAGCATGCCCTCTGACCAGCGGGCGGCCTACCACCCCAACAAGAACGCGGTGACCAGTGTCCACAGCTTTTCCCAGAAGGGAGAGCTGCTGGCCAACTGTGTGATTGACGGCGCGCCGGTGCTCCGCTTCGGCATGCTGCGGGTGCGGGATGACAGCGGCAACGGCGTGCGGGACGTGATCCGCAATCTCATGCGCCGGCTCCAGGAGAGCCCGGGGCTGCGGGATCTGGCGGCCAGCGTGATCGACTCTTCCGACTCGCTGTTCTCCCAGCTCATCGACGAGCCCCAGCACCAGCGCTTCCATGAGATCAGCGCCAGCCTGGGGCTGCAGAACGACCGCTGCTTCGCCCTGGGGGCGATCCGGTTCGGCGCCCATATCGCCGGCGAGGGCACGTTGCGCACCCAGCTCCAGCTGCTCCACCCCAGCATCCACTTCTTCACCTATCACAAGACGCTGTTTGCCTTGTTCGGCACGGACAAGTGCGACGGGACAGAGGAGGAAGAGCTGGACCGGCGGGTGGACCGTTTCGCGGAGACCCTCCGGCGGCTGGGGGCCGTCTGCTGTGTCAGCAATCACTTCAGCACCCTGCGGGGGCTGAGATTTGCCCATGACCAGGTCAGGTTTCTGATCCAGATGGAGAACGCCAACAGCGCCCGGGTTTCCGGCGGCGATGAGCTGCCCGGCCATGTCTGCCGCTATCAGGACGGGATGCTCTTTCACATCCTCAGCGACTTCTTTGAGCGGCACCCCTTCCGCTTTTACTGCAGGCAGAGCTTTGAGCGCATGACAAAAAATGAGGGGGAGGGAGATGTGAGCGCGGCGCGGCTGCTGTACACCTATCTGATCCATGAGAGTAACGCCACCACCACGGCCAGGGAGCTCCACATGCACCGCAACGGCGTCATCTACCGCGTTAACCGCATTGAAGAGCGCTACGGCTATGACCTGACCGATCCGGTCCAGCGCACGCTGCTGCTCCTTCTGTGCATGGCCCATGAGGCCGGATACAAGGGCTGACCGGAGAGCGGCGAAGCGCGGTCGTGTTCCTGGGGCCGCGCTTCGCCGTCCAAAAGTTTAATAGAGGAAACCGCTGAGCTGGGAGAGGTCGGGGCAGTTTTCCACGTCGCACAGCAGCCGGATGGCCTCCTCCTGCCGCTCAGAGTCGAGCACGGGGGCGGACTGCACCCGGAAGCGGTCCTGGAACTGGGCCCGGGTCATCATGTTGGCCGGATGGCCGGGGTGGCAGTCCATGGACTTGACATAGCTGCGCCCGTCAAAGGTGTTGACGGTCATGGTCTTCATGAGGAAGGAGCCCTCCCGGAACAGCTTGAAGCCCAGGCCCCGGGGGTCGGGGGGAGAGCTGCCGGGCACCACCCGCTTGGCAAAGTCGATGAGCACCGGGTCGCGCAGGCGCTCCTCGCTGTACCACTGGGCGCCGGGAACGGGGTCATGGAGCATGGCGGAGATGACGTAGGGGATGGAGAACTGGGCGTGCATCAGGGATTTGAAGCCGCCCTCGGGGGGATGGTCCATCCGGCTCATACGGGGCGGGTCCACAATGATCTCCTTGATCTCGTCCACGGACAGGTGGTTTTCCGTGACGATGTCGTGGGCCAGCTCCACCGGGGTCTGCACCCACATGTTGGCAGGCCAGTGCTTGAGCAGGGTGGTCATGGTGAGCCAGCGCGTGCCCAGATCCCGGGTGTACCAGCTCTCATCATAGGTGTCGGTAAGCAGATTGGCAAAGGCCGTGGGATCGTCCAGGGCGTTTTCAAATCCGTCGATGCCCAGCTGGGCCAGCTGGGCGATGAGGATGCCGTCCCTGGCCCGCAGCCCGTGCTCATAGTGGTAGAAGTCGGACATGGTGAACTCATGGAGACAGGTGGGCAGGGTGGAACAGGCGGTGCCCAGGCCGATGGCCTTGTTGATGGCGGTCTCATCCAGCCCCATGAGCTTGACGGCGGGGATAATGCACCCGAAGATCTGCCAGCTGGTCAGGCCCCAGCCGTGATCCTTCTGAAAGTCCAGGGAGGGCTGGACTGCGCAGGCGATGCGCTGATAGACCTCATAGCCCAGCACCACGGCGGTGAGGAAGTCCTTGCCGCTCTTCTTCAGGTGTTCGGCCATGATCCAGGCGCAGGGGACGATGCCGGCGGCGGGATGGCCGGTCCAGGAGGTGTCCTCCCAGTCCAGCATGTCGGACAGGGAGCCGGCCAGAAACGCCGCGTTGGCGGGGGCGAGCCTGTCGCCGCTGACCCAGCCGGTGACCGTTCCGCCGGGGCCGCCGTTGGCGGCCCGGGCCATCTCGATGGCCTTGCGGGTGCCGGGCACCTGCTTGGCGGCCAGGGACACGCCCAGGGTCTGGAGCACGATCATCTTGGCGCGCTCGATGACCTCCGGGGGGATATCCTCATAGCGCAGCTGCCGGGTGAACCGGCTGAGCGTTTGGGTGTAGTTGGTTTTCATGGTGTGAGCCTCCTTTGCGTCCGGCGGCGCGCTCATCGGAAGAGCTGGCCGAGGGCGGAGATGTTTTCGCAGCACTCCAGCATGTTCAGGATCCCCAGCAGGGCCTCGCCCTGCTCCAGGGCGGAGAGGGCGACGGCCTGGAAGCGCTGGCAGCTGAGGGCGAGCTCGTCACAGGGGCCGCAGCCCGGGGAAAAGGGGAGCTCCGCCAGCAGATACCGCGTTCCCAGCTCGCGGGTGTACTGCGCGGGATCGTGGGCGGATGTCATCAGGGTGCCGAAGGCGTTGAAATCATCCAGCCCGTCCTCCAGGTTTTCCACCCCCAGCTTGGCGCAGCGGGCCAGGGGGATGGCCGTCTGGCTGCGCAGGGCGTGCTCCGCGTGGAAGACATCGGAGCCGCAGGTGAGGTGGAAGCTGGCGGGAATGGGCACGCAGGTGGTCACCATGCTCAGCCCCTTGTTGATCTGAAGGGGCTGGAGCCCCATCAGCTTCAGGGCGGGCACCGCGGCGGCAAAGAGCTGCCAACTGGTCATGCCCTTTCCCCGGCGGGCCACATCCTCCGGGGTGGGCCGGACGGCGGCGGCGACGCGCAGGTACACTTCAAAACCGGCCACCATGGCGGCCAGCAGCTCCTTGCCGGACAGCCCCATGCTGTGGGCGCCCCCCCAGGCCACGGAAAGGATGCCGGCGGCGGGGTGGCCGGTGCAGGAGCAGTCCTCCGGGGCCACCGGCAGGTCTGCCAGGAAGGTGTTGAGCAGGCAGGCGTTTTCCAGGCTCAGGGGGCTGCCGTCGGCCCAGGACACCGCGTCGCCCTCCTGGCCGCCGTCGCACTGCTCCGCCAGGGAGTAGATGGCGCGGCTCTGGGGCAGGTCCCTGGCGGCCAGGGCATTGCCCAGGGTGTGGATGACGATGGCCTTGGCCCGGAGCAGCACCGGCTCCGGAATGTCCTCATAGCGCAGAGCGGCGATGTAGGCGGCCAGCTCCTGTGTGTAGGTAGTGGTCAGTTTATGTTGGCTGAAGCCCATGATATTCACTCCTTGACGGCAGAATAAAACCCAGGATTTCATTTTGAGTGTAATGCACGCCACTGTCCCTGTCCAATCGCAAATTGTGTCGGCGGTCACCAATAAAAACGATTGGCACACAGCGGGGCAGGGGTGCTATAATAAGGCCAGAATCGTGATACCTGTTTGGAAAGAGGGAGTTGCTATGTTGAACTGGCGCGCCAGAATCGGCGCCATCTGCCCCGGCCCCGCCGTGACGGTGGAGAACGATTTCAACACCTATGCCCCCGTGGGCGTGGGGATCTGCACCATGCACATCCCCTGGGGCAAGCCGGGCGCCGGCCCCACGCCGGAGAATCTCAAAATGATGGCGGCGGGACTGGAGGCCGGGTGCAAGGGCTATTTCGAGCCCCGGGAGAAGCAGGACGTGGTCATCTTTGCCTGCACCTCCGGCAGCCTCATCGGCGGCCCCACCTTTGACAAGGAGTGCGTCGAAGTCATTGAGCGAACCACCGGCTCCAAGGGCCTCACCACCAGTACTGCCATACTGGATGCCCTTGAGACCCTGGGCCTGCACCGCCTGGCGGTGATCACCCCCTATCCCGAGGCCACCAATGAGGCCGAGCGGCTCTTCCTGGAGAAGAACGGCGTGGAGGTCACCACCATTGTGGACATGAACCCCGAGCGCCGCTTCATCCCCACCCTGGATCCCGGATATGTCTATCAGCAGACCAAGAAGCTGGACAAGACCGGCGCCGACGGCATTTTCGTCAGCTGCACCGCCCTGGACTGCATGGGGGTGATCCGCTACATGGAGGAGGATTTCGGCCTGCCGGTGGTCACCAGCAACCAGGCCAGCATCTGGGCCTCGCTCCGGGCTGCCGGCGTGGGCACCAGGCGGGATGACCTGGGCAAGCTCTGGACTTATTAAGCGTTTCCCTTTCCCTCTCTTTTCTGAAGTCTCTTTTCCCCAGCGCGAACGGGAGCGGCGCACCATGTGCGCCGCTCCCGTTCTCTTTCCGGATGATTCCGTTATACCAGCTTGTAGATCTCGTCCAGGGTGAGGGATGCGGGGAACCCCAGGTTTTCCAGGGTCCTGCCGCCGCCGATGTAGTCCCGGTCATTGATGGCGCCCGCCACCCCCAGGAAGGCCTCCAGCACCGGCATGGACATGCCCAGGCGCTTGGCCACCGACAGGGCAAAGGCGCCGCCGCAGCCGCAGTCCTCGTGGAGATAGCGGTGGTCCAGGGAATTGGGGCCGTCCATATACTCATAGAAGGTGGCCACCTCGGGGTGTTCCTCCAGCTTGAGAATCTTGTGGATCATGGCCATGGGATCCCCCGGCTGCTCCATCCCCATGGCCTGGATGACGGCGATGCGCTCCGCGGCGATCTTCTCAATACAGTGGACCACGGAGGGGGTGAAGGCGTACTTGAACAGGGAGTACTGGTCCCCCTTGTGGTCGATCTCCGCGGCGGACAGCACCGTGCTGGCGATGTGGTTGATGACGTTGCCCGCCCGGATGGTGCCCTCAAAGACGTTCCGGTTGGCGGTGTACTCCACCACGCCCTCCAGCGCCTTGAGCACCTTTTCCGTGTCAGAGGCGGGGAGGGAGGCCACCTTGCCCTTCAGGTTGAGGGGCATGCCCACCGTGACCTCCGCCGGGGCGGTGAGGCGGCAGGGGCAGAAGTTGCCCTCCTTTTCCGTCAGGGTCACCTGGGCGGTGACGCCCAGCTCCCGGAACACATCCCGGAAGAGGAAGGACCCCAGATTGCCCGGGATGATGAGGATGTGCTGGCCGTCCTCCAGGTGGGGGGCGATGGCCCGGGCCACCTCCTCATGGCGGTCGGCGGGGACATGGACAAAAATGGCCTGGGCGCCGCGGACGGCCTCAGCGGGGTCGGTGGTGACCCTGGCCGGGGCGCCGAAGCCCCGGATCTTGCCCCGCAGCTGGATATATCCCAATTCCTTCACCGCGTTCAGCGCGTCGGCAAAGCGCTCATGGTCGTAAAGCGTGACCGAAAACCCCCGCATGGCCATGATGCCCGCCACCGCGTGTCCGGTGGAACCGGCGCCGATTACTGTGATTCGTTCCATCATATCATCGCCCTTTCTTTTCGCCGCCCGGCGGGGCGGCAGATCATAGCACCTAAATTATAGTGGATGTCCCCGGCGGGGGCAAATTTGGTTTTCTGCTATGTGCCAGCAAATTTTCCAGGGGGCAGATACCCGATTCCTTGGTGATAGGTAGCAAAAACCCCTGTTTGACAGGGGAGGACGGGGCGGTGTTTAATGGAAGATAGAATTGGGCCTGCGGTGGCTTTGCCACCGATGATCTTATCTGGACGGATGGGAGGAACCTATGAAGAAACTTGCCATCATCGGATTTGGCGGCGCCGGCTACAACGCCGCCAGGGCGGTGCGGCAGCGGGATCGCGAGGCGGTCATCGACGTCTATTCCGACACCGACACCGCGCCGGGCAACCCCATGCTCACCACCTACTACGTGAAGGGGGCCATCCCCTGGGAAGCCATGTTCCCCTACGGCTCCCTGGAGCAGATCGCCGCACAGCTGAACCTGAACTGCCGCATGAACTGCCCCGTCACCGGGCTGGACGCGGCCACAAAGACCCTCCGGCTGGCCGACGGGACCCAGGCGCAGTATGACGGGATCCTCATCGCCACCGGCGCCTCGGCGGTGATGCCGCCCATCCCCGGGCTGGACCTGCCCGGCGTATTCAAAATGCGCACGGTGCAGGACGCGGCGGCGCTGAAAGCCGATCTGGACTCCGGGGCGGTGAAGTCCGGCCTGGTCATCGGCGCCTCCTGGGTGGGGATCAAGGTGGTGGAGGATCTGGTGGAGCGATCCGTCCCCTGCACCTTAGTGGACGGCGCGCCCTGGATGTTCTCGGTGGCCGCCTTTGAACAGACCGCCCGGCGGGTGGAGGCCGATCTGCGGGCCAAGGGCGTGGAAGTGTCCTGCGGCCAGATGCTGGACCACATCGAGCAGGCGCCGGACGGCCGGCTCACCGCCGTCATGCAGACCGGAGACCGCTTCACGGCGGACCGGGTGGCGGTGTGCATCGGCGTGCGCACCAACACCGGCTTTTTGAAGGACAGCGGCATCGCCATGGGCCGGGGCGTCACGGTGGACAGCCGCATGCGCACCAATTTTGACGGCATTTACGCCGCCGGCGACTGCTGCGAGGCGGTTGACATCCAGAGCGGGACCCACCGCAACATCGGCGTGTGGGCCAACGCGGGCAGGCAGGGCACGGTGGCCGGGGCCAACCTGGCCGGCGGCGACGAGGAGTTTGACGCCAATGTGCTGGTCAATCTGGCCCACTACCTGGACTACGACTTCATCAGCATGGGCGACCCGTCCATCTGCCGGCCCGCAGACGAGGTCTATGAGTACGAGGGCAACGGGCTCTACATCCGGGCTGTCCGGGAGGGCCGCCGCATCAAGTGCATCAACATGATCGGCTCCGCCGACGGCAACGGCATCGTCAAGAGCGCCTTTATCAAAGGAATCGAAAACCCGGAGGCGGAGCTGGACATCAAGACCATCTGCCTGCTGAAGGGGAAGGGATTCCCCGACGGATTCATCAACTTCTTGGGAGGGAAAAGGCTTGACTGAACTGGAGAAGAAACTCAAAGCCAAGATTCCCGGTGAGGACACCGGCATTGAGGTCAGACGTTCCCTGTGCGCCATCTGCAGCCCCGGCCACCACTGCGGTGTGGACTGCTATGTGAAGGACGGGAAAATCATCCGGGTGGAGGGCACCGAGGAGCACCCCTACAACAGGGGCAAGCTGTGCACCAAGGGTTCCGCCCTGCGCAACTATGTCTACCGGGAGGACCGGATCAAGACCCCCCTGCGCCGGGTGGGACAGCGGGGCGAGGGAAAATTCGAGCCCATCAGCTGGGATGAGGCCTATGCCATCATCGCCGAGAACCTGAACAGGGTAAAGCAGCGGTATTCCGCCAATTCCGTGGCCTTCTTCAGCGGCTACTGCAAGTGGTACCGCCCCATCTTCCACCGCTTTGCCCACGTGTTCGGCAGCGTGAACTTCGGCACCGACGACAGCACCTGCAATGAGGCCAAGGTGATGGGGGACAAGTGCACCGCCGGCTGCGGCGCGGGCCCCGACCTGGCCCACGCCAACACCTACCTGGCCTGGAACTACGAGGGCTACTACTCCAGCCACCTGAGCGTGGCCGGCGTCCAGAACCTGAAGGCGCGGGGGGGCAAGGTCATCATCATCGACATCCGGGACACGCCGGCCTCCAAGAACCTGGCGGACATCTTCCTGAAGATCAACCCCGGTACCGACGGCGCCCTGGCCCTGGGCATGGCTAAGCTCATCATCGACAACGGCTGGGCCGACATGGACTACGTGGAGAAGTACACCTTCGGCTTTGAGAAGTACAAGGAACTGGTGGATCAGTACCCCCTGGACAGGGTGTGCCAGATCACCGGCCTGGAGGGGGACAAGATTCTGGAGGCCACCCGGCTCTACGCCACCAACGGCCCCGCCAGCACCAACTATTCCGCCTCCGCCCTGGTGCACCACATCAACGGCTTCAACTCCCACCGGGCCATCGTGTGCCTGTCCGCCCTCACCGGCAACTTCGACCGGCGGGGCGGCAACATCCCCAATCCCCCCACCTATCTGCACAAGCCCGCCGGCTTTCAGACCCGGGAGCACGAGTTCCGCTCCGAGCGCTATCCCGGCGGGGCGGAGCAGATCGGCGCGGCCCGCTTCCCCCTGTGGGACAGCCTGTTTGACGAGTTCCAGGGCGTGGATCTGCTGCGCCAGCTGGAGGAGGGCACCCCCTATCCCGTCAAGGCCATCTTCGGCCTGGGCATGAACGCCAAAATGTTCCCCGAGACCGACAAGCTGCTGGCGGCCATGGCGGAAAATTTGGACTTCTTTGTGAACACCGATCTGTTCATGACCCTCACCTGCAAATACGCCGACGTGGTGCTGCCCGCCTGCACCTCGGTGGAGCGGGGGGAGATGAAGGCCTATCAGGGGGGCTATCTGACCTTTACCAAACCGGTGATCCGGCCGCTGTACCAGTCCAAGTCCGATGTGGACATCCTGTGTGAGCTGGCCCGGTACATGGATCTGGACGACGACATGCTCAAGGCGGGATACGAGACCTGCATGGACTGGATCATCGACGGCTGCGGCCTGACGGTGGCGGACCTGAAGGCCAGCGACCTGCCGGTGAAGGTGCCCATCGCCCAGTGGCCCGCCCAGCCCGGCAAAATCCTGGCCAATGGCTTCCACACCCCCAGCGGCAAGTTTGAGTTCTACTCCAACACCATCGCGGCCATCGACCCGAAATTCGGCCTGGACCCGCTGCCCAGCTACCGGGACTCCCTGGAGGACCAGAACGACCCGGAGACCCGGGAGAAGTACCCCTTCTACCTGTGCACCGGCGCCCGGCTGGCCCATGCCGTCCACTCCCGGGTCCACGAGGTGCCCTGGCTGCGCAGCCTGCGCCCCGACCCCACCGTGGAGATACACACGGCGGACGCCGCCCGCCTGGGCCTGCGCGACGGCGACAAGGCGGCCATCTCCAGCCCCTACGGGGAGATCCGGATGACGGTGAAGGTGACCAGCAAGGCCAAGCAGGGCGTGGTGATGGCGCTGCACGGCTATACCGAGGCCAACGTCAATGAGCTCATCGGCCGCAACCATCTGGACCCCTACACCGGCTACCCCGGCTTCAAGGGGATGCGCTGCAACATTCGCAAGGTTGAGGAGGCGTAACCATGAAACATGTTTTTGTATTCGACCAGGAGAAGTGCTCTGCCTGCTCCGCCTGCATGATCGGCTGCATGGACCAGAACGACATCGACCTGGCGGCCGGGGACAAGTGCTTCCGTCAGACCTTTGACAACGAGGTGGAGATGGCGGACGGCAGCGTCTACTGCGCCTATCTCTCCGCCGCCTGCATGCACTGCAGCGACGCCCCCTGCATCGCCGCCTGCCCGGTGGGCTGTCTGTACAAGGATCCGGACACCGGTTTCACGGTCTACGACAACACCAACTGCATCGGCTGCAAGAGCTGCGCCATGGCCTGCCCCTTCGGCGCCCCCCGGTACCGTGCCTCCGACGGGAAGATGGTCAAGTGCGACGGCTGCAACGAGCGGGTGAAGAGCGGCAGAAAACCCGCCTGCGTGCGGGCCTGCTCCTTCGGTGCCCTCACCTGTGTCACCGAGGAGGAGTACCGGCAGAGCGGCAGCACCAAGGCCTGCAACGCCCTGATCGACCAGCTGGGCCTGCGGAAATGACAGGAGCGCCACCCACCCGCACTCCCATCACCGAAACAAAACCCCATAAAATTCACAGCGGCGGAGGGAACCGGGGCAATCCGGCCCTCCGCCGCGTGATGTTTTCCCCCAATTTGAGGTACAATAACCCCAGACTGCAATTGGAGGGATGACCATGGCAAACGTGATCACAGCGGGACAGCTGGAGCGGTTCCGAGCCCACCTGACCGCCCGGGAGCGCAGCCCCGGCACCGTGGAGAACTACCTGCGAGGAGTGCGCGCCTTCGCCGCCTGGCTGGACGGCGCGCCGGTGGGGGAGCGCAGCGCCGGGGAGTGGAAGCGCGCCCTGCTGCGCCAGGGCTACCACC
>CALWXH010000037.1 GCA_944385465.1 uncultured Oscillospiraceae bacterium | reverse complement strand
ACTACCTGATCCAGGAGGTCCAGAAGCCCTACCGTCAGCAGGGCGTGGACATCAACGACAAGCACATCGAGGTCATCGTGCGCCAGATGATGCGCAAGACCCGTGTGGAGGACGCGGGGGATTCCACCCTGCTGTCCGGCTCCACCGTGGACGTGGTGGAGTACAAGGACGCGGTGAAGGCGGTGCAGGACCGCATCGCCGCCGGCGAGAAGCGGGAGGACGGCGAGGAGCTGCGCCTGCCCACCAGCACCCGCCTGCTGCTGGGCATCACCAAGGCCAGCCTGGCCACCGAGTCCTTCCTGTCCGCCGCCTCCTTCCAGGAGACCACCAAGGTGCTCACCGAGGCCGCCATCAAGGGCAAGGTGGACCACCTGATGGGCCTGAAGGAGAACGTGATCATCGGCAAGCTCATCCCCGCCGGTTCCGGCCTGTCCGCCTACCGGAAGTACGATGAGATCGTGGATGAGATCCACGTGGAAAACCGCTACGGCGCGGTGAACGCCGCCGGCGCCGCCGCCCGTCAGGAGGACGAGGTGCCCGCCGACGAGGAGCCCGTGCTGGAGGCGGAGGACGAGCAGGATGAGACCGACGGGGTGGAGGAGGACGAGATCCTCGCCATCACCCTGGACGGGGAAGAGGAGTAAGCCCCTCTGCCGCCTGAGAGACGAAAAATCCCCAGCCTGAACACGGGCTGGGGATTTTTGCGTCCGTCACAGGAAACGCTTCATCTCTTCGATGTTGGCCTCCTGGGTTTCCAGCAGCCGGTTGGCCAGATCCCGGACGCCGTCATCCTTCAAGTCGCAGTCCCGGAGGGTGCGCAGGCTCTTGCTCACCCCCATGGTGGAGCCCTGGATCATCATCTCCGCGATGTTGGAGGCGGAGGGATCGGTGAGGGACTTCACCGCGGTCATGGCCTCGGAGGAGAGCCTGGCCACCGCCCCGATGCCTTTGGGCGGCTCGCCCCGGGCGTGGAGCATGGCGCCGGCGGAGTTCTGCAGCCTCTGGTATTCCTCCAGCTGGCTGTTCAGGGCGTTCACCAGCCGGGGCTCCTGGGTGTACTTCAGCACGGTGCGGATGCCGTCCTGGCCCATTTCGGCGGTCTGATAGATGTGGTTGAGCAGCTGCGTTTCGCTGAGCATATTGATCACCTCGCCCATAGTATGTCCCGGCGCAGCGCCGCCAAGCGGGAGAATTCTTCCATGCTTCATTGAAATCGGCGGCGGATTGTGCTATCATGAAACAAATGTTTGCCTGAAACGGAGAGGGGGGAGCAGCCATGACGGAGGAGACCACAACGCAGCAGCCCATGAACCGGGTGGAGGGGACGGTATCCGCCCTGCTGTTCCGCAATGAGGAGAACGGCTATACGGTGCTCAAGCTCCAGTGCGGCCAGGTGGGGGAGATTACCGCCGTGGGCTGCATGCCCGGCATTGCCCCCGGGGAAGAGCTGGAGCTGGAGGGCAGCTGGGGACACCACCCGTCCTACGGGGAGCAGTTCAAGGCGGAGGTGGTGGTGCGCCGCATGCCCGTGGGGGAGCGGGCCATCTTCCAGTACCTGGCCTCCGGCGCCGTGAAAGGGGTGCGCATGGGCCTGGCCCGCCAGATCGTGGACAAGTTCGGGGAGCAGGCCCTGGAGATCCTGGAGCGGGAGCCGGAGCAGCTGACCCAGCTGCGGGGTGTGTCCCTGAAGCGGGCCCGGGCCATCGGCGAGGCCTTCCGGGAGCAGATGGGGATGCGCCGGCTGGCGGATTTCCTGGGGGCGCATCAGCTGCCCCTGTCCGCCGCCATGCCCCTGTACCGGCGGTTCGGGGACCTGGCGGTACAGGTGGTGGAGGACAACCCCTATGTGCTCTCCGACCGCGGCCTGGACATCCCCTTCAGCCAGGTGGACGCCCTGGCCATCTCCCTGGGGGTGCCGGGGGACGACCCCCAGCGCATCGAGGCCGCGCTGCTGTTTGAACTGCAGCACAACGCCGACAACGGCCATGTGTTCCTGCCCCAGAACAAACTGCTGGCCGCCACCGCCGCGCTGATCGGCGTGGAGGGGGACTGCCTGGAACAGGGGCTGGAGGAGCTGGTGGAGCGGGGAGAGGTGATCCGGGAGGACATCGCCGGGGTCACCGCCTGCTATCCCGCGGGGCTGTACGAGGCCGAGCGCTATGTGGCCATGCGGCTGGGCCAGATGTGCCAGGGGGAGATGCTGCCCCCCGAGGGGCTGGACGGGCTCATTGACCGCATCCAGGCCGGGCAGGGCATTGTGTACGCCAGCCAGCAGCGCCGCGCGGTGGAGCTGGCCGCCCGCAGCCAGGTGATGCTGCTCACCGGCGGGCCGGGCACCGGCAAGACCACCTCCCTGCGGGGGGTGCTGGCCCTGTTTGACGCCCTGGGCCTGGAGACCGCCCTGGCCGCCCCCACCGGGCGGGCGGCCAAGCGCATGTCGGAGACCTGTGGCCAGGAGGCCCGGACCATCCACCGCCTGCTGGAGACCAAGCTGGATCCCTACACCGGCCAGCTGGCCTTCACCAAGAACCGGGATGACCCGCTGGCGGCGGACGCGGTGATTGTGGACGAGACCTCCATGGTGGACATCTCCCTCATGGCCGCCCTGCTCTCCGCCCTGCGGGGGGAGTGCCGGCTGGTGCTGGTGGGGGACCCGGACCAGCTGCCCTCAGTGGGGCCGGGGAACGTGCTGGACCACCTGCTGCGCAGCAATGTGGTGCCCCGGGTCACCCTGACGGAGATCTTCCGCCAGGCCCGGGAGAGCGCCATTGTCATGAACGCCCACGGGGTGAACCAGGGGCAGACCCCCGACCTCACCAACCGGGGGCGGGACTTCTTCTACCTGGGCCGGGCCACCCCCGCCCGGACGGTGGAGACGGTGGTGGAGCTGTGCCGGGACCGGCTGCCCAGACACATGGGCATCCCCGCCGACCAGATCCAGGTGCTCACCCCCACCCGCCGCCGGGGGGCGGGGACGGCGGCGCTGAACCGGGCCCTCCAGGAGGCCCTCAATCCCCCGGCCCCGGACAAGAGGGAGCGGGCCTTCGGCCAGTTCACCTTCCGGGAGGGGGACCGGGTGATGCAGGTGAAAAACAACTACGACCTGTTCTGGGAGAACCCGGAGACCGGGGAAAAGGACCTGGGGGTGTTCAACGGGGACATCGGGGTCATCCTGGAGGTGGACACCGGGGGGATCACCGTCTCCTACGACGGGCGGGTGGCGGCCTATCCCGCCCAGATGCTGGGCGAGCTGGAGCTGGCCTATGCCGTCACGGTGCACAAGGCCCAGGGCAGCGAGTACCGGGGGGTGGTGCTGGCCCTCAGCGATGTGCCCCCCAGCCTGCTCACCCGGGGGCTGCTGTACACCGCCATCACCCGGGCCAGGGAGCTGCTGGTGGTGGTGGGCAGCGGGGAGCTGCTGGCCCAGATGACCGCCAACGACCGGCAGGCCCGGCGGTATTCCGCCCTGCGCACCCGCCTGCTGCGGGAGCTGGAGGACATGGCCTGAGAGTGGAGAGTGGAGATAGGAGATATTCCGTCTTCGGTTCTCTGCCCCTTTGCCGGCGGGTGCCGGAAAGCCCTATGCTTTTGCCGGGTCTCGCCCCGGCGGGCGGGTTCCGTTTTCGCCCGGAAGGGCGAGTTCCTTTCGGCACCGCCCGAAAGGAACCAAAGGGCGGCATAGGGGGTGTGCCTCCGGTTCGGCTTCGGCCCCATGGGCGGGCCTCGCTCACAGTCGGCCCACCCCCTAAGGACCCCCGAAAGGGCTACGGGGGCGTCAGTAGACCTGCGTCCTTCTCTTTCCGGCGTCCTTGACCCGCGGTTGCGGCAATTCCATCGACGGCCCCCGGCCTCCTGCGTCCTTACGCTTTGGTGCCTGCGGCCCAGGGTATCCGCCTGGAATGGCGATGCACTTCGGCGTGTGCGCCGTGAGAGGCGCAGGCCCGCAGGCTTGAACACCCGCACCAGGCGCCCATAGGCGGGGGAGAAGTGCGGCAAGTTAAGTCGGCAAAAGGCCGGAGGCCGCCGTGCGTCGCTGGGAGTATCAGCAGGCGCACGCCGGTCAATAGAGACTGGCACCAGTTTTGCTCCCCCGTAAAACGGGGGTTCTTAGGGGGCAAGCCCTGCGTACGAGGGACGCCCTTTGTCCCGAGTTAAGCCGGGCTTGCGCCCCTAAGCGTGTCTTTGGTTTCTTTCTGCACGAGCAGAAAGAAACTCGCCCTCAGGCGAAACCTCGTCGTCGCAAAGTCCGCTTTGCTTTGTTTCCGCCCAAGGGCGGCGAAAACTGCGCTTCGCTTCCTTGCTCCTCCTCTCCCCGCGTCGCCACAAGCTTCATATCCTTCGCTTTCGCCAGAGGCGGAAGCTCATCCATTTCGCTGCGGCTCCTTTCCCCACAAAAGCCCTGCTTTTGTGGGGGCCCCAATTATCCGCTGACGCTGGGTTTCGGCGGGGGCCCCGAATGCCCGCCGGTGCGGGAACCGACAAACCAGAGTGCCTGCCGGAACCTCCCGGCGAAAGGGACGGGGCCCGGGGGCGCAGCCCCCGGACGCTTTGCGGGAGAAAAAACTTTCCCTTGACAACCGCCCCCGTGGGCCCTATTCTGAACAAAACACACCGCAATGGGGCGGCAGAAGGAGAGACAGAATATGAAAAGACCCTTCCTCACCCTGGCCCAGGCCCAGGAGATCAAAAAGACCTATCCCACGCCCTTCCACATTTACGAGGAAAAGGGCATCCGGGCCACCGCCCGGGCCCTGAACGCCGCCTTTGGCTGGAACCCCGGCTTCAAGGAATACTTTGCCGTCAAGGCCACCCCCACGCCGGGCATCCTGAAGATCCTGAAGCAGGAGGGCTGCGGGGTGGACTGCTCCTCCCTCACCGAGCTGATGATGGCACAGCGGTGCGGCTTTTCCGGCCACGAGATCATGTTTTCCTCCAACGAGACCCCGGCGGAGGAATTCCGCCTGGCGGATGAGCTGGGGGCCATCATCAATCTGGACGATGTGACCCACGTGGACTTCTTGTATCAGACCCTGGGCCATGTGCCCGAGACCATCTGCTGCCGGTACAACCCCGGCGGCACCTTCACCCTGGGGGAGAGCAAGGAGGGCTTCCAGGTGATGGACAACCCCGGCCAGGCCAAATATGGCATGACCCGGGCCCAGCTCACCCAGGCCTATACCCGGCTGAAGCAGCTGGGGGCCAAGCGCTTCGGTCTGCACGCCTTCCTGGCCTCCAACACCATCTCCAATGACTACTATCCCGCCCTGGCCCGCATCCTCTTTGCAACTGCCGTGGAGCTGTCCCGGGAGACGGGGTGCCCCATCACCTTCATCAACCTGTCCGGCGGGGTGGGGGTGCCCTACCGCCCGGACCAGAGCGCCAACGACATCGCCGTCATCGGGGAAGGGGTGCGCCAGGCCTACCAGGACATCCTGGTGCCCGCGGGGATGGGCGACGTGGCCATCTTTACCGAGCTGGGCCGGTTTCTGCTGGCCCCCAACGGGCACCTGGTGACCACCGCCGTCCACGAAAAGCACATCTACAAGGAGTACATCGGGGTGGACGCCTGCGCCGCCCACCTGATGCGCCCGGCCATCTACGGGGCCTATCACCACATCACCGTGCTGGGCAAGGAGGACGCCCCCTGCGACCAGGTGTACGACGTGGTGGGCTCCCTGTGCGAGAACAGCGACAAGTTCGCCATCGACCGCCCCCTGCCCAGGATCGACAGGGGGGACATCCTGGTGATCCACGACACTGGGGCCCACGGCTTCTCCATGGGCTACAACTACAACGGCAAGCTGCGCTCCTCCGAGCTGCTGCTCCGGGAGGACGGCAGCGTGGAGCTGTTGCGAAGGGCCGAAACGCCGGAGGACTATTTTGCCACCTTGGTGTGGTAGTTGCCGGCGTTTCGGCTGGGGCCCCATCACAGATGGGGCGGCGCGAAAGCGCCGTACAAGCGTTTTCGCCGTTGGCGAAAACCTTGGCGCAGGGCGGATTTACTCCGCCCGAGCATGAAAATCAAAGACGCCGGAGGACTATTTTGCCACCTTGGTGTGGTAGTTGCCGGCGTTTCGGCTGGGGCCCCATCGCAGATGGGGCGGCGCGAGAGCGCCGTACAAGCGTTTTCGCCGTTGGCGAAAACCTTGCGCGGAGGGCGGATTTACTCCGCCCGAGCATGAAAATCAAAACGCCTGACGATTACTTCGCCACCTTGGTGTGGTGAGGGCCAATCTGTCTGCCGTATGGCGGAGAAAAGAGATGACAAATGCGTTGCGCCCCGTGGCTTTTGCCGCGGGGCGCAATCGTTCAGGACCGCGCTTCCGGAAAGGTGAGGGTGATGGTCAGCCGCCCATCCCGGAACCGGGCCCGGATGGTCCCGCCCATGCGCTCGGTGAGCAGTTTGGCGATGGACAGCCCCAGCCCGGTGGCGTGGCGGCCCGCCTCCACGGTGTAGAACCGGTCGAACAGCCGGCCGGCGGACACTGCGTCCAGCCCCGGGGCGGTGTTGGAAAAGGACAGGGCGCCTGTCTCCTCCAGCGACACCTGGAGGTCGCCGCCGCTGTATTTGAGCGCGTTGCCGATCAGGTTGCTGAGGACCCGGCTCAGGCTGCCCCGATCCAGCGGCCGTATCACCGGCCCCTCCGGCAGGGCCACTTGGGGCTGGATACCCCGCTGCTGAAAGGCGCCGTAAAAGGAGAGCAGGCTCTCCTCCAGCGCTCCCCGCAGGTCCACCGGCTCCCAGGCAGCCTCCGGAAGGGAGACGGTCACCGAGTAGCGAAAGAGCTCCTGGGTGAGCTCCTTCATGGCCTCCACCCGTCCCTCCACCTGGGAGAGGTACCGCCGGATCTGGGGGGAGGTGTCCTCCCGGCGCAGCAGCTCCAGATAGCCGCAGATGGCGGTGAGGGGGGTGCGCAGGTCGTGGGAGAGGTTGGTCACCGCCTCCTTCAGCTCCAGATCTCCCCGCTGGAAGCGGCGGCGCAGGTCCCGCAGCTGGCGCAGCTGGGCGTTGAGACCGTCGGCCAGCTCCCGCATGGCCCCGTCCCGGCAGGGCAGGTCCAGCAGGGTGTTGGTGTCGGTGTCCAGGCGTTGGGCGAAATCCCGGGCCAGGGCCCGGGCGGCGGCGCGCATCAGCAGCACCTTGCCTGCCAGCGCGGCAACGGCGCACAGCAGCAGGGCAATGACGGTCCAGAGCCAGACTTCCATCGGGCACCCTCCTTGAGCGGAAATCAGAACGCGGCCCAGACCTCCCGCCCGGGGCGGGAAGTCTGGGGAAAGAGAGACGATGTCACTTGATGTCCTTGCGGCGGAAGAGCAGCAGGCCTGCCAGGGTGGCCGCCCCGCCGATGACCGCGGAAGACAAGGGAAGGAGCCAGGGCCGGACGTGTTCGGTCAGGGAGCCGGCAATCACCTGGATACTCTGTCCACCGGGGGTGGCGTCCAGCAGGAATTCGTATGCCGTCCGCCAGAAGCCGCCCACGTAGCCGGGGTTCTCCATGGTTTGGGTCACCATCTCGCCGGAAGGGAGAATGGTGGTCATGGGATAGTATTCCGGATTCATTAACATCCCGTAGAGTGCAATACCGATGATCAGAAGGCCCAGGGCCATCAAAAGGCAGGCCACTGCGCTGGCCGCCTTTCTGGAGCACAACATGGAGATTAGGGTGAACAGGGCGGCGTAGGCAAAGGCCAGTAAGAAGGAGATGGCGGCGGCAAAGGCAATTTCCGCCGCTTCCAGCCCTCCGTCCCCCAAAATCAGCCGACGGGCCAGCCCCACCGCCAGGGCGGCGGCGCACATGACCCATCCGGTCCCCGTGCATATGGTCAGGTTGGACAGGTAGACGGCGCAGCGGGTGTGCCCGGCGATGAACTTATTCCGGATGGTCCCATCGCTGTGCTCCACCCCCAGGAACAGGGAGCAGAATACCGCCAACGCCAGACCCAGAAACATCACATAGCCCAGCGGGTGGTTCCCCATCACCATCTCGGTCTCCCCGCCGGGGCCGGAGAGGGTGACGGTGGTGGTCACGAAGTTGGAGCAGACCACTGTGGCCGCGAAGCAGCCCCAGAACACCCAGCTCAGCCGCAGCCGCATCAGCGCCGCGCTCATCAGTTTACCCATGCCCATCACCTCCCAGCAGATTGACGTAGTAGCTCTCCAGGCTTTCGTCCCGCTCCTGGATGGAGAGGATCTCGCAGTTCTCCCCGGCCAGGGCGGCGGCCAGCTGGGTGACGTTGGGGGAGGCGTAGAGATCGGCCATGCTGTCCGACCAGATGGTGTACTCCACCCCCATGCCGTCCAGCACCCGGGCCAGGGCGGCGGTGTCGGTGACCTTCAGGCGCACACACTTGCGGCAGGCCGCCTCCAGCTCCTGGGCGCTGATCTCCTTGAGCAGGCGGCCGCCGTCGATGAAGCCGTAGTGGGTGGCCAGCCGGGACAGCTCATCCAGGATGTGGCTGGAGATGAGCACGGTGATCTGCCGCTCCCGGTTCAGCCGCAGGATGAGCTCCCGGATCTCGATGATGCCCTGGGGGTCCAGGCCGTTGGCCGGCTCGTCCAGTACCAGAAAGTCCGGGTCTCCCGCCAGGGCCACGGCGATGCCCAGCCGCTGGCGCATACCAAGGGAGAAATGCTTGGCCTTCTTCTTCCCGGTGCCCTCCAGCCCCACCAGGCGTAGCAGCTCGTCCAAGCCCTCATAGGAGGGCAGGCCCAGCACCCGGTACTGCTGTTTCAGGTTGTCGGCCGCCGTCATATCCCCGTAGATGGACGGGGTCTCCACCACCGCGCCCATCCGGCGGCGGGCCTGGGCGATGTCCCGGTTCCGGCTGCTCACCCCGTAGAGGGTATACTCCCCGGATGTGGGGGCTTGCAGGCCGCAGATCAGCCGGATCAGGGTGGTCTTGCCCGCCCCGTTGCGGCCCACCAGACCGTAGATGGCGCCTCGGGGCACATGCAGGGACAGCCCGTTCAGGGCCTGAAAGTGCCGGTAGGACTTGGACAGGCCGTGGACGGAAAGGACAGTTTCCATAACCAATACCTCCTTGCTTTGCTGGGGACAGGATATCCCAAAGGGGTAAAGAGGGCGGTAAAGGAAAGGGTAAAGAATTGGGAAAGATTTTGCCCCGGGGAGGGATGGCGGAAATGGGGATGCGCCGTGGGCCGGGGCGGGCCCGTTGGCAGGTTTGACCCAGGAGGGCCGCCCCTATTCCCAGGCCAGCCGGAAGCCGATGCCCCACACCGCCTCGATGCAGTCCCGGGCGCAGGCCTCCCGGATCTTCCGGCGCAGGTTGCTCACGTGGATTTTCAGGGAGCTCTCGGTACAGTCCGGGGTGTCGGCGCTGATCCGGTCCAGGATGACCGATTTGGCGATGGCCTGGCCGGCGTTGGCCATGAGCAGCTTGAGGATGGCGTACTCCGTCTTGGTGAGCCGGACGGGAGCGCCCTGCGCCGTGAGGGCGTGGGCGGCGGTGTCCAGCCGCAGGCCGCCCACGGTGAGCACGCCGGAGCGGGGCTGGGCGGCGTGGACGCGCAGCTGGGCGGCGATCCGGGCCAGCAGCTCCCGGGGCTCAAAGGGCTTGGTGACATAGTCCGCCGCCCCGTCCAGCAGCAGCCGGACCTTGTCCTCCACCTCCACCTTGGCGCTGACCACGATGACCGGGATGTCCTGGATACGGGGCAGCACCTGTTCCCCGGACAGGCCGGGGAGCATCAGGTCCAGCAGGATCAGGTCGGGCCGGTGCCGGGAGAGCAGGTAGAGGGCCTCGGTGCCGGAGTAGGCCCGCAGCACGCCGTAGCCCTCCTGGCGCAACAGCTCCTCCAGCATGTCGCCGATGGGCTGGTCGTCGTCGATGACCGCGATGGTTTTCATCCAGTGTTCACCTCCGGGAGAAGGGCGGCAAGGCCGCTGGACCTTGCCGCCTGGAACGGAAATTGGGGAACGGGATCATTTTTTCAGCCTGTCCAGAATGGCCTGCTCCAGCTTGTCCCCGTACTTCATGCCCAGCAGGAAGACGGCGATGCCCACCAGGCCGATGAGGGCCATGGCCCAGATGGGAATGTCCAGGGCGGAGCCGCCGAAGGCGCAGGCCACCAGCAGCCCCCAGGGGCGGGCGACCAGGCACAGCACCAGAAACCGCTTCCAGCTGATGTCGGTGAGGCCGGCCAGGATGCACAGGATGTCATCGGGGAAGAAGGGGAAGAGGAAGGCCAGCAGCAGGAACACGTCCCGCTTCCGGCGCACCAGGTCCAGATATTTCTCCGACACCTTCCGGCTCACCAGCCCCTCCACAAAGCGCTGGCCCAGGGAGCGGGCCAGGGCGAACACCACCAGGGAGCCCAGCACCACCGCCCCCCAGGTGAGCAGGAAGGCGGGGAGGGTGCCGAAGAGCAGGCCGCCCACGGCGGCGGTGAGGTTGCTGGGGATGGGGGCCAGGATCACGGAAAAGAGCTGTACGGCAAAATACATCAGGTGGGACCAGGGGGTGAAGGCCTGGATGTAGGCGGCCAGCGTGTCCTCCGAGGCGATGGCCTGGAAGAAGCCGGTGCGCCACAGGAGCAGGGCGATGACACCCAGCAGCAGGATGGTGAACCCCCACAGCAGGATGGCGGTGCGCTTTTGCTTGTCCATGCGGATTGCCCTCCGGGATACAGGATGGGAACAGTGTAGCAGAAAACGGCGAAAAAGAAAAGAAACCGGGGATGAAGATTTTCTTAAGAAAGGGAAAACCCCCGCCCTCCGGAGCCGCCGGGCGTCACACCTCCAGCTCCCGCAGCAGGGCAAAGGTGCTGCGGCTATACCGGATGAGGCCGTCCCGGCGCATTTTGGACAGCTCGTTGGACAAAGCGCTGCGGTCCACCCCCAGGTAGTCGGCCAGCTGCTGGCGGTTGAAGGGGATGGTGAACCGGTCCGCTCCGGCCAGCAGCGCCTGCTCGGACAGATAGGAGGACAGACGGCCCCGGATGGTTTTGGACGTGGTGTGGAGGATGCGCCGGGACAGCTCCAGGTTCTTGCGCAGGGAGATGCGCAGCAGGTTGGCCAGCACCTTGGCCCGGACGGGGTCGGCGGGGTCCAGCAGGGCGCGGGCGTCCAGGAACAGGATCCTGCTGTCCTGGGCGGCCACGGCGGACACCAGCAGGGGCTGTCCGGACAGGCAGGCGTAGGTCTCGGCGAACATGCCGCCGGGGCCGATGTGGGACAGGACGCTCTTGTTGCCCCAGGCGTCGTCCAGCTCCACGCGCACCCCGCCGGACAGCACCAGGCCCATGGAGCGGGCAGTGTCGCCGGCGTGGAGGATGACGGTGTTTTTGGGAACGCTGCCCTCCCGGGCGCGCAGGGCGGGCAAAAGCCCCCGGAGCTGGGCCGGGGTCAGGCCGTGGAACAGGGGCAGCGGGCTGAGGGCGGTCTCGTCCATGGTGGCTCCTCTCCGCCGCCGGGCAGGCGGCGTAAAAAATTTTTCAAAATGTTGTTTTGACAACATACTCTCAGGGAGAATTATAGTATGATCCTCCTGCAAACGCAAGATACCAAAGGGGAGGTCGATACCATGATCCGCAAGATCATTCACATTGACGAGGAGAAGTGCAACGGCTGCGGCGCCTGCGCCGACGCCTGCCACGAGGGGGCCATCGGCATGGTGGACGGCAAGGCGAAGCTGCTGCGGGACGACTACTGCGACGGGCTGGGGGACTGCCTGCCCGCCTGCCCCACCGGGGCCATCACCTTTGTGGAGCGGGAGGCGGCGGCCTATGACGAGGCCGCCGTGCTGGCCGCCAAGCGGGCCGGGGCCCACCGCCAGGGGGAGGCGCTGCCCTGCGGCTGCCCCGGCAGCCAGTCCCGGGCCATCCGGCGGGAGGAGGCGGGGGAGGAGAGCTGCCCCGCCCCGGCCCACCGGCCCAGCCGCCTGTCCCAGTGGCCGGTGCAGATCAAGCTGGCCCCGGTGAACGCCCCCTATTTCCGGGGGGCGAAGCTGCTCATCGCCGCCGACTGCACCGCCTATGCCTACGGGGACTTCCACGAGCGGTTCATCCGCGGCCGGGTGACCCTGGTGGGCTGCCCCAAACTGGATGGGGTGGATTACAGTGAGAAGCTCACCGCCATCCTCCGGGAGAACGACATCCGGGAGGTGACCATCGTGCGCATGGAGGTGCCCTGCTGCGGCGGCCTGGAGCAGGCGGCCAGGAAGGCCATCCAGGACAGCGGGAAGTTCCTGCCCTGGCAGGTGGTGACCATCTCCACCGACGGGCGCGTGCTGGAGTGAGGGAAAGGCTGCGCCGACCAAAACGTCATACAAAACGGGAGGGGGCTGCCGCAGTGGCAGCCCCCTCCCGCTGTAAACTGGGATCAAAGCTTCCGATGGCATGGCCCGGCGGGTCAGCCCGGGGCGTCCGGCTTTGCCAGCCAGGTGCGCACCAGGGGGAAGAGCACCCCGCCCACGGCGTTGCCCAGGGTGATGACCACCAGGCGCAGGACGGTGTCCACGCTCCACACCCCGGCGGCGGTGAAGTAGAACATATCCGCCACGCAGTGCTCATAGCCGCACAGGATGAACACCATCACCCCGAAGAACAGGGACAGGTATTTCCCCAGCTGGTGGGGGCTCTGGTTGAAGCCCTCCACCGCGATGTAGATGAAGATGTTGCACAGGACGCCCAGGAGGAACAGGCTCAGCCAGCCGTCGGAGAGCTTGGCCGCGCACACCCCCCGGGCCCGCTCCACCAGGTTGGGGCCGATGCGGGCGGCCCGGACCAGCAGGCCGATGAGGACGGCCCCCGCCAGGTTGCCCAGCCAGATGAGGGGCAGGTTCAGAGCATATGCCCTGTCCCTCTGAAAGACGTAGCACACCTTGCCGGTGAAGAGGTTCAGGCCGAACATGCAGATGGTGAACAGGCCCACGGTGAAAAACAGGGCGCCCAGCACATTGCTCTCCAGGGACAGGAACACGGTGCCGCCCAGGGCGATGCAGGCCCCGGCCAGAATGCCAGAGACGAAGGTTTTGGCGATGGCTCTCATGGCGCGCCTCAGAACAGCCCGGAGATGACGCCGTTCTCGTCCACGTCGATCTTCTCGGCGGCGGGCACCTTGGGCAGGCCGGGCATGGTCATGATGTCCCCGGTGAGGGCCACGATGAAGCCGGCGCCGGCGGACACCTTCAGGTTGCGCACCGTGACGGTGAAGCCCTTGGGGGCGCCCAGCAGGGCGGGATCGTCGGAGAAGGAGTACTGGGTCTTGGCCATGCAGATGGGCAGCTTGTCAAAGCCCAGCTGGGTGAGCTGCTGGGCCTGCTTCACCGCGTTGCCCACCAGCTGTACGCCGTCGGCGTGGTAGATCTTCTTGCAGATGGCCTCCAGCTTCTCCTCAATGGTGAGCTCCAGCTCGTAGGACTGCCGGAAGTGGTTGGGCTGCTCGCACAGGCGCACCACCTCTTCCGCCAGGGCGCGGCCGCCCTCGCCGCCCTTGGCCCACACCTCGCTCAGGGCCACGTTGACCCCCAGCTCGTTGCACCGTTTTTCCACCAGGTCCAGCTCGGCCCGGGTGTCGGTGGGGAAGGCGTTGATGGCCACCACGCAGGGCAGGCCGAACACATCCCGGATGTTGCCCACGTGCTGCAGCAGGTTGGGCAGGCCCTTCTCCAGGGCCTCCAGGTTCTCCTGGTTCAGGTCGGCCTTGGCCACGCCGCCGTGGTACTTCAGCGCCCGCACCGTGGCCACCACCACCACGGCGGCGGGAGTGAGGCCGGCCAGGCGGCACTTGATGTCCAGGAATTTCTCCGCCCCCAGGTCGGCGGCAAAGCCCGCCTCGGTGACCACATAGTCGGCGCACTTCAGGGCCATGCGGGTGGCGGTGACCGAGTTGCAGCCGTGGGCGATGTTGGCGAAGGGGCCGCCGTGGATGAAGGCGGGGGTGCCCTCCAGGGTCTGCACTAAGTTGGGCTTCAGCGCGTCCTTCAGCAGGGCGGCCATGGCCCCCTCCGCCTTCAGGTCGTGGGCGGTGACGGGCTTGCCGCCGTAGGTGTAGGCCACAATCATCCGGCCCAGCCGGGCCTTCAGGTCGGGGATGTCACTGGCCAGGCACAGCACCGCCATCACCTCGCTGGCCACGGTGATGTCAAAGCCGTCCTCCCGGGGCACGCCCTGGGCCTTGCCCCCCAGGCCGTCCACCACATGGCGCAGCTGGCGGTCGTTCATGTCCACACACCGCTTCCAGGTGATCTGCTTGACGTCGATGCCCAGGGCGTTGCCCTGCTGGATGTGGTTGTCCAGCATGGCTGCCAGCAGGTTGTTGGCCGCGCCGATGGCGTGGAAGTCCCCGGTGAAGTGGAGGTTGATGTCCTCCATGGGCACCACCTGGGCGTACCCGCCGCCGGCGGCGCCCCCCTTGATGCCGAACACGGGGCCCAGGGAGGGCTCCCGCAGGGCGGCCACGGCGTTCTTTCCGATTTTCCGCAGCCCGTCGGTGAGGCCCACGCTGGTGGTGGTCTTGCCCTCGCCCGCGGGGGTGGGGGTGATGGCGGTGACCAGGATGAGCTTGCCGTCCGGCCGGCCCGCCCGGTCCTTCAGCAGCTTGTAGTCCACCTTGGCCTTGTAGTTGCCGTACTGCTCCAGGTACTCCTCCGGGATACCGGCAGCCTGGGCCACCTGGGTGATCTTCTTCATCTGACAGGACTGGGCAATCTCAATGTCGGTTTTCATGGGATATGACCTCCTTCATATTTCAGCCCGGGGCGCAAAAAAAGGGCGCACCCATTCAGGCGCGCCCAGACGGTCGGCATTGAGGCGGTTGGGCCGCCCGCTATACTTCATGTGGTCTGCTCCACTTCCGTCAGTCGTATAGCTTCTGTTCTCCAACAGTAATAGTAGTGTATCACAGCCATCTCAGGCAGTCAAGCGTCTTTGCGGCGGTATTTTGACAAAATATGCGCCGGGGCGCTCCGCTGGGGTGCGTTCTCAGTTTCGCCTGAGGGCGAGTTCCTTTTGGCGCGGGCCAAAGGGCAAGGGGTTTCGCCGCCTGCGGGCGGCGGGACGCTCCGCTGGGGTGACTTTTCTCACGCAAGAAAAGTCACCAAAAGTGCGCCCAAGAGGGAGCGCCCCCTTGGGTATCCCCCCGCTCAGTTGGGGTGCGTTCCTCTCTTTCCGGCGTCCTGAACCCGCGGTTGCGCCGGTTCCCCCGACGGCCTCCGGCCTCCTGCCTGCTTACGCTTCGGTATCTGCACCCCAACGGGGCGCCTGGCCGGGCATAGCCCTGGGGTGCTACACACCGTTAGAGGCACAGGCCGAAGGCTTGAACACCATGGGCAGGCGCCCGTAGGCGTGGAACAGGGTGACAGGTCACCTGCGCAAAAGGCCGGGGGCCGCCTTGCGTCGCCGAGGGTGTCAGCAGGTGTGCGCCGGTCGTTAGAGAGACGCACCGATTTTGCTTTCACGTAAAACGGGGGTTCTTAGGGGGTCAAATCCTGGAGGACGCCCTTTGTCCGATGGATTTGTCCCCCTGAGCGGGCTTTTGCCTACTTTTCTCCCGTGAGAAAAGTAGGTCGCCCTGGGGGCGAAACCCCAGACCGAAGGGCTTGCCGGAACTCTCCGGCAAAAAGAAAAGACCAGAATAGACCTTGCGGTCTATCCTGGCCTGGGGCCCCGCAAGGCGGGGCGGCGCTCATGCGCCGTACGAGTGTTTTCGCCGTGGGCGAAAACCTCGGCGCAGGCGGAATTCATTTCCGCCGAGCATTCAAATACCGAAGGGTGAAGGCGGCCAGGAGCCGCCGGAACCAAAAAAGAAAGACACGACTTACGTCGTGTCTTTCTTTTTTGGTACGCCCGAAGGGACTCGAACCCCCAACATTCAGAACCGGAATCTGACGCTCTATCCAATTGAACTACGGGCGCATTTGGTGAACGCTAAGATAGTATAGCAGGAATCCGGCCCAATGTAAAGAACAAATTTCAAAAATTTTTCCCGGGCCGCCGGAAGAGAAATTTTATGAAAAATTCATAGTCAAAGAGTGTAGTTTTGTGTTACAATACACTGTAACACTGTCTGCGCCCGGATGGGATAGGACCGATGGAAAGGAGGGGGCGGTGTGAGAAAAGACCTGCTGCGAAACGTGAGGCTGCTGGTGCTGTCCGCGCTGTTGGCGCTGCTGTGTGCCGGCTGCCTGTTCCGGCCCGCGGATGACCTCTATCAGCTGCCCAGCCTGCCGGAGGGATATGCCAGCCTGCAGACGGCCATCCAGGAGGCCATGGATGAGCTGGGGGCGGAGTACGCCACCATCAACTACGGCAGCAATACCTCCACCGTCCAGCTGATGGATCTGGACGGGGACGGGGCCCAGGAGACTGCCCTGGCCTTCCTCCGCCTCACCACCGCCCAGGAGCAGCCCCTGCGGGTGTGCCTGTTCCGCCAGGGCAGGGACGGCACCTTCCTGCGCACCCATGAGATTTCGGGGGACGGGGCGTCCTTCCACTCCGTGGTGTACGAGGACCTGAACGGGGACGGACTGCGGGAGCTGATCATCAGCTGGCAGATGAGCGCCCGTGTGTATATTCTCACCGCCTATGCCATCACCGACACCGGCGCCATGGAGCTGATGAACACCACCTACAACGCCAGCTATCTGGTGGGCGACCTGGACGGCAACGCGGGCAACGGCAGCGAGGTGCTGGTGCTCCAGCAGAACAGCACCGGCGAGGTGGTGGGCAACTGGGCGGAATACTACCGCTACCAGGACGGCGTGATGGCCATGACCTATACCGCGCTCCTTTCGGACAATATCGTGGGGGGCATCAGCGCCCGGGCCGGGAGCCTGGCGGACGCAGTGCCCTGCATCTACGTCTCCGGCGAGGCGGAGGGGGGCGCCCTCACCGATATCCTGGTGCTGGACCAGAACGGCCTGCGCAACATCACCCGGGACGACGCCAGCGGCATCAGCTCGGCCACCTTCCGCTCCTATGCCGATGTGGCCGCCACCGACATCAACGACGACGGGGTGCTGGAGATCCCGCTGCCGGTGCAGGTCCCCCCGCTGACGGAGGAGCAGGAGAGCGTCTACTATGTGATCTACTGGCGGCAGTTTGACAGCAGCGGCAACGCCGCGGTGAGCTGTTCCACCTATCACGCGGTGAGCGACGGCTGGTATCTGATGCTGCCGGACAGCTGGCCGGGGAGCATTACCATCGGCCGGGACGACAGCCGCAGCAGCCGGGGCGAGCGGGCGGTGGTGTTCTACTACTGGCCCGACGTGGAGGGGGAGACCGATCCGGAGGTCTTCCTGACGGTGTATGTGCTCACCGGCAACAACCGGGAGGCGTGGGCCAACCGATCCGGACGGTTTGTGCTGTACAGCGACAGTTCTACCATCTATGCCGCCTCCCTGAATGAAGAGGTCTGGGACTGCGGCGTCACCCGGGAGGAGCTGGCCCAGAGATTCCGGCTGATCACCGTGGCCTGGTCCAGCCAGTAAAGGAAAGGAGCCTGTCACACAATGAGAAAGGTTTTGGTATTGGAAGACGAGCCCAACATCCGCAGTTTTGTGGTGATCAACCTGAAGCGGGCGGGCTATGACACCATTGAGGCGGGGACCGGGGAAGAGGCCCTGGAGCAGATCCGCAAGAACCCGGACACCAAGGTGGTGCTGCTGGACATCATGCTCCCGGGGGAGATCGATGGCTTTGAGGTGTGCCGGCGCATCCGGGCGGGCAACGCCCAGATCGGCATCATCATGCTCACCGCCCGCACCCAGGAGATGGACAAGGTCACCGGCCTCATGACCGGCGCGGACGACTATGTGACCAAGCCCTTCTCCCCGGCGGAGCTCACCGCCCGGGTGGACGCCCTCTATCGCCGGGCCGGCGGGGAGACCGCCCGGGACAGCAGTGAGATCAGCCAGCCGCCCTTCCTGCTCAACACCCGCAACCGCACCCTGGAGAAGAACGGCAAGCGGGTGAAGCTCACCCAGGTGGAGTACTCCATCGTCAAGCTGTTCATGGACAATCCGGGCAAGGCCCTGTCCCGGGAGGAGATCCTGGAGGCGGTCTGGGGCCGGGACTACATGGGCGAGCTGAAAATCGTGGATGTGAACATCCGCCGGCTGCGCATCAAGCTGGAGGACGACCCCCAGAACCCCACCTATATCACCACCGTGTGGGGATATGGGTACAAGTGGGGAGTGTGAGCAG
>CALWXH010000036.1 GCA_944385465.1 uncultured Oscillospiraceae bacterium | reverse complement strand
AGACCCTCCTGCGCTCCTACTCCATGGTGTTCCAGGATGTGGTGCTGTTCCGGGACACGGTGATGGAGAACATCCGCCTGGGCCGCCGGGGCGCCACCGATGAGGAGGTGCTGGAAGCCGCCAGGGCCGCCCAATGTGACGAGTTCATCCGCAAGCTGCCCCAGGGCTACCAGACGGTGATCGGGGAGAACGGCTCCACCCTCTCCGGCGGCGAACGGCAGCGGATCTCCATCGCCCGGGCCCTGTTGAAGGACGCGCCGGTAGTGCTGCTGGACGAGGCCACCGCCAGCCTGGATGTGGAGAACGAGAGCGCCGTCCAGACCGCCCTCTCCCGCCTGCTCCGGGGCAAGACGGTGTTGGTCATCGCCCACCGGATGCGCACCGTGGCGGGGGCCGACCACATCGTGGTGCTGGAGGACGGCCATGTGGCCCAGCAGGGCACCCCGGCGGAGCTGATGGAGCAGGGCGGCCTCTACCGCCGCATGGTGGAGCTTCAGAGCGAGAGCGCCCGGTGGCGGCTGGGGGAATGATTTCCCGCGCAGCATTTCTGCGGCGCTATCTCCGTTGTATATGACTCGAGAGGGTACGACGCCTGATACACCGGCCTGTCCGATCACACAGCCGGTGTTGACAGGATCGCCGCGATACTGAGACCCAAGGAGGTCCACAAACATGATCAGCCCGCCGGTTCTTTTCGGAACCGGCGGGCTGTTATTCTGCCTATCAAGCGCTGAATTGGTGTAGATTTGGTGTAAATCGGAGACACCAGCCACAGAAAATCCAGCTGTCCTCAAGGGTCAGCGGCTATTTTTTAGTACATGCCGCCCATGTCGGGAGCGGGAGCGGCGGGGGCGGGGGGCTTCGTCGTCGCAAAGTCCGCTCCGTTCCGGTTCCGCCCAAGGGCGGCGAAACCTCCACCCGCTTTCTTGCTCCTCCTCTCCCCACAAAATCTCCGATTTTGCGGGGACCCCTTGCAGTCGGCCGGCCGACAAGCCCCAGCCCGTGAAAAAGCCCCCGGCCAGAGGCCGGGGGCTTTGGGATATTTTCTGGCTTAGTACATGCCGCCCATGTCGGGAGCGGGAGCGGCAGGGGCGGGGGGCTGGGGCTTGTCGGCCACCAGGGCCTCGGTGGTGAGCAGGATGGCGGACACAGAGGCGGCGTTCTCCAGGGCGGAGCGGGTCACCTTGGTGGGATCCACGATGCCGGAGGAGATCATGTCGCAGTACTCCTCCTTGTAGGCGTCGAAGCCGTAACCGGTCTTGCCGGAGTCCTTCACCTTCTCCAGCACCACGCTGCCGTCGATGCCGGCGTTGGCGGCGATCTGCTTCATGGGCTCGGCCAGGGCCTTGGCGATGATGGACACGCCGGTCTTCTCATCCCCCTCCACAGTGGACAGCAGGGCCTCCACGGCGGGGATGGCGTTGACGTAGGCGGTGCCGCCGCCGGCCACGATGCCCTCTTCCACGGCGGCGCGGGTGGCGTTCAAGGCGTCCTCGATGCGCAGCTTCTTCTCCTTCATCTCCGCCTCGGTGGCAGCGCCCACACGGATGATGGCCACGCCGCCGGCCAGCTTGGCCAGCCGCTCCTGGAGCTTCTCCTTGTCGTAGTCGGAGGTGGTGTTGTCGATCATGTGGCGGATCTGGGCCACCCGGGCGGCAATGGCCTCGGAGGAGCCGGCGCCGTCCACGATGATGGTGTTCTCCTTCTGGACCTTCACCTGACGGGCGGAGCCCAGCATATCCATAGTGGCCTCCTTCAGCTCCATGCCCATGTCGGAGGAGATGACGGTGCCGCCGGTGAGGATGGCGATGTCCTCCAGCATTTCCTTGCGGCGGTCGCCGAAGCCGGGGGCCTTGATGCAGCACACGTTCAGGGTGCCGCGCAGTTTGTTCACCAGCAGGGTGGACAGCGCGTCGCCCTCCACGTCCTCAGCCACGATGAGCAGCTTCTTGCCGGACTGCACCACCTGCTCCAGGATGGGCAGCAGCTCCTGGATGGAGGAGATCTTCTTGTCGGTGAGCAGGATCAGGGGCTCATCCAGCACGGCCTCCATCTTCTCGGTGTCGGTGACCATATAGGGGGTGATGTAGCCGCGGTCCAGCTGCATGCCCTCCACAACCTCGGAATAGGTCTCGGCGGTCTTGGACTCCTCCACGGTGATGACGCCGTCGTGGGAGACCTTCTCCATGGCCTCGGCAATGAGGGTGCCGATGGTGTCGTCGCCGGAGGAGATGGCGCCCACCCGGGCGATGTCAGAGGTGCCGGACACGGGCTTGGAGTTCTTCTTGATCTCCTCGATGGCCACATTGGTGGCCTTGGCGATGCCCTTCTTCATGACCATGGGGTTGGCGCCGGCGGCCAGGTTCTTCAGGCCCTCCCGGACGATGGCCTGGGCCAGCAGGGTGGCGGTGGTGGTGCCGTCGCCGGCCACGTCGTTGGTCTTGGTGGAGACCTCTTTCACCACCTGGGCGCCCATGTTCTCAAAGGGATCTTCCAGCTCGATCTCCTTGGCGATGGTCACGCCGTCGTTGGTGATGAGGGGGGTACCGAACTTCTTGTCCAGCACCACGTTGCGGCCCTTGGGGCCCATGGTGATCTTGACCGTATCAGCCAGCTGGTTGACGCCCCGCTCCAGAGCGTGGCGGGCTTCCTCACCGTAGCAAATAAGCTTAGACATAATGCATTACCTCCAATTTAGAGAAAACTTAAGTTGAATTAGGAATGAGGAGTTAGGAATTAGGAATTGTGGTAACCGGCTTCGCCGGGCGTTTGGAATCGGCCGCCGCAGGCGGAACATCAATTCCTAATTTCTCATCCCTAATTCCTAATTGCGATTGTGGAATTTATTCCACAATCGCCAGGATGTCGTTCTGGCGGACGATGGTGTACTCCTCGCCGTCCACCTTCACCTCGGTGCCGGAATACTTGCTGGTGAGCACCTTGTCGCCCACCTTCACGGTCATCACGACCTCCTTGCCGTCCACCATGCCGCCGGGGCCGACCGCGACCACTTCGGCCATCTCGGGCTTCTCTTTGGCGCTGGAGGTGAGGATGATGCCGCCCTTGGTGGTCTCCTCGGCCTCCACAGCCTTCAGGATCACACGGTCAGACAGGGGTTTGAGAGTCATAACGGGTTCCTCCTTGTATGGAAATATTTTTGTAAACGATGTTTGGGTGTGCCGGGCTGCTTGCGACGGCTCGGCATTTTTGCTTAGCACTCATTTCTCCAGAGTGCTAAGCTCGAGTATGATAATACCCTCTTCGGGCAAAAAAATCAACCCCTATTTTCAAAAAATAGAGGTTGATTTTGAAAAATTCATGTTTTATTCACAACAGCCGGTCCGGAGTGCTAAAATCGACGGCCCTCACACAGAGCTCCAGCGGCTTTTGGACATCTCCACTTCCTGGGTGATCTTGGTCTCCTTGTTCACCTCGTTCTTGTCGATGCCCTGGCCCACGTTCCGGGTGGCCTTGCCGCCGATGGCCCACACCATCACGGTGATCAGCACGTAGGCCCCATAGAAGATCCAGGCGAACACGTCTCCCCGCAGTCCCGCCGCGGCCGGGAGCAGGAGCACCAGCGCCGGATAGAGGACGGCTGCGGCCGCCATGACCCACTTCACAATGCGATACGCCATAAAAAGGCCTCCTTTCGCTTTCCAGGTGTTCTTTCCCAGTCTGATTTTACTTCCTGTTGAGGCACAACAACCGGTTCCGGGCGCCAGCCCTAAACCCGCGGCATCCAGATCCACTTGCGCTGG
Source organism: uncultured Oscillospiraceae bacterium (assembly GCA_944385465.1). Taxonomy (GTDB): domain Bacteria; phylum Bacillota; class Clostridia; order Oscillospirales; family Oscillospiraceae; genus Enterenecus. The sequence continues at coordinate 15,868 of CALWXH010000036.1, read as the reverse complement.
AGATCCCGGGTCAGCTTTGCCTCCCGGTTCACCTGGTCCTTGTCAATGCCCTGGCCCACGTTCCGGGTGGCCTTGCCGCCGATGGCCCACACCATCACGGTGATCAGCACGTAGGCCCCATAGAAGATCCAGGCGAACACGTCTCCCCGCAGTCCCGCCGCGGCCGGGAGCAGGAGCACCAGCGCCGGATAGAGGACGGCCGCGGCCGCCATACCCCACTTCACGATGCGATACGCCATAAAAAGGCCTCCTTTCGCCTTCCAGGTGCGTCTCCGCGATTGTGTATTCTGCCTCAGTTTGATTGTATCAGTTTGGGCTTCCTTTGTCAAGCTGCATAGTGGGCTGGTAGCTGGCCCCGGCGGGGTAGAAAAAGTTCACCCTCTTGTCAGAGAGCTTCACGGTGAACGCCGGGGCGCGCATGACCTCGCCGTCCACCACCGTGGTGACGTCCCGCCCCGTCAGGGAGGCGTAGCGGATCTCCTGCCCGTGGTGGGGATAGATCAGTTGGGGGTACTCCCGGTAGTGCCCGGTGGAATACTTGCCGATCAGGCGCAGGAAGGTGAATCGGCTCACCTTGGGCACCACCAGCATATCCAGCACCCCGTCGTCGGGCATGGCCTCCCCCACGGGCATAAAGCCGCCGCCGTAGTACCGGCCGTTGCACACGCAGATGATGGCGTTCTCCCCCCGGTAGTCCAGCTCCCCCATCTCCACCGCCATGGGCCGGAGGATCCCTTTGAAGAGCACGTTCACCGCCAGAGACAGGATGTACGCCCCGATGCCCCGCACCAGGGGCAGGGATTTGTACCGGTGCACGTCGGCGGCGATGCGGGCGTCCACCCCGGCGCACACCACCCCGATGCCCAGCTTGCCGTTGCAGTCCATCAGGTCAAAGGGGGCCTGGGGCCCGGCTGCCAGGGCGGCCACGTCGGAGAACAGCGCCTTGCAGTCCGGACCGAAGATCTTGAGAAAATCGTTGCCCGTCCCTAGGGGGACGTTGGTCACCGCGGCGTTGTCATAGCCCGCCGCGCCGTTGACCACCTCGTTGAGGGTGCCGTCTCCCCCGCAAGCGTAGATCCGCACCGGCTTCCCCGTCTCCGCCGCCGCGCGGGCGTACCGGCAGGCGTCCCCCTCTTTCTGGGTGTAGGCCATCTCCCAGGGGCAGTCCAGCCCCCGGACGGCCTGTTCCAGCCGCCGGCGGCTCTCCCCCTTGCCCGCCGCCGGGTTGATGATAAACAGATGTCTCACAGCGCACACCTTCCCGCTTCCATCCTCTCCGGATTTTCTCTCCCCCGCCCCCGCGGGCCGGTCACCGGACGCCATACATGAACAGGTCACACCGGAGCATACCATTATAGAGCTTGCGCTTCTTGTCCGCCCGCTTCCCGAAGGCGCGCTCAAACCCGTCGTGGGAGGAGATGAGGTAGAGCTGCCAGCCCTCCGGGAACTTGTCCCAGGCCTTTCCAAAGGCCCGGTAGAGGGTTTCCGCCTGGCGCTTTTCCATCAGGCGCTCCCCGTAGGGCGGGTTGGTGACCACCCTGCCCCGCAACCCGCCCCAGTGGAACCGGGCGGCGTCCGCCACTTCAAAGCGCACGATGTCATCCACCTCCGCCAGGGCGGCGTTGTGCCGGGCCAGCTCCACCGCCGCCGGGTCGATGTCCCCGCCCCAGATCTCATAGCTGCCGTGAAACTCCTGGTCCAGCGCCTCGTCCACCGCGTCCATCCACAGCCCCACGGGCAGCCAGCCCCACTTCTGGGCAGAGAAGGAGCGGTTGAGCCCCGGGGCCCGGTTTTTGGCGATGAGGGCCGCCTCGATGGGGATGGTGCCCGAGCCGCAGAAGGGGTCGCAGAAGGGATCCCTCCCTTTATAATGGGACAGCACCACCATGGCCGCCGCCAGGGTCTCCCGCAGGGGGGCCTCCACTCCCTGGGCCCGGTAGCCCCGCTTGTGGAGGTTATCCCCGGAGGTGTCCAGCATCAGGGTGGCCCGGTCGTTCATCAGGGAGAACTGGATCTGGTACAGCGCCCCGGTCTCCGGCAGGGTGACCAGGCCGTATTTCTCCCCCAGCCGCCGGGCGGCCGCCTTTTTCACAATGGCCTGGCAGGTGGGCACCGCGTGGAGCTGGGAGCGCAGGGAGTACCCCTTCACCGGGAATTTTCCGTCCCGGGGGATGAACTCCTCCCAGGGCAGCGCCCGGGTGCCCTCAAACAGCTCCTCAAAGCTCCGGGCGGAAAAGCTGCCCAGCTCAATCAGCACCCGGGCCCCCAGGCGCAGGTTCAGGTTCAGCCGGGGGATGTCCCCCGCGCCGCCCCGGCACAGCACCCGGCCGTTTTCCGCCCGGACGTCCGCCAGGCCCAGCTTCTCCATCTCCCGGGCCGTCAGGCCCTCCGTCCCCAGCAGGCAGGGGACCACAAATCGCAATGCGCGCTCCATGTCATCTACTCCAGTTTCCATGCGGCCCCGCAGGGCGTTTTTTTCAGTATAGCGGAAAAGGCGGAGCGGCGCAATGATTTTCCTGAATTTGTTTGCCCCCGGCGGTAGCTTTCCCCCGCCCGGTATGATATACTGTATCCAACCGGTTCCTGAACATGGAAACCTGAAGTTGCGCGAAAATTTTACCCGGCGCAAATTAAAGTTGGTAGACAAATCCGGCCCCGTCCGTTACCATAGAGGCAGAAAAGGAGGACTCGCGTATGTCATTTGGCGACCGGCTGCAGGCGCTGCGCCGCGGCACCGGCATGACCCAGGAGGAATTTGCCCAGCAGCTGAACGTATCCCGTCAGGCGGTATCCAAATGGGAGTCCTCCCGCGGGTACCCGGAAATGGAAAAGATCATCTACATCTGCAACCACTACGGGGTGTCCATGGACGAGCTGTTTGCCGACGAGGTCCCCCCTGCCGCGCCGGCCCCCTCCCCCGGGGAGCAGGCGCCCCCGCAGCCCCTGGACAGCCCGTCCCTGAACAAGGCCCTGGGCAATTTCTTCGCCAACCTGTCCCCCCACAACCGGCTGCTGGTATGGCTGGTTCCCCTGGCCGTCATCATCCTGCTGATCCTTCTCTTCAGCGCCAGTCTCATGAAAGGAGCGTCCGACGAAATGGTACCCATGCTCATCTGGCTGGGCCTGCTCATCCTCTTTGCCGTGGGCGAGGCCATCTCCGTGGGCCTGACCTCCATCTGGTTTGCCGCCGGGGCACTGGCCGCCCTGGTCTGCGCCCTGGCCAACGGGCCGCTGTGGCTCCAGATCACCCTGTTCATCGTGGTCAGCGTGCTGTGCCTGCTGGCGGTGCGGCCCATGGCCAAGAAGTATCTCAACGGCAAGGTCCAGCCCACCAACGCCGACCGCATCATCGGCGTGGAGGCCCAGGTCACCGAGGCCATCGACAACATCCGGGGCAAGGGGGCCGTCACCATCGGCGGGCTCACCTGGTCCGCCCGCAGCCAGAATGGTGCGGCCATCCCCGCCGGCGCCCTGGTCAAGGTGCTGCGCATCGAGGGCGTCAAGGTCTTTGTAGAGCCCGTCCGGGAAAACACCCGGGTCTGAATATCGTCCCCCTGACCGGCCGCACACCCATCCGCCATCCAAGAGCAAGAGAATAAGGAGGAAATCGCTATGTTACCATTGGCTCTCTACGGTTCTACCCCCGCCCTGCTGGGCCGCTATGCCGGCATCATCGTCATCGTGGTCATCATCGTGCTGGTGCTCCTCATCCTGGCCGCCAACATCAAGGTCGTCCAGCAGTCCAAGGCCTCCGTGGTGGAGCGCCTGGGCGCCTTCCGCACCGTGTGGGGGGTGGGGCTGCACATCAAGATCCCCTTCATCGAGCGCATCGCCAAGACCGTGTCCCTGAAAGAACAGGTGGTGGACTTCGATCCCCAGCCCGTCATCACCAAGGACAACGTCACCATGCAGATCGACACCGTCATCTACTTCCAGATCACCGACCCCAAGCTGTACACCTACGGCGTGGAGCAGCCCATGAGCGCCATTGAGAACCTCACCGCCACCACCCTGCGCAACATCATCGGCGATCTGGAGCTGGACCAGTCCCTCACCAGCCGGGATCACATCAACAGCCAGATGCGGGCCATCCTGGACGAGGCCACCGACCCCTGGGGCATCAAGGTCAACCGGGTGGAGCTGAAGAACATCATGCCCCCCCACGACATCCAGGAGTCCATGGAGAAGCAGATGCGGGCCGAGCGGGAGCGCCGGGAGGCCATCCTCCAGGCCGAGGGCCAGAAGCAGTCCCAGATCCTGGTGGCCGAGGGTGAAAAGCAGTCCGCCATCCTCCGGGCCGACGCCGCCAAGCAGGCCAAGATCATGGAGGCCGAGGCCAACAAGGCCGCCCGGATCATGGCCGCCGAGGCGGAGGCCGAGGCCATCACCAAGGTGCAGCAGGCCACCGCCGACGCCATCCGGCTCATCAACGAGGCCGACCCCGGCAAGGGCGTGCTCACCATCCGGGCCCTGGAGGCCATCCAGAAGGTGGCCGACGGCAAGGCCACCAAGATCATTATCCCCAGCGAATTGCAGGGGCTGGCCGGGCTGGCCGCCACCGCCAAGACCGTCTTTGACACCGACGATCCCGCCCCCGCCCCCAAGCAGTAAAGGAGGCGGGACCATGGCCGGCATCCGCCTCGCCCTCCGGGGCCGGAAGCAGCTGCGGGAACAAGGCCGCCCCGCCCAGGGGCGGGTGGTCGGCACCCGCACCCTCTGGTGGCTCAAGGTCAACACCAAGCCGGTGCGCCGCCACATGGCGGACGGGGCCCGCTTCCCCCACGCCGTCACTTTCTCCTATCAGGTGGACGGGCGGCACTATACCGGGCGCGACCTTCTGAACTGGTCTGTGCGCTGTCCCGCCGCCGGGGAACCGGTGCAGGTGCGGTACGATCCCGCCCGGCCGGAGCGGTGCGTCCTGCTCCCGCCCCCCGCCGCCCTGGACACGCTCTGATATCCACCCCGCCCCGCCGCGAAAAACACGGCGGGGCGGGGCCGTTTTTCAGGTATAAGTTTCCTCCCCCCTGTCCACAATAGGGGTCGGAGGTGTTAGTATGAACCGAAAACCCAGTATGTTTGAAAAAATCGCCGACTTTGTCACCGGGAAAGGATTCTATCTCATTGTGCTGGCCTGCGTGGCCGTCATCGGCCTGTCCGGCTTCGTGCTGGTGCGCAGCGTCCAGCGGGGGCTCACCGGCGATTCGGACGAGCCGGTGAGCGGCTCCGCCCAGATCGTCGTCACGCCGGCTCCCCCCGCCACCGCCCGACCCCAAATCACCGCCGAGCCCGAGCCTGAGCCCACCATACAGGTCACGCAGCAGCCCAGCGCCCAGCCCACTCCATCGTCCACCCCCCAGCCCGCCGAAAGTCAGGCCCCCGAATCGGTCCATCTGGTGTTTACATGGCCGGTGAGCGGCGCGGTCATCGTCCCCTTCTCGGTGGACGCCCTGGCCTATGACGAGACCATGGGGGACTGGCGCACCCACAGCGCGCTGGACATCGCCGCCGAACCGGACACCCGGGTGATGGCCACGGCGGCGGGCACCGTCTCCGCCGTATATGACGACCCTCTCATGGGCACCACGGTGGTCATCGAGCACGGCAACGGCCTCACCAGCCTCTATGCCAGTCTGGCGGAAAACCCCACCGTCCAGGTGGGGGACGAGGTGTACACCGGCACCATCATCGGCTCGGCGGGCAACACCGCCGTGGCGGAGAGCGGCCGGGCCTCCCACATCCACTTTGCCATGTATCAGGACGGCCAGGCTGTGGACCCGGAGGACTACCTGCCGGAAAAATGACAGCGACAAAACATTCCCCCGGGGCGGCCAAACCTCCGCCCCGGGGGAATGTTCTATTGTGAAACTCTCGCGGCCGAACCACGCCGTCCTTCCGGCGGCGTTCAGCTCTCCATGTGCTTTCCCAGAAATCCCGCCGCCGTCTGGGCCAGCTTCACTTCCACCTCGCCCAGGGCAGGGCCTTCGCCCTGGCTGATGAACACCACGCAGCCCAGCACATCTCCCTCCGACAGGATGGGCACCGCCACCAGCACCTGGTACTTCTCGCTGCCGTCGCACAGGTACACCGGCTGACCGGCGGCCCGGAAGCTCTGCCGCCCCTCCATGATCTGCTCCATCCGGGGGGACACCCGCTTGTCCACCACCTCCCGCCGGGGCACGCCCCCGGCGGCAATGCAGCTGTCCCGGTCGGTAATCACCGCCGGCGCGCCCGCCACCCGGCTGATGGTGTCGCACAGCTGGGCGGCAAATTCACTCACATCTCCCAGCTGGGAGTATTTCCTGAAGATCACGCCCCCGTCCCGGTCTGTATAGATCTCCAACGGGTCACCCTCCCGGATCCGCATGGTGCGCCGGATCTCCTTGGGGATGACCACCCGGCCCAGGTCGTCGATCCGCCTGACGATTCCAGTTGCTTTCATAGTTTCGAACCCCTCTTTATTTGTTTCTGCGGGCGGCGGCGCCGCTTTGGCGCATGGCCGGCTACACGCCCCGCCAGTTCTTCCACCAATATTATCCGCAGATGCCTGCGCCTTATTCCAGGACAGTCCTTGGTTCATTCTGCCAGAGATCACGCGCATCAAATTGGTACGGGATGAGGAAATGTTGACCGCATGCAGTCCTTAAAGATCTGACCGGCACTCCTATGCTCACCGGGCGAGACTTTCCCGTCCCGGTTACAGTCGAAAAAGCCCGCCCGTTTGGGTTTCTTCCCATCGTTCTTCTGGGCCATCATATCGCCTCCTCCCCCGATAAAATGCAGGTGCATTTATCTACATCACAGCATTCCAAATCGTTCCACACAAGATTGATCTGATTTGTAACATTTCATGTTAACCAAGTATTGCGCAAAAAGCTCCAGTCTGATATCATTTGTTTTGTAATTATATGACAACAATAAAACATTTTGCAGGAGAAAGTTATGGAACATCTTTTGGCACATATTTCGCAAGATGGGCGGGAACAGACTGTACTAGCCCACCTGGAAGGAACCGCACGTCTCAGTTCCGCCTTTGCGGCTGAATTTGACGCCTCGGAACAGGGTAAATTGGCCGGCCTGGCCCACGATCTTGGAAAATACTCCGGCGCATTTCAGCGGCGGCTGTTGGACGGCGGCCCTAAAGTGGACCACGCCACTGCTGGGGCATTCGAATGTCTACGCTCTGGACAACCCTTTGCGGCTTTTGCTGTGGCGGGACACCACGGCGGCCTTCCCGACGGCGGCAGCCGGGGAGATGCGCCGGAGACCGGCACCTTTTGGGGGCGCATCAACCGGGCGACCCAGGGGAAGCTGGATGACTACAGTGCCTGGACACAAGAGCTGTCCTTGCCTGTCGCCGTGCAGGGATGCTGGGCTCTCTGCCCTTTTACCGGCTGTACTAGAAGGAGCCCTGTCCCACGAGAAAGCCGAAGGCTGATCTGGCTAGGTAGCAGATCGTATCCAGACTGCAGCAGGAACTGAATTGGAAGTAAAGCGATGCAGATGCGGTCAGATTCAAACAAACACCTCGGAGATACAGGAGAAAAATGGGGGGTGCCGGATGGTTTACTATGCAAAATCCGCTGGCAGAAATGGAGATCAAACCACAAACCAAATGCATTTGAACGATGTGTCAGAACTCGCCCGGCAGTTTGGCAATGAGATTGACATGCCGTCCTCCGCCTGGGTCGCAGGGCTTCTGCATGACTTTGGAAAGTACAGTCAGGCGTTTCAGAATGTTCTGAATGGAACGGCCAACCACATTGACCATGCCATCTGCGCGGCAGTTTATTTACTCTGTAGCGGAAGAATTAAGCGGATGCCATCATACTGCCAGGTAGCAGTTGTAACATCGGCACACCACAGTGTTCTGCGCGCCTATTCTTATATCAAGCCAGAGTTGACAGAAATCGGGATTGGAAAATGCGCTGGCATCTGCGGGACCGGGAAAAAGGCCGCATTGATCGGCCCGGCAGAATATCAGGCGGCAGAACACGCCTTTTTTAATGATTTCTCGTATTTCAAGTTTCCGCTTTTGGAGGATTTCTCTGGTGACTCTCCGGACGAAAAAATGCTCCGGCTCCGAATGCTCTTTTCCTGCCTGGTTGACGCCGATTACACCGTGTCCTCTGAAAAACCGTTGCCACCGGGCGGAAACCTGGCGCCGGGCCAACTGCTGGCCAGGCTGAACTCCCATATGGAAGAACTACGGATAAAATCCAATTCGGACAAAGGCCTGAATTCCATCCGTGACGAGGTATTCCGGCGTTGCGGGGATGCCGGAGAATTACCTTCCGGTCTATTTACCCTAACGGCCCCCACCGGCGTGGGAAAGACCATGGCTTTGCTACATTTTGCCCTGCGCCACTGTGCTGCCCACGGGAAGCGGCGCATTATCCTGGTGCTTCCTTTCCTGACCCTCACGGAACAGAGCCAGCGGGAATATGAGAAGCTGGTCCCTCATATTCTCGCAGACCACAGTCAGAGCCGCCTGAGTGAAGAGCAACGGGAATTGGCCGCTCGCTGGGACGCTCCCTTTATCATCACAACGTCCGTCCGCTTTTTTGAAGGCCTGTTTTCCGCTCATCCAAAGGACTGCCGGAAGCTCCATAATATCGCCCAAAGCGTGATTCTGTTTGACGAGGCTCAGAGCTTGCCCGCTGATCTCGCCGCAACCACCATGCGGTCAGCGGCAGCACTGTGTGAGGTCTATGGTTGCACCATGGTGTTCTCCACCGCCACCCAGCCGGATTTTTCCGCTCTGCCAGAGCTGAAGAACTGGCAGCCCCGTGAGATCTTGCCGGACCGAAGACAGTACTATGCAGCCTTGCGGCGGACCCGTGTGTGCTGGAAACTGGACTGTCCTACACCCCTCGCGGAGATTGCGGCGGAGATGGCCGGACAGAGCAGCGTCTGTGCCATTGTCAACCTGCGGCGCCACGCCGTACAGTTGTTTCGTGCTTTGCAAAATGCGTGTCCAAAAGAAGAACAAGACAGCTTGTTTTTCCTGACTACTGACCTTTGCCCGGCTCACAGAAGCGCTGTCATCGATACAATCCGGGAACGGCTTCGGCAAGAGCTCCCCTGCCGTGTGGTAGCCACCCAGTGCATCGAAGCTGGCGTGGACCTGGATTTCCAGTCCATGTACCGGGCCCTAGCACCCCTGGAAGCTATTATTCAGGCGGCGGGCCGTTGCAACCGCAACGGGACGGCGCCCGGCGGCGGTGTGGTGACGGTGTTCATCCCGGATGATGACTGCAATATCTATCCCGGCGACGCTTACCGGAGGGGGGCAGAGATTGTGAAGCTCCTGTGGTCCGATAGCGTGTTAGATATTCACAACCCCGAGATTATTGCGGAATACTATCGTCGTTTGTTCCATGACATCAAAGACAAGAAGGAATTGGCAAAAGCCATCGCAGCGGAGGATTATGAGACAGTAGAACAGGAATATAAGCTGATCAAAAAACAGGGCATCCAGGTGGTCGTTCCCTACGACCAGACGTTGTTCCAGACCATCCGCCAACAGGCTGAGACAGAGGGCGTAACCCCGGCACTGATCAAGGCAGCGGCGCCCATCACGGTGTCCAGCTTCCATGAAGATCTGGTTCAGCAACACTGCGAGCAGATCCCCTGGCGCAGAAGAGGGGCGGAGGCGCCGGAGAAGAGTGATTTTTATCTTCTGACCACTGGCCACGAGAGATGCTATCAACCTGACATGGGACTTCAATTGGCTGCTCCTGAAATCGGTGACGATATGTACCTGGCGTGACACGAAGGTGCAGCCAAGACTGTAGCAATGCTTTTATTTTGCAAGCAATACTTTGTATTGACATTCCACAGAATTTATTTATAATGTCTATGACAGCAAATTTGCTGAGAATTGAAAAATAGAAATTATGATCCCTGCCTGTGCGTCCAACACGGACACGGGCAGGAACACGGAGGTGAATGTTTTGGAAGTCGTTTTAGAAGTCTGGGGTGATTTTGCCTGTTTTTCAATGCCAGACGGTAAAGTGGAGCGCCTGACCTACCCCGTACCCACGCCGTCGGCGGTGCGTGGCATCCTGTCCAGCATCTACTCAAAACCAAAGGAGTTTTTCTGGCAGGTCAACCGGATCGAGGTGCTCAATCCCATCCGCTATATCAGCTTCAAGCGGAACGAGGTCAAATCCAAAGTGAAGGACAAGCCCATCTTCACCAATGAGGACCGCACCCAGCGGCAGACGGTGGCACTACGGGACGTCCGCTACCGCTTTGCTGCCAGCATCTGCCCCCGGTCGGATTTTACCGGCACAGAGACGCAACTATATGAACAAGCCCTGCGGCGGATCCGAGGCGGGAAAGCCTTTGTGCAACCGGCACTTGGCCTGAAAGAGTTTGTGGCCTATTTTCAGGAGGGAGACTGCGAGAACGGGCCAATACCCATCCCGGTAGACATGGATCTGGGGCTGATGGTCTACGACATCTTCGATCTGTACGACTGTGAGGTGCGGAAGAAAACCCGCCCCCGCCTGTCCCTGTATCACTGTGTGATGCGTCAGGGCGTGATCCAGGTCCCGCCCTATGACAGCCCGGAGGTCCTGAAAGGAGATACCGTATGCTGAAAGCGCTGTATGACTATGCCCTTCGGGAAGATTTGATCCTGCCCGCCGGCTATGTCAAAAAGAATGTCCGCGCCTATGTCTCTCTTTCAAAAGATGGGAAATTCCTCGGCATTGTGCCGGGGCAGGAGGAAAAGGTCCCTTGCCCAGACATCGGTAGCATGGCAAACAGTGGGGACAAGTGCAACGTGCTGGCAGAAAAACGCTGTATTCTCTTCCCGGACGATGAAAAGCAACAAGAGAAGTACGCCGCCAAAGCTACGTACTTTCGGGAAGCCATGGCGGATGCCGTCAAAGTGGAACCCCGGCTAGCGTTTTGCCTGAATGCGATGGACGATGCGGATATTGTAGCCGCTGTTTCCGCCCAATTGGATCAGATGAAACTGGATGGAGCTAAAGTGATCAGTTTCATGGTAGACGGTCAGAACATTCTGGAACTGGAGTCCGTGAAGAACTGGTGGTTCCAATTTCGCCAGCAGTTCCGCTCTGCCGGAAGCAAAGTCCCCTGCCTGATTACAGGGCAGCTCACCGTACCGCTGGCAACTGTACCGCCCATCTCCGGTCTTTCCGTCGTCGGTGGGCACGCCCGGGGCGATGCGCTGATTTGCTTCGATAAGGACGCCTTTTGCTCCTACGGTCTAAAGCAGGCGGCCAACGCACCTGTATCCGAGGAAGCCTTCGCCGGCGTGAAGGCGGCGCTGGATGACCTGCTGACCGGCGCTCCGGTTCTGGCTGGAATGAAATTTGTTCATTGGTATGATAAGCCCATCGAGACAAAGGATGATGAACTTGAACAGCTTTTTGCCAGTACAATTCCTGACGAAGATGAGGATAGCGGCAACAGCGAGGAAGATACGCCGCCCGATGAAAATCCCAGCCAAGCCCGCCGTCAGGCGGACATACTGGTCAACAGCGTAAAAACCGGCGCGCCGGTCCATGATCTGCCTAACTTATACTACATCCTGCTGCTCAGTGGCGTGAATGGCCGCGTCATGATACGCTCTTATCAGGAGGGAAATTACCGGCAGCTGACAGAACATCTCAGGCAGTGGGAAGATGACCTGCGCCTCATCAACAGCGCAGGTACCAGTGAAATGAAGCCCGCCAAACTGGCGGCCCGGCTGATCCGCTTGTTGTCCCGGCAGAATTCCGACCGGAATATCTTTGACCGCATGGCAAAGGAGCTGGCCGGTCTGACCCCCGCCATCATCAACGCCATTCTCAATAACACGCAATTCCCCGACGCAGTGGCCAGCCGGGCGCTGGCTTATCTCCGCTCCCAGATGTTTGCCGCCGGGGATGAAGATCAGAGCCGGAAAACGCCGGATCCCTGGGCCTGCCAGTGGCTGAAGGCCTGGCTGTGCCGTCGGGAGCGAAAAAGATGTCAAAAGGAGGTCCTTTCTTTGGAGTACAACGAAAAGCACCCGGAACCCGCCTATCACTGCGGCGCGCTGGTGGCCGTGTATGGCGCGATCCAGAACCGCGCCATGCCGGACGTGAACGCCAGCCTGATCGACCGCTACTATGCCTCAGCAATCCAGACCCCAGCGCTGGTGCTCGGTCAGCTGTCCCGGATGTCCAATTATCATATTGGTAAGATCGATAGCTATTGGTGGGAGGAGGAGCTAACCGGTCTGCGCGATCAGGTTGCCTGCGCCATAGGAGATGACATTCCAACCGTTCTGCACCCAGAACAGCAGGCCTACTTCGCCCTGGGCTATTATCAGATGTGCGCCAGAATAAACAAAGACTGGCTTGTGCACAAGGCAGTCATCGCAGAAAAGAAATCTGACTGAGGAGGAGAAGATCATGGCTATCAAAAATCGCTACGAATTCATGTACTACGTCGCCTGTATCAACGCCAACCCCAACGGCGATCCTGACATGGGCAACACCCCCCGCATCGACCCCCAGACCATGCAGGGCTTCATCACCGATGTAGCCAGCAAGCGCCGCATCCGCAACTACATCCAGACCGCCTTTGCCGGGCAGCCAGGCATGAACATCATCGTACAGCAGTCCACCAACCTGAACCGCCACATCGCGGAGGCCAAACGGGCCGCAGGTGTAGAGGACTGTGCCAAGGAAAAAGAAGCGGTATACGCTGGCCGAAAAAAAGCCTGCGAGCTCTTTTACGATGTGCGTGCCTTCGGCGCTGTCATGTCCACCGGTCCCAACGCCGGTCAGGTCCGTGGACCGGTCCAGCTCACCTTTGGCAAGAGCCTGGACCCAGTGCTACCCATGGACATCTCCATCACCCGCATGGCGGTGGCCGATATCATCAAAGACGGCAAGGTGGAAGATTATCTGAAAAAGGAGGCTGAAACCGCAGAGGATAAGCTTCGCACCATGGGCCGCAAACAACTGATCCCCTTCGGTCTCTATGAGATCCGGGGCTTCATCAGCGCCAACTTGGCGGCGGAGACCGGGTTCGACGAAAACGACCTCAAAGCCCTGTTTGAGGCCATCCTGAATATGTACGAACATGACCACTCCGCCAGTAAAGGTGAGATGTCCGTGGTGTCTCCCCTGATCATCTTCAAGCATGTGGGCACCGACACCGACGAAACCCAGCGGGCGCGTCAGGCCAAACTGGGCTGCGCCCCCGCCCACAAGCTCTTTGAGCTGGTCCACGTCCAGAAAAAGTCTGATGTGAAGATCCCGAGAAGCTACCGGGATTACGATGCGGCAGTAGACGTCAGCCGCGTCCCTGCGGGCGTGGAGATAGGTTTCCAGAGCAACCCCTACGGGCCTGTCTGCTGGGGCGAATTTCCTGCCGGAGAGGACTGGTTCCACCTTGGATGACCGGGATTACCTGCCCCTCTCCTGGCTGTCCCAGGTAGACTACTGCCCCCGCCGGGCGGCGCTTCTCCTGAATGAGCGGATTTGGGCGGAAAATGCCGACACAGCTAAGGGCCGGTCAGAGCACAGCCGGGTCCACGACGCCCGGGTGGAACGGCGGGGCAATCAACTGAAGCTCTATGAATACACAGTTTTCTCTGACGCGATGCAGGTGTGGGGAAAGTGCGACTGTATAGAGGCTCAGCGCTGGGAGCTGGGATGTAGTATCAAGGCTGCCGACTTTCCGGTCAGGCTCTATCCCATTGAGTACAAGCACGGCTCCGTGCGAGAGGAGCGGTCCTACATGATCCAGCTTTGCGCCCAGGCCATGTGCCTAGAGGAGATGTTCTCCACAGAGATCCCTTGCGGCGCCCTGTTCTTTATCTCCGCCCACCGGCGCATGGAGGTGGAATTCACCGACCAGCTCCGGTCCGATGTGACTGCTCGCGCGATGGTCCTGTGGAAGCTGTGGGAGACACACAGCATCCCACCGGCGGAGTACGGCGCCAAATGCAGGCGTTGCTCCATTCAGGAGTACTGTATGCCAAAGGTAAAGACTTCCGCCGGAGAATACTGCCGGCGGCTGGCAAAAGAGGCCATGGAGGTGGAACCGCTGTGAAAAAACTGCTGAACACCCTCTATGTACTGACGCCGGACAGTTATCTTTTCTGTCGGAACGAGACTATCTGTATCAAAATCGACGAAACGGAGAAAGTATCGGTTCCTGCCCTAAGCATTGAGGCTATCGTATGCTTCGGCAAGACAACGGTCTCTACGCCACTAATTGGCTTCTGCGCAGAACGCAGCATCTCCCTGGTGTTCCTGTCGGAGCGCGGGCGATTCTTGGCCCGAGTAGAGGGCCCGGTCAGCGGTAATGTTCTGCTGCGCAAGCGGCAGTACGAAAGCCTAAACGACCCGGATTTTTCTGTTGCCTTCGTCCGTAGCCTTTTGATGGCTAAGCTGCGCAACAGCAAAGCAGTACTACTCCGTTCCGCCCGGAACGAGGAGGGCGATGAGCCAACCCTGTATGATGCCGCTGCTCGCCTCAGTGAGTTGGCAAAGACGCTCAACGATGCTAAGAGCATCGATACCATGCGCGGTATTGAGGGTGTTGCCGCAACGGTCTACTTTTCCTGTTTTGACCGCATGCTGGGGGAAGCATGTTCCTTCCGCTTTGAGGCGCGTAGCCGCCGACCGCCCCGAAATGAAGTCAATGCGGCCCTCTCCTTCGTATATACTCTTTTGCGCCGGGAGGTACAGTCTGCACTGGAAGCGGTGGGTCTGGATCCTGCCGCAGGGTATCTCCATACCCTGCGGCCCGGCCGGCCGTCCTTTGCCCTGGACCTGATGGAGGAGTTGCGGGGACCGCTGTGTGATCGGTTTGTGCTGACCCTGTTCCACCGCAAACAACTTTCCAATGCCCAGTTTGAGCAGAACGAGGAGGCAGTCTATCTTAATGAGAAAGGCCGGCGCACAGTGCTGTCCGCATGGCAAAAACGCAAAGGCGAGACAATCCTCCATCCGTTTCTCGGCGAGAAGATACAGATCGGTCTAATTCCCTACGCCCAGGCCATGCTGTTTGCACGGGTCCTGCGGGGCGATCTGGACTGCTACCCGCCCTTTGTCTGGAGGTAGCCCATGCTGGTACTGGTGACTTATGACGTGAACACATCCAGCGCCGCGGGCCAAAAGCGGCTGCGCAAGGTGGCAAAGCTCTGTGAACGCTATGGGCTGCGGGTACAGAACTCGGTATTTGAGGTCTTGGTAGACGCCGCCCAGTTGGCCGTGCTGAAATCGGAGCTCTCCGGCGTGATCGACCTCGACCAGGATTCCGTGCGTTTCTACCGTCTCGGAAACAATTATCAAAACCGGATCACCGCTATGGGCCGGACTGGCCCAATACAGACCGGAGAGCCGCTGCTCTTGTAAATCATATCTGCGCCAACCGGTATAGTACAGAAAATGCCGGCAGGTCGGCGCAGCGATCCGAAGGCTGTATTTGTGCGAATCAAATGAAATTGCGCAGCATTGTTTGTCATATTTATGCATCAGCGAATTCGAGACTACAAATGCGATCTTTTATTTCGCTGTTTTGCATATACGCAGCAATTCGCTTTTGTGTGAATTTGCTGTCGCCCCCATGCGGGGGCGCGAATTGAAATCTCTTCCAGGCACTTCTGGGACGCAGCCGGATGTCGCCCCCATGCGGGGGCGCGAATTGAAATATTTTTGCACCCGCACCCAGAGCACCGGCAGCTGTCGCCCCCATGCGGGGGCGCGAATTGAAATTACTGACCAGTCTGCAAACAGCGCTTTTCCTGCGGTCGCCCCCATGCGGGGGCGCGAATTGAAATATATTCTGCCTTGATTTCAGAGTACGGGCGAGAGGTCGCCCCCATGCGGGGGCGCGAATTGAAATACTTGAT
>CALWXH010000035.1 GCA_944385465.1 uncultured Oscillospiraceae bacterium | reverse complement strand
GCCGCCGCCATGTTCTACATCGTCAATTATCCGGAGGTGGTAAGCGCGGCGGCTACCAAACGGCAGCTGCCCATCTATTGCGTCCAGCGGGACCAGAAGATGGTGGCTATCTCCTTCGACGCGGCCTGGGGTGATGTGAGACAGCGGCGCCGGAGCTCCGAAGCGGGGACTCTCGGAAAAGCGGCTTCGCCGCTTTTCCGAGAAAGCAAGCACGCAGGCGGGACTCGATTCCATGCGGAAAAGTCGTCCCGCCTTGCGTGAGAGGTGTCATTTCCGACGTACACGCCGCCGGAAATGACGGATTGAATTTTATTCCTGCGGCTGCGGCCGCAGGAACTCCCTGCGGGAGGGCTTTTTCGACAAGCTGAGGGGGGAGTGCCTGTTTGGCACTCCCCCCTCTCAGTCCTTCTGGGGCTCCGGTTCATCGGAGAAGGTGTAAGTAATCTCAATCCGGCCGTCCCGAAAGATGCGGATCTGCCGGACCGCCTCCGCCACAGTGATCCGGTCCAGAACGGTCAGCCTCCCCTGGCGGAGCAGGGACTCGATCCAGGGCCGGTGGGTCGGAGCCGTTTCCGCCTGCCCCCTCTGCTGCTCCAGCTGGGCGGAGAGGGCGCGCTCCTGGCGCTCGTAGTCCTCCTTGTAGCGGAGATAGTCCGCCCGGCTGAGCAGGCCGTCCCGGAAGTCCTCGTAAGCGGATTTTTTCAGCCGGTAGAGCCGGTTCAGCCCGTCAGCCAGCCGGCCGGCGTCCCCCGGGGCGCTCCGGGGGGCGCTCCGGGGGGCGGGCCGGGCACGGGCCTTTCGGACCAGCGCCGGCAGATCCGGGATGCGGGCCAGAAGACGGTTTAAATCGTCCAGCACAATCTGCTCCAGAGTCCCGTGGGCGATGCTGTGCTTGCTGCACACCGTGGGGCCGTACCGCTTGTAGGAGCCGCAGCTGTAATAAATTCCGCCGGCGCCCTTGGTTTTGACCATGGCCCGTCCGCAGTCGCCGCAGCGGAGAAACCCGGCAAAGGGGCTCTGGCTGGCCGGAAAGTCCGGCGTCCGGGTCCGCTGTTTCAAAAGCGCCTGCACGCGGTTCCACTGGGTCTGGCCGATGATGGCCTGGTGGGTGTCGGGGACCACCGTCCAGGCGGCCCGATCCAGCTGCCGGGCCTTCCCGTGCATGGCCGGCCGGCTGCTGCGGCCCTGCTCCATATGCCCCGCATACATCTGGTTTTGCAGGATGCGGTGAATGGTGGCATAGGTCCAGTAGGCGGTCTGGTCCAGCTTTCGGCCGTTGTGGTAGCGCTCCCCCAGCATGCGCTTGTACTCGCTGGGGCTTGGGATCCCCTCGGCGTTGAGCAGCTTTGCAATTTTGACCTTGCCGTGCCCCTGCTCAAAGAGATCAAAGATGCGCTGCACCACCTGGGCCGCCGGCGGGTCCGGAATCAGGTGGTTGTGGTTTGCCGGGTCCTTTTGATAGCCATAGCTGGCAAAGGCCCCCACAAATTCGCCCCGGCGCTGTTTGCTCTGGATGGCGGAGCGGACCTTGTCCGAGATGTCCCTGGCATATTGGGTGTTGAAGATATTTTTCATGGGCAGGAGCATGTCATACCGCCCCTGTTCGCTGTCCACGTGGTCGTTGACGGCGATGAAGCGCACCCCCCGGGCGGGAAACTCCCGCTCCAGATACCGGCCCACCTCAATATAGTCCCGGCCGAAGCGGGACAGGTCCTTGACCAGCACACAGTTGACCCGCCCTTGGGCAATGTCCTCCTCCATGCGGCGGAAGGCGGGGCGGTCAAAGTTGGTGCCGGTATAGCCGTCATCCTGATAGAAGTCCGCCAGGCGCAGCTCCGGGTGGGCCTGCAAATACTGCTCCAGAAGCTTGCGCTGGTTGGCGATGCTGTCGCTCTCCGCCTTGTCCCCGTCCTCCCGGGACAGGCGCAGATAGCCCGCCGTGTTCCATAGGACTGCCGCGGCCCGCGTTTCCCCCTTCCGGAGAAGGCCGTCAGCTGTCATGAGCCTGAATCAGGGTCAGCAGCAGGGCCTCCGGCTCCCGCTCCCCCGTGTACAGGCGGGAGACCTGCCATACGGTCTGTGTGCGCTCGGAAGCGTTGGAACAATCCATGAAAACCCCTCCCCTAAACGGCGTGCTGCCGTTTCTCTGCCTTCATTGTATGACAGGGTCAGGGAGAAAATGCCGTGCAGCCCGCTGCGGCGTCCGGGGCATTTTGAAATAGGGTGCGGCAGAATGGTTTTCCCTGGGGCGCAGCCTAAATCCGTGGGGGCAGTGCATCCGCCAGGCGGGCCAGCTCCGGCACCACCTGGGCGCAGTGCCGGGGGAAGCGCGCCTTCAGCTCCGCCGCCGCGCCCTCCATCAAATAGGCGGTTCCGGCCAGCTCCAGCATGGGCACGTCGTTGTAGTTGTCCCCAAAGGCCGCCACGTCCCGCAGCGGGATCTGAAGGGCGGCGCACAGCTGGCGCAGGCCGGTCCCCTTGTCGGCCAGGGTGAAGTCCAGCCAGTGCGCCCCGGCCACAGCGGAGCGGAACCGGGTGCTCCAGCGGGGGGCCAGCAGGGGGACCATGTCCGCCGCCGCGTCCCGGCAGTAGGCAGAGACCTTGACAATGGCCTCGGGCATCTCCTCCGGCGCGGAGAGCAGCGCCACATTGTTGCCCACAAAGTCCCGCACCAGGGTGACGATATTCCCCTGCTTCGGGCACAGATAGCTGGTGTTGGCCCCGGAAATCAGCACCTCGCACCGGGGCTGGGCCAGAATGTCGCGGCACAGTTCCAGCGCCGCCTCCCGCGCCATCTCAGTTTTGCTTAAAATGGGGCCCGGACTGCCCGGGCCGAAGACCACCGCGCCGTTTTCGCACAGAAAGGGCAGCCGGCCGGCCACGGGGGCGAAGAGGCGGCGCAGGCTGCTGTACTGCCGGCCGCTGGCGGGGCAGAAAAATACCCCCCGCTCGGACAGACGGCGAATCTGGATGTACACGGCGGGCTCCAGCCCGGTGCTGCCCTCCGGCAGCAGGGTGCCGTCGATGTCGCAGGCAATCAGGCGAATCACAGCGCCCCCTCCTCTCCCGGCCCGGGAAACAGCTCCAGAAGCTGGTCAAAGCGCGTCAGGTTATATGCCCCGGCGCGGTGCACAGCGGAATCCCCAATGGCGATGGTGAGCATTCCGGCGGCCCGCCCCGCCTGGATGCCGGCCACGGCGTCATCCATCGCGGCGCAGCGGCTGGGGGGAAGGCCGAGGAGCCTGGCGGCGGTGAGAAAAATCTCCGGGTCAGGCTTGGAGCGGCGGATGCAGGTGCCGTCGGCCACGGCGTCCAGCCAGGCGCCCAGCCCGGTGCGCTCCAGAATCAGGCCCGCGTTTTTGCTGCCGGAGGCCAGGGCCAGGCGATAGCCCCGCTGCCGCAGCTGTTTCAGAGTGGGAACCACCTCCCCGGGCACATCGGCGGGGGACAGGTTGGAGAGCATGGCGCGGTAGGCCTGATTTTTTTCCTGGGCGAAGGCCTCCTTCTCCGCCTGGGAATAGGGGCGCCCGGCCTGCTCCGGCACAATTTCCAGGCTGTCCATGCGGGACACCCCCCGGCAGCGGTCCCCCTGTTCCCGGCTGAAGGGGATGCCGAGCCGGTCGGCCAGCTGCTTCCAGGCCAGGTAGTGCAGCTCGTCCGTGCTGACCAAAACGCCGTCCAGATCAAACAAAATTCCCTCAATCATAGTGGAATGCACTCCCTTTCTTCACCGGCAGGTGTCCTGGTATTCCGAGGGGGATACCCCCACAACCCGCTTGAAGGTGGCGGAGAAATAGGTGATGTCCTTATAGCCCACCTGCTCCGCCGCCTCATAGATCTTCGTCCGGCAGTCCCGCAGCAGCTCCATGGACTTGTAGATGCGGTACCGGGTGAGATAGTTGAGCAAGGTGTAGTCGGTCTCCTTTTTGAAGGTGTGGCTCAAATGCCCCTCGCTGATGCCGAGATCGTTGTAGTGGCTGCCGATATAATCCATGGCCTCCAGCACATACTTGCTCTTGTCCCCCTTCTTCAGGCCCAGAACCGGGGGCGACTGCGCGCTGTCCTCCGCCTGCATGCGCTTTTGCAGGTTGAGCACCGCCTGCTCCAGGTCCCCGTCATGGAAGGGCTTCAGCAGGAAATCCACCGCGCCCAGGCGCAGGGCGCTCTGGGCATAGGTGAAGCTGTCATAGGCGGTGAGGATGATGACATAGACCCGATTGCCCTGCTCCCGAAGCCGGCGGAGCATCTCGATGCCGTCCATGCGGGGCATTTTCAGATCCGTGATAATCAGGGAGGGGGACAGGCGCTCCACCGCGGCCAGGGCCTCCTCGCCGTTGGAGGCCTCGCCCACCACCACGCAGTCCAGACTGGCCCAATCCACAGCCAGCACAATGCCTTTTCGGATTAACTCCTCGTCTTCCACGACCAATACTTTTAACATGGGACGGGTTCCTCCTCCTCGTACCGCAGGGGCAGGGTGGCCGTCACAGCGGCGCCCGCCCCGTCCGGGCAGTTTTCCAGAAACAGGCCAAAGCCCTGCCCGTAATATTTTTGCAGAATGGTGTCCACGTTGTAAAGCCCCAGGTGCCCCCGGGAGAGCTCCCGGTCCCGCCGGGCATAGGGGCCCTCCAGCTCCGGCGGGAATCCGCGTCCGTTGTCCGTCACCCGGATGGTCAATACTCCGTCCCGGGCCCAGGCGCGGATCTCCGCGACGCCGTTTTCCACGCCGTCCAATCCGTGGAGGATGGCGTTTTCCACAATGGGCTGCAGCATCATTTTGGGCACCAGACAGGCCTCCAGCTCCAAAGGCACCAGGGGCCGGAACGTGAAGGTGCCGGAGAGGCGGATGCGCTGAATCTCCACATAGCGGTTTAAAATTTCCAGCTCCTGCCGCAGGGGGACAAATTCGTCGGGGGAGACGCAAAAGCGCAGGATGTCCGCCAGGTTGGTGGACATGACCGCCACCTGGGGCACCTTGTTGATCTTGCTGATCCACTTCATGGTGTCCAGGGTGTTGCAGAGAAAATGGGGGTTCAGCTGGGCCTGGAGCATGCGGATCTGGGCCTCGTTGAGCTCCTTCTGATTTTCCACCAGCTGCTCCTGATTGTGCTTGAGGGCGATGAGCATCTCGTTGAACCGAGCCGCCAGCTGCCCCAGCTCATCGTTGTGCTCAGAGGGGACATAGACGTCCAGGTTGTTGTGGGATACCGCCTCAATGGCCTTGTGCAGGCGCTGGATGGGGTGGAACATCTGCCGGCTGAGGGTCAGGCTCATCAGGATGGAGATCGCCAGACAGGCCAGGGCGCAGGAGGCGCTGACCGTGTACAGCAGGCCCATAGTGTCCCGGGTAAACATCTGGGGCTGTCCCAGGACCATGTAGAGCCCGGTGGAGGGGTGGTGGGAGACCGTGTAGGTGAACGCCTCTGACCGGCTGTTCAGGGGCTGTCCGGACAGCAGGCGCTGACGCAGAGTGTTGGCCAGGGAGACGGACAGGCCGGACTGGGAGCAGTAGACGGGCCGCCAGTAGGCGCTGAGCAGCAGCAGATTGTTGCTGGTGCCCACGGCCCCGCCCAGCAGGTCGTTCAGGTCGGACTGCTCCAGACGGATCAGCAGGAAGCCGGCGATCTCTCCGCTGCCGTCCAGCAGCGGAGCGGCCCCCAGCAGACAGGGGCCGCTGGAGGCGCTGTCCTCCGGCGGAGAGAACACAACCTCTCTTTGCTGCTCCGCCGCGTACAGCACCCCCCACCGGGTGGAGAGCGGATCGTCATGGGGCAGGTTCCGGGTGGAGTAGAGCCAGCCGCCCCGGCGGTCATACAGATCAAAGCAGGCGTTGTCCCGGAAGGACTGCGTCACCTCCAGAAAGCGGTTATACACTTCGGAATTCTCCCGGGTGCCCTGCACAACCGCCTGGATCAGCGTGTCGTCCAGGGAGACGGCGGCGGCAATCCGGGTGAAATCCAGGTAAACCTGATCCAGAATCTGTGCCAGCTCGGCCAGGGAGTCGGATGCCTCCTGCTGGGCCTGGCTGGTCATTTGCAGGCGAAAGATCTGCAGGAGCAGGGCCGAGCAGATGAAGAGGGGGATGAGAGAGGCGGCCAGGAAGGCGGCGAAGAGCCGGTTTCGGAAGGAGGAAAAAAGAAAGCGCTTCATGGGGTCTCCCTCCTGTCCAGATAGAAGGCCCAGGACATCAGCACCCCGTCGTGGTTTTGGCTGGCCCATGAGATGTCATAATCCACCAGGGCGAGGGTGTCCAGGCCGGGCAGATCCGGGGAGGGGGCCACATCCGTGCGGACGGAGCGGCGGTACAGGTCCGCCAGCAGCTGCTGGACATCGCTGCTGGCCGTAAAGTCCAGAAACTTCCGGGCGTTTTCCGGATGGGGCGCCCCCTTGACCAGGGCGCTGCCGTCCGGGACCAGGCTGGTGCCGTCCTCCGGATAGATCAGGGCAATGCTGTCGCCCGCCTGCTGGCGCTTCAGGGCGGTTTCCTCCAGCGTAATTCCCACCCAGCAGCTGCCGTTGGCCACGGCGGTGAGGACCTCGCCGGAGCTGTCCAGCTCCAGACCGCCCAGATTATAGGCAAACTGCTGCAAGGTGTCGTCCGTCTCGCCGCCCACCGCCTGCAGCAGGGTCACCAGGGCGGTGAAGCTGGAGCCGGATACACCGGGGTCGGCAAAGGCGATTTTGCCCCGCAGGCCGGGCTGGAGCAGGTCCTGCCAGCAGGTGATCTGGCCGTCGGCGAGCAGCTTGGTGTTGTAGATCAGCACCACGGGGAGGACGGAAAAGGGGGTCCAGATCCCCTCCGGGGACTGATAGATCTCCAGAATGTTCTCCTGCTCCCCGGAGACATAGGGGGTGAAATAATCCCGGTAGACCTCCAGGCTGTCCACGCCGCCGCCGAACATGACGTCCGCCGCGGGCGCGTCCGACTCCTGGGCAATGCGGGCCAAAAGCTCGTTGCTGCCGCCCGTGACCACGTCCACCCAGATCCCGGTGCGCGCCTCAAACTCCTGCACAACGGGCCGCCAGACCTCCTCCTTGTGGGAGGTATAGACAACCAGCCGATCGGACTGTTCCGGCGCAAAGGAGAGCTGGGCGTCCGGGTCCGTCCGGGCGCCGCAGCCGGCCAGCAAAAAATGGAGGAGCTGGCCCAGAAGGCCATTGAGGAGTCCAACGGGAAGACCTTCTACGGCGTGGGCAACTCCAGCCGGGGCACCACCGCACTTCCGCTGTTCATCGAGTATCTTCAGTCCATCGACCCCAGCTACACCATGGAGTATGAGTGGCAGCAGCCCAAGAACAACAAGATCTTTGACCAGCTGACCTCCGACTCCCTGAAGGATACGGGCACCTTTGCCATGACCCTGATTCAGGACGGCAACCAGATTGAGTCCAAGATGGTTCAGACCGGAATCCTGGACACCTTCATCCCCAAGGAGTGGGCCGAGGCCAACGGCACCACCGCCGAGGAATATGAGGGCTATCTGCCCCTGCAGACCCTAAACAAGGTCTTCATGTACAACAACACCGGCTCCAAGACCTTTGACAACTGCTGGGACTTCGTGGGCCAGGACGCCCACGGCCTGTTCATGGACATCGACTCTGAGCTGGTGGGCAAGAACTTCCTGTACATGCTCACCGAGGACACCTATGCCGGCTGGCTGAAGGAGGCCTTTGACGCCCTGTCCGCGGAGGAGCAGGCCTACTTCCAGCCCACCATCGACGAGATGGCCTCTGAGGCGGAGAACCTGGGCCTGGGTGAAAACGGCAAGTATGCCCTGGCCTGGATCAAGCTGTGGGTGGGCAGCTACAACGCCCAGACGGACGACGGCCCCATCTGCAACACCCTGGTGGACCAGTCCGCCACCGACCAGTTCGGCCTGCTGGTGTACTCCAAGCTGCGCTCGGTAGAGGAGTCCGCCACCGTGTCCAAGAACAACATCACCGTGGCCGCCTATAACGACGGCTACACCGGCATCGGCGGCTTCGGCTACTGCCACTATCTGTTCGTCACCGACAACAGCCCCCTGCCCTGGACCGCCTGCGCCTTCATCGCCTACATGACCTGCACCGCCGACGGCTTCTCCGCCTGGGGCAAGGATATCGGCGGCTACTCCTCCAACCCCGCGGTCGCGGAGGAGAACGAGGAGATCTATCACCACCAGACCGGCGGCATGGCCGAGGACGGCACCACCGTGGAGTTTGCCGCGCTGAACGACCACGGTTATGACTGGTGGACCACCGACGGCAAGCTGGTGCTGGAGGACCCGGAGTACTGTGCCTCTGTGGCCTTCACGGTGGGCAGCTGGATCGAAATGCTGGATAAATATACCGTGAACTGATTGCAAACGCCTGCTGACGGAAGCAGGCAGGCGCGGCCCCTGAAACCGGCTTGATTCGGCCGCAGAACAAGCGCCCTTGGATTTCCGGATCTGCGGTGTCCAAGGGCGCTTGCCCATTCCGGTCTCTGGGGCGTACCGGGACAGACCCAGCGCGGCCCCTCTTAATCCCGCGGCTTTCCGCGTTTTTAAACCGGGTACGCCCTATACCTGGCAGAAAGGAGAGATTTTATGGAGCAGTCCAATCCCCTCCGGGCCAGTCGATCCGCCATCTGGCTCAATAAGGTGAAGACCTATTTTTCCAAACCTCACAATGTCATTTTACTGCTGATGGGCATTGTGCTGACCATCACCACGGTGGCCCCCATTGTGGCCATTGTGGAGGATACCATTAAGATACACCCCGGCACCATTGACGCCCACCTGACCGGCCAGGTGTCCGGCTATACCCTGGTGAACTACATCGATCTGTTTACCAGCGGGCTGGCAAAGACCAACCTGTGGACCCCGCTGCTGAATACGCTGCTGATGGCGGTGGGCACCTGCGTGGTGTCCATCCTGTTCGGCGGGCTGTTCGCCTTCCTTGTGACGCGGACGAACATGGCCTGGCGCAAGTATCTCAGCTCGATTTTTATTTTCCCCTATATCATGCCCCAGTGGACGCTGGCCGTGGTGTGGCAGCATATGTTCAACTCCAACGCGGTCACCGGCACCTCCAACGGCCTGCTGGCCGCCACCCTGGGCATTGAGATGCCCGCCTGGTGGTGCCTGGGGATGTTCCCCTGTATTGTGGTGCTGGGGCTGCACTACGCCCCCTTCGCCTATATCCTCATCGGCGGTATTTTCCGGAATATGGACGCCAATCTGGAGGAGGCGGCCACCATTCTGGATACGCCCAAGTGGAAGATTATGTTCCGGGTCACCCTCCCCATGGTGAAGCCCGCCATTTTGTCCACCATCCTGCTGGTCTTCGGCAGCTCCATGGGCAGCTATCCGGTGCCCCATTACCTGAATCTGACAACCCTGGCCACGAAATATGTGTCCATGAATTCCAAGTATACCGGCGAGGCCAGCATTCTGGCCATCATCATGATGATCTTCGGCGTGGCCATTATGCTGCTCAACCAGCTCAGCCTGCAAAGCCGGAAAAATTACACCACAGTCACCGGCAAGTCCGGCCAGATTTCCAAAATCAATCTGGGTAAGGTGGGCAAATATGGGATCGCCCTGGTCCTGGTGGTCATCACCTTCTTCACCAGCATCTTCCCCATTGTCTCCTTCGCCTTTGAGACGTTCCTGCCCAACCCCGGGGACTACTCCTTCCTGTACACCGGAGACCCGGACAACCTGACCACCAAGTGGTGGGTCACCGATGAGAACATCACGGAAAACGGCATGTACGGGCAGAAGGGAATTCTGCACAACGACACTATCTGGCGGGCCTTTAAGGGCACCATCTGGGTGTCGGTGTGCTGTTCGCTGCTGGCGGGCACCATCGGCACGATGATTGGCTATGCGGTGTCCAAAAACCGACGAAGTAAATGGGCCAACTATGTCAACTCTGTGGCGTTCCTGCCCTATCTGATGCCCTCCATCGCAGTGGGCGTGGCCTTCTTCATTCTGTTTTCCAACGAGTATATCAACCTGTTCAACACCTATACCCTGCTGATCATTGTGGGCACAATCAAATATATCCCCTTTGCCAGCCGCAGCGCCCTGAACTCCATGCTGCAGCTGTCCGGGGAAATTGAGGAGTCCGCCATGATTCAGAACATCCCCTGGGTCAAGCGCATGACCCGCATCATCATTCCCATCCAGAAAACGTCCATTATCAGCGGTTATCTTCTGCCCTTCATGACCTGTCTGCGGGAGCTGAGCCTGTTCATGCTGCTGTGTACCCAAGGCTTCATCCTGGCCACAACCCTGGACTACTTCGACGAGATGGGGCTGTACGCCTTCTCCAGCGGCATCAACCTGCTGCTGATCGTCACCATCCTGGTGTGCAATACGCTGGTGAACAAGATCACCGGGGCCAGTCTGGACAAAGGAATAGGAGGTTAAACCATGCCGGAGATTAGACTAGAACATATGACCAAGCGGTGGGGAAAATTTTACGCCGTGGACGATTTGAGCATGGTCATCGAGGACAATGCTTTTGTAACTCTGCTGGGCCCCTCCGGCTGCGGAAAGACCACCACCCTGCGGATGATTGCTGGGCTGGAGACCCCCACCAGCGGCCGGATCACCATCGGCGACAAAGTGGTGTTTGACAGCGAGATGGGAATCAATATCCCGGCCAACAAGCGGAAGGTGGGCTTCCTGTTCCAAAACTACGCCCTGTGGCCCAACATGACCGTCTATGACAACATCGCCTTCGGCCTGAGCAATGTGAAGGAGCCCATGCCCAAGGTGGAGTTTGAGGCCCGGAACGCCGCGCGTCTGGCGGAAATTCTGGAAAAGCCGGACGAAGTGGTGAAGGTGCTGGAGGAGTGCCGGGACAAGAAAGGCAAGCTGGACGAAAAGAAGGTCTATATCAAGCTGATTGATGCCTTTACCATTTCCATGTTCACCGCCAAAAAGCTGTTTGCCTATCATGTGGAGAGCGGAAAGGACCTGACCGGCGAGATTTCCGCCCTGCGCGCCAAGGTGGACAGCGCCAGAAAGGCGGCCCAGGCCGCCGGCGGGGAGCTCAACGGGAATTTTGAGCTGGTGAAAAACGGCCAGGTGGTCACCGAGGTCCGGAAGATGACCAAGGAGGAGATTGACCTGACCGTGCGCCGGGTGTCCCGCATTGTGAAAATCGGCATGTTTATGGACCGGTATCCGGCGGAGCTCTCCGGCGGCCAGCAGCAGCGCGTGGCCATCGCCCGCACCCTGGCCCCCGAGCCCTCGGTGCTGTTTATGGACGAGCCGCTGAGCAACCTGGACGCCAAGCTCCGCCTGGAGATGCGCTATGAGCTCCAGCGGCTGCATCTGGAGACCGGCTCCACCTTTGTCTATGTCACCCACGACCAGATGGAGGCCATGACCCTGGCCACCCAGATCTGCCTGATTGACAACGGCGTGCTGCAGCAGTACGCCGCCCCCCTGACGGTGTATCACCAGCCCAACAACCTCTTTGTGGCCGACTTTGTGGGCAACCCCTCCATCAACTTTGTGGAGGCAAAGGGGCGGCAGCAGGAGGACGGCAGCGTGGCGCTCACCCTCTTCCAGGACCGGAAGGCCCGGTTCCTCCCGTCCAAGCCCCTGGATCTCCCGGGCTGGTTCCGGGAGCGGGACCAGCAGGCGCAGCTGCGGGAGCAGGAGCGGCAGAAAAAGGCGGCTGAGAAGAGCTACGTGGAGAAGAGCAACAAGGACGAGATCTTCCGCTATCACATCGCCAAGGTCGAGGAGGATGACTTCTCCCTCCAGGATGAGCCTGTCCTCACCGACGAGGATGTGGTGCTGGGCATCCGGCCGGAGTTTGTGGAGATTACCCAGTCGGGCGGCCTGGAAGGGGAGATTTACGGCGCCATGCCCACCGGTATGGAGTCCACCATCAAAGTGCGCGTGGACAGCTTCCTGCTGACCGGCGTGGTGTTTGGAAGCACCCTGTTCTCCCTGGGGGCCAAGGTCCGGGTGTCCATCTCCAGCGAGAATATCATGCTCTTCGATCGCCGGAGCGGCCGCTGCATTGCCCAGGGAAGCCTTCAGTTTTGCTGAGGGCCGGACCCGACGGTGACAGGAAGAGACAGGCGGCGCGCCCACGCCTGACCGGGCCTGCATCACACACATCAGGAAACCGAGACGGCTATAAACATACAGCAGGCGGCACATGGACGTTTTTGTCCATGTGCCGCCTGATGTTTCCTTGAACGGGTAAACGGAACAAACTCCGCTTTGTGCAGTATGGAGCAGGCCGGGCCCGCCATTGGGCATAGAGCGTTAGAATTTCAGGCGGAAGCTCACGTCGCCCGCCGTGATTTCGTCGCCGCTGCGCAGGAGATTGGGCATCTCGATGGGCAGGCCGTTGACCTTTGTGCCGTTTTGGGAATGGAGATCCTCCACATAGACCGCGCCGCCCGCCGTAAAAATCCGGGTGTTTCTGCGGGAGAGGGCAGGGCTGTCGAAGGAGATGGCGCAGTCAGGGTCCCGGCCCACGATCAGCTCTTCCGTCAGATTCAAGTCGGTGACAGGGGCCCTCAGCTGTCCCTGGAGGACTTCAAGGCGCATGTAGATACCTGGCGCAGGGGCCGGGGCGGGGGGCTGGACCGGCTTTTTCCGACGCACCAGAAGAAGGACGGCGCCGGCTGCCAGAAGCACCAGCACGCCCACAGCGGCCAGAGGCAGCCAGGAGGGGGAGCTGTCCGGGGCGGGGGGCTGCCCCCCCGGCGTGCTGCCGCTGGCCTGCCCGGAGCTGGGCGGGAGGGGCTCCGGCGCCGGCTCCTGCCCCGATTCGGCCGCCGGCTCCGATGTGGGGAGGGCCGCCTGTGCCTGTGCCCGGCAGATCAGCTCTGCGCCGGAGGAGAAGGTGATGGACACGGACTCGCTTCCGGTTTCGGAGACATACTCCCCCAGGTCGAATCCGACCACAAACAGCCGGCCGGTGCAGTCCACCAGCTGGCCGGCGGCATCGGCGGCGGACAGGCCGCTGCCGATGCTCCACTGGCTGCCGTCGGAGGCGGAAACCAGCTGGCTCAGACTGGAGAGCGCCTGTTCATCGCCGCCGAAGCCCACGGCGTGCAGCATCACGTCGGACTGCTCGATGCGCGAGAGCAGCTCCTCATAGGGGACGCCGCCCTGGGGATCGTACTCCACCGCGTCGGTGAGGACAATCACGCTGCGCAGCTCATTGCCCGTCCGGGGAACGGACTCGAAATAGTCCAGGGCGGCGTCGATGGCGCTGTGCAGCTGGGTGATGGGCTCCTCATAGGTGAGGGCGGAGAGGTGCTGGGAGAGCTCCTCGGGGGGGATGTCCTCTGCCGCCACTTCAAAGCCGTCGCCGAACACTGCCAGGGTGAAGCGGGTGTTCTCTCCGCTGTTTTCGGCCAGACGGGAGGCGAAGGCGAGAATGTCCTCCTGAAACGGGGGCATGGAGTTGGAGATGTCCACCAGAAGCAGGTAAGAGACGGGGGACCCGGCCTGGCGCACGGTTTCCAGCCGGCCCAGGGAGGGGAAGGAGGCAGAGCCAATCCTGGCCTCGGCCTTGGTGATGGGCTGCTCGTTTCCGGAGAGATCCACATAGGTGTACAGGCAACCCTCTGAAACAAAGGCACGCACGATCTGCGCACTGGCGGCGGCCTGAACCCCCGCGCACAGGCAGGGAATCAGCAGCAGGGCCGCCAGAAAAGAGCATAGCCGCTTCATGTCTCATCCTCCGCAAAAATCGTAATCAGGGAAAAATTGTCGTTTCCCGGCGGTGTGCGCCGGATGTGGCGCAACAGCATGAACTGGGCCCACTGCTCCGGCGTTTCGGCCTTCAGCCAGTCGGTCAGCATCTCCTCGCGATAGACAAACTCCCAGAACCCGTCGGAGCACAGCAGAAAGGCGTCCCCCGGGGCGGCCTCGCCCTGCCCGCCCTCGGGGGAGCAGGACGCCTTGCCCAGCACCCGCAGCAGGCTGGACCGGTCGTCGTCGTGATAGATATCCATATAGGAGATCTCGCCCCCCAGATACTTCCGGTAGGTGACGGAGTGATCCGGGGTTACATGGACCAGCGCGCCGCCGGAGAAGTGGTAGAGCCGGGAATCCCCGATGTGGGCCCACGCGGCGGCGGAGCCGTCCAGGCTCAGCGCCACCGCGGTGGTTTTCATGTCCTCCTGCCCGGGCTGCTTCTGCTGCTCCAGGATGCGGGCGTTGGCGGCCTGAAACCGCTCCAGCAGCTGGGCCTGGCCGGGGACCGTGTCCAGCCCCTCTCCGCAGAGAATGTCCACGGCCAGGCGGGAGGCAACCTCGCCGCAGGCGTGCCCGCCCAGGCCGTCGGCCAGGGCGAAGACGCCGCGGCCGCCGTCCAGCACTGCGCGGATGCTGTCCTCATTGTGCTCCCGGCCGCCCTGGTTGGTATAGGAATAGGCGGATAGTCTCATGGCTTACTCCAGTTCCAGATAAATGGTGTTGTCAACCTCGCCCAGATAGATGGAGCTTTTGGGGGGCAGCTTGACCGGGGTGTTGGGGGAGATCCGCTGGCCGTTGGCCAGGAAGGTGCCGTAGGTGGAATTCAGGTCGGTGACCTGGAACATCCCCTCCCGCTCGTCAAAATAGACCTGGCAGTGCTTGGAGCTGACCCCCGGCGTGCCGTCCTGATACACCAGCCGGCAGGTGGCGGGATCCCGGCCAATCTGGACCGGCTGATGGTGGAGCTGCACCACCATACCGCTGTGCTGGCTGGCCATGGAGCGCAGCACCGGGGTGCCGCCGGACTTCTGCTCCTCCGCTGCGCCCTCCTTGGCCTGGGGCGCGGCGGATTTTTTCTTCCCCTTGCCCCGGACCACAACCAGCACCACAATCAGGATGACCACCACGGCCGCCCCGGCGATTACCAGATACAGCGTGGAGCTCCCGCCGTCGGCGGCCAGGGTATAGGGGATGTTGTTGCGGTCCAGCATGGGCAGCAGCTCGGCAATGCTGACGGCATAGAACAGATTCTGATCCAGGTCCGAGCCATAGGTGTTGACGCCCAGCACCGCGCCGGTGGAATCGGTCAGGGGACCGCCGGAGTTGCCGCCGCCCAGAGCGGCGTCGGTCTGGATCAGATTCCGCCCGGTGCCGCTCTCCGTCAGCAGGCGGCTGATGCTGCCGGTGGTGACGGTGGCGTCCGACTTGCTGAAGGAGTTGACCGCCTGCACCGTGACGTCGGCGGCCAGGGGATAGCCCACGGCGTACACCTCATCGCCCAGCATGGCCTCCTCCGCCTCCCGCATGGAGAGGGGGGCGCGCTTGTCGGTGGGCTCCGCCAGCCTTAAAATGGCCAGATCCTTCTCCGCGTCATAGTCCACCAGATAGGCCTCCGCCTGGTCGTCCTGATCGAACAGCACATGGAGCTCGCCGCCGCCCAGGGCCTTTCCGGCCAGGATAAAGTCCTCCACCACGTGACAGTTGGTTACGATGTACTGGGGGTTCTCCCCGGCCTCTCCGACAAAGAAGCCGGTGCCCTGCCAATAGTTCATGACGCCGTCGGCGTCGGGGGCGCCCGATCGGATCAGAATGATGCCGTCCAGCACGCTCTGCTGAAAGGCGGCCTGTGCCGGAAGGGCTGTTCCCGCCGCCAGCATCAGGGCTAAAATCAGATGGGCCAGTTTGCGCAGGGGTTTCATATGCGTCTCTCCTTTTTTGTTCAGCTGCAGGAAATGATAATTCCTGTGTAATTGTCCTGCTCCGGCAGGTTCTTTTCCAATACCATGGATTCCAGCAGGCTGCACCCCCGGTCCGGCTCCAGCGCCATGGCCTCCATCAGCTCGGGGGGCGACAGCACGCCGCTGATGCCGTCGGAGCACAGCAGAATCCGGTCTCCGGCCTGAAGGGGCAGGGGCCGCAGGCTGTAATCCACCTGTTCCAGCTGGGGCATCCCCACAAAGGCGGTGAGCCGCCGGGCGTCCTCGTCCTGCTCCGCCCGGCTTTTGTCAATCCGCTCCTGTTCCAGCTCCCGGGCGTACAGCTGGTTGAGATAGGTGTGCTCCTGGTTCAGCTGGAACACGCCGCCGCCGCGCATCAGATAGATGGCGCTGTCCCCCACGCTGACCCAGTGCAGGCCGTCCTGGAAGATCCGCACGGCCACAACGGTGGTGCCGCTCCGGCCGGCAAAGCGCTGGAACAGGCCGTCGCTGACGGCACAAATCCCCTCTTTCAGCTGGCGGGGGATGTCCCCCTCGTCGTTCAGGGCCTGAAACAGCTGAAGCAGGGTGTCCACCGCCCCCTCGCTGATCTGCTTGCCGTCCTCCAGACCGCCCATGCCGTCGGCCACCACGGCGAACAGGCCCCGGCGGGCGATCTCGCCGGCGTCGGCAGCGTGGAGCAGGGCGAAGGAGTCCTCCTGCCGCTCCCGGCCGCCCACGCCCTGGATGTTGCCCACCTGAAAGGTGAGGCCGCGGCGCTGGGGGTGGTCGGGCAGCTGGGCGGTCACCTGGGGCTCGGTGGTGCGGCGGGAGCGGCGAAACAGTCCGTCAAACAGCCCCATTTCCGTCCTCCTCCGGGTTGGCCTTCCAGGTGAACTGCTCGCCGCACAGGGGGATGAACAGCAGCTTGGTGTCTCCGAAGTCGATCAGGTCATAGGCCTTCAGCGGCATGGGGGAGAACACCTCGTCCCCGTTGAGATAGACGATGTTGCGCCCGTCGCCAGGGAGCAGATGGAAGCGGTTGTTCTTGCTGCTGTAGCTCAGCCGGGCGTGGTTCTCCTGGGAGATGGTCCGGTCGCCGGTGATGGTGATGTCCATGCGGTCGCTGCGGCCGATGGAGTTGATGCCGCCGCGGATGGTATAGCTCTTGCCCCGGCTGGGGCCCTCGGTACAGACCAGCCAGCCCACAACCGGGTCAAAGCCCATCTTCTCCTGCATCAGGCCCAGGGTCTTGCCCGCGTCGGTCACGCTGATCCCGTGTCCCGGGGGCGGCGCGGTGGGGGCGGGAGCGGGTGCGCCGGACAGGGGCACGCCGTTGATGCTGTACCCCCTGGGCGGCATGGTCTTGGACGAGGCCGTCACCGGCGTGCCGGACAGGGGCGCCGTCTTTTGGGGTGCGGTCACCGGCGTGCCGGAGAGCGGAGCCGTCCGCTGGGGCGCGGTGGCCGGGATGGGGGCGGTCCGTCCGGCGGCGGTGGTGCGCACGGGGGCGGTGCGGCCCGCCGCCGCCACGGTGATCTGCTGGTTGGTGTTGCAGTAGGGGCAGGTGGGGTATTTCTCCGGGTCATAGAGATGGCCCCGCCCGCATTCAATTTGTGCCATGCAAGATTCCTCCTTTTTCAAACGGCGATCAGTTGATGTTCAAGTCCGTCACATGGGCCACCGGCGAGGTGTCGATCCCGTCCACCGTGTTGTTGACGGATAGGCTGGTAAGGTTGGTCAGCCCGCCCAGAGGGGAGAGATCCCGCACCGGGTTATCATAGCTGCCGATGTACAGCGTCAGGGAGCGCAGCTCCGTCAGGGATGCGAGGGGGGAGAGGTCGTTGTTGGTGATGTTGCCGTTAATATAGAGCTCCGTCAGCGCTGTCAGATCCGCAAGAGGGGCGAGGGATACGCTGGGACTGTCGTAGCTGCTGTTGCCGTAATAGCGCAGGGTTTTCAGCTTGGTCAGCCCGCGAAGAGGCTCCAGGCTCTCCACCTGCCCGTTAAGGTCCAGCTCGGTCAGCTGGGTGAGGCCCGCAAAGCCGTCGATGTTCAGCGGCGTCTCCAGGTCATAGTCCCGGCTGGGCAGGTCCAGGGACTGCAGCTTGGTCAGGCCCGCCAGGGCGTCCACATCGGAGTAGACGGCGTTGGAGCCGTAAAGGTGCAGCTCCCGCAACTCGGTCAGATTTTCCAGCCCGGCCAGGCTCTCCAGCCCATCTGTGTACAGGCTCAGCGTTTGCAGCTTGGTCAGGCTTTCCAGCCCGGCCAGGCTGCTCAGGCGGCAGGTTTCCGAATAGCCGGAGATTTGCAGCTCCCGCAGCTTGGTCATGCCGCTGAGGAAGCGCAGGTCGGCGGGGCTGCAGTCGCCGGAGAGGTTCAGGGACGCCAGCTCGGTCAAGCCCGACAACGGGCTCAAATCGGCATCCGCCCCCACGGAGAGGTACAGCTCCGTGAGCTTAGTCATGTTCTCCAGGGCGGAGAGGTCGGTGAGGCCGGAGTAGGTATTGGAGTAGTTGGTCAGGTTGAGGGTGCGCAGTTCGGTCATGCCCGCCAGAGGATCCAGGCTGGTGACACTTTCGGAGAGATCCAGCCGCAGATCCGTCAGCTTTGTCATGCCGGACAGGGCTTCCAGATGGGTGACGCCGCCCACTGCATTGCTGCCGCCGTTGCGCCCCAGCTGAAGGGTGGTCAGGTTGGTGAGGTTTTGCAGAGGCGTGAGATCCAGCTCCTCAAAATAGCCCCAGAAATGCAGCTCCTCCAGCTGGGTCATATTCGCCAGGAAGGAGAGGTCTGTAAGGACGTTGTTGGAGCCGTTGAAGTACAGGTGCTTGAGGCTGGTGAGCCCAGTCAGGACGCTCAGATCTGTTTCTTCCACGTCCTCCAGGTTCAGATACTCCATTTTGTTCCAGCCCCTCAGGAAGGACAGGTCTGTCACCGCCGTGCCCTGGAAGTCGAATTCCTCCATGTTGGTCAGACCCGCCAGAGGGCTCAGGTCGGTGAGGTTGGGATTTTCCCGCAGGTCGATGTATTCCATCCGCGTCATGCCGGACAGGGGGGAGACGTCGGTAATGTCGTTGCCCTGCAGGCGCAGGTCGCTCAGCCGGGTCAGGCCCTCCAGAGGGGACAGGTCGGTAATGTCGTTGCCGCTGAGGTTGAGGCGGGTCAGGTTCACCATGTATTGCAGGTCCTGAATATCCTCGTCCGTCAGCCCCATATTTTCCAGCTCCAGCCGGCGCTCGCTGGTGCTGTACTCCTGCCCAGCGATGGTAATGGAGGGCACTGGGGAGGGCAGGAGGGGTTCCCCGCCGCCGTCCCCGCTGCCGCCGCCCCCGGTCAGGACACTCAGCCCCACCAGAATGGCCACCGCCGCCGCAGCAATAACGCCGGAGAGCACCGGCCGCTTTTTCACCCAGCCCGCCAGACGGTTCATGGTCCCCGCGCCGGTGTCGGGAGGCGGGGCCGCCCCGGGCACCTCCACCACCTGCTGCTGCTCGATGGCGTCCAGAAACTCCTGGGCGTTCTGGAAGCGGTCCTCGGGCTGGATGGCCAGGCCCTTTAAAATGGCCTTGTCCAGCCACTCGGGAATCTCGATGCCCAGCTGGGAGATGGGCACCAGCTCGTCCTTGTCCAGCCGCTCCAGGCTCTCCGGCGGCAGGAAGCCGGTGATGGCCGCGTACAGACAGGCGGCGCAGGAGTACACGTCGGTGTAGGGGCCCTGACGGCTTCTTCTGATGTACTGCTCCTTGGGGGCGTAGCCCACTTTCAGAATGACGTCCAGGCTTTTGCTCTTGTCGCCGATGGAGTACCGGGCGGAGCCGAAGTCCAGCAGCTTGACCACGCCGTCCTTGGTGATGTAGATGTTGTCCGGCGTCACGTCCCGGTGGATGAAGCCCTCGGCGTGGACGGCGGTGAGGGCCCGGAGCACGGGGATCATCACGTTCAGGGCGTCGTCCACGCTGACCTTTCCGCCCTGGTTGGCGATGTAGGTCTTGAAGGAGATGCCCTCGATATAGTCCATGACGAAATAGGAGGTGTCGTTTTCGTCAAAGTAGTCGGTGACGCCCGCAATGTTGGGCTGGCCCATGAACTTGGCCAGGGTGCGGGCCTCCTCCTGAAAGCGCTCGGCGCCATAGGTGAAGTCCTCCGTGCGGCTCTCCACCGCAATGGATACGGTGGTGCCGATGCGGGTGGCGATCTCATTGGGCATGAACTCCTTGACGGCCACCTTGGCCTCCAGCTTGGTGTCCCAGGCCAGATAGGTGATGCCGAAGCCGCCCTGGCCCAGCACCCGGCCCACGA
>CALWXH010000034.1 GCA_944385465.1 uncultured Oscillospiraceae bacterium | reverse complement strand
GAGATCTACACTCTTTCCCTACACGACGCTCTTCCGATCTATGGCAGGGCAAGACGGCAAAAGGCCGGGGGCCGCCGTGCGTCGCTGAGGGTGTCAGCAGGCGCACGCCGGTCAATAGAGACTGGCATCAGTTTTGCGCCCCCGCTTCGGGGCCCCCGCCGAAACCCAGCGTCAGCGGTTTCGGTGGGGAGAGGAGGAGCAAGGGAGCGATGCGCAGTTTTCGCCGTCCTTGGGCGGAAACGAAGCATAGCGGACTTTGTGACGACGAGGGGGTTCTTAGGGGGTCAAATCCTGGAGGACGTCCTTTGTCCGATGGATTTGTCCCCCTATGCGCGTCTTTGCCTACTTTCTGCGCGTGCAGAAAGTAGGTCGCCCGCCGGTGCGAGAACCGGCAATCCGTAGGGCCTGCCGGAACCCTCCGGCGAAAGTAGGTCGCCCTTCCGGGCGAAACCGGAAGGCCCCCGCCGGAACCGGCGGGGGCCCTGTTGTGCTTCTGTGGGGTGCGGCTGCGGGACGGGGCAGTTACTTTTTCATCCCCCGTTTCTTTTTGATCCAGCGGTCAATTTTGAAACCGGGTTTTGACTGCCAGAACATAACATAGATCACAATAATCCATGCCAAATCAAATAGGAACGGCGACAAGAACACCCATTTCCAAATCGCCTGAGGAACACCAGCCAGGGTCAAAATGATATAGGCCGCCAGGAACGGGGGGTGGATTGCCACTATGACGAAGTACCAGATGACCGCAAAACGTGGGAGCACATCCCGGAACCGGCTGTACAGAAACCGTTCCTTCAGGCTCTGGCCCTTTTCCCGTTTTTTCACTGCACTCTTATTCATTTGGTAAAGGATTATAGAGTACAAAACACCCCGATAAAGCCATACTGATAACCAGTAGAAGAATAGGATGCAAATAATCCCTACTATGATTGGCATCTGTCTTTTCCCTCCCAGCGTTGAAGAAATGCTTAAACAATCATCGAGACAACCTGCACAATCCCTTCCTGCGCAGCGTTTCTAAGAAAGTTTCTTCGGCGGCAGCCGTCATGCCTCCGGATTCTGCAGCCGGCCATCCCGCAGCTCCAGGACCCGGTCCGCCCGGGCGGCAATGGACAGGTCGTGGGTCACCAGGATGACGCACCGGTCCTGTTCATGGGCGATGCCCAGCAGGATGTCCGTGATTTTCTCGGTATTCTCCTCATCCAGATTCCCGGTGGGCTCGTCCGCCAAAATCACTTCACAGCGGATCGCCAGCGCCCGGGCAATGGCCACCCGCTGCTGCTCCCCGCCGGAGAGATGGCTGGGATACCTGCGCAGGTGGGCGCTGTCCAGCCCCACCCGGCTGATGGCCTCCCGCGCCCGCTGGGACGCATCCTGCTTCCCCATCTTCTGTAGCAGCAGCGGGTACATCACGTTCTCCTCCGCTGTCAGCTGTGGGAACAGGTTATAACTCTGGTAGATCACCGCCGCGTGGTTGCGCCGGTACTTGTCGCAATCCATCTGGGCGGTGGACTCCCCCTGAAACAGCACCTGCCCCTGGGTGGGCAGCTCCAGCCCGGCCAGCAGGGACAGCAGCGTCGTCTTGCCGCTGCCGCTCTTGCCCACCACGGCGTACAATTCCCCGCAGTCAAAGGCATAGCTCAGCTCTTTGACCGCATGCACCGTCTCATGCTTTCCCTGATAGGAAAAAGACACTTGTTCCGCTGTCAAGATTGCCATAAGATCACTCCTGTTGTCTCAATATCGCGGCGGGGCGTTCCAATACCGGGCGGATCGCCGCCGCCAGTCCGCCCAGCAGATAGCACCCCAGGAAGAGCACCAGGGGCCAAATCTGCCGCCAGACCGCCGCCGACAGCACACAGCCGCCAGCGGCCGGGATGGCCAGCTCCGCCATCACGGTGGCCAGCAGTCCGCGCCGCCCCAGCCCCTGCACCCGCATCAGGGCGTAACTGCGCCGGGCGCTGCGCACAGCCAGGAAGCTGACCAGCGCCCCCGCCAGCACCACCAGCACCAGCAGCACCGGAATGGTGTACTGGCTGCGGCGGATATTCTGCTGCAGCGCGCTGACCGTCCCACGGTACTGCTCGTCGTAGATGGTCAGGGCATAGGAATACAGCGTATCTCCACCCTGGATATCCACCGGCTGAAACCAGCCTTTGACCCGCTCGTACAGTTCTTCTATCTTCCGGTTGTCCCGGACATAAAACCGGATGGAATCGCAG
This sequence comes from uncultured Oscillospiraceae bacterium, assembly GCA_944385465.1. GTDB lineage: Bacteria > Bacillota > Clostridia > Oscillospirales > Oscillospiraceae > Enterenecus. The sequence goes on along the minus strand of CALWXH010000034.1, from coordinate 18,396 downwards.
CTGACCGCGTGGAAATGCTCCTCCATCAGCTGCTGGGCGTATCCCCAGGGCAGGTAAATGTCAGCGCTGTCCCCGCTGTGGGCGCCCACCACGGTCAGCTCCACCTCCACCGGTCCCTCGTCCGGGCGCATGGGGTCCTCCAGCGTCAGGCTCAGCACAGGCTGCTGCTGGAACGGCTGAAGCATGGCCAGCTCCTGGTACAGCTGCTCCGGGACCAGGCACAGCGGCCGGTCAGACTGATAAAACGCTCCCTGGTCCAGCCACCGCACCCGGGCCCCCAGCGCCTCATCCAGCGCGGGGGCCAGCTCCGGGTTTGTCAGCGCCGTCACCAGAAACTCGTCCGGCTCCTCTTCCTCGACTCCGCCTCCCGCACCCCGTAGAACTCCTTGGTCAGCTGGAAGTCCCGGGTGTAGGCATGGGCATACTCCTCCAGGGCCGGGTCGGCCAGCACCTGCAGATAGTCCTGACGGATCCGCAGGCCCGTGGTCGCGCTGCCCTGGATGTTGCTCACCACGCAGGGGATATCATAGCTCTCCTGGACCTGCTCCAGCTCCTGCCGCTGCCGGTCCATATATCCGAACAGATAGCACAGCAGCCCGCAGAACAGTATGCAGAACAGCACATTCACCGCCAACAGCACCGGCCGCCAGCAGCGCGGACGTCTTCCATTTCTTAACCAGTGCCCTCTTTTTCACAATCCATTCCTCCATGTCGCGGGCCCATGATTCCGGTCATGGGCCGCTGTTATCTGTTGTGACGCCTCACGCCTGGCCCGCGCCCACCTCATACACCAGCTCCGGCAGTTGCCGCTCCGGCTGGAAGGAATCGGCGCGCAGCTGCCACTGGCGGAAGCCCAGCGCGGCGATCTCCTCATAGGTCTGGCTGGTGGCGTCGTGGAGGCAGTCATACTCCTGCAGGGTCCTGGCAAAGGGCCCCCACCCCTGGCGGAAGGTGACCCGGACGCCCTCCGCCCAGATGTGGGGCAGGCGGAAGGCCGGCATCAGCACCGTTTCATACAGCTGCTCCTCGTTGATGTAGTCGGCCACCGTTTTCAGCAGGTCCAGCAGCTCCTCCTCCCCGGCGTCCTCCACATAGATGTCAAAGTTGGCCGTGGGCCGGGCCACCGTGACCTGCAGATCGGTGACACAGCCGCTTTGTTCTTTCAGCAGGGCCTCCAGCTCCTCCACCTGCGGGCCCTGGACGGTGGCGCGCACGGTGCCGCGCCAGGCAAAGAACCCCCCTGCCAGGACGGCGGCCACGGCCAGCACCACCACAAGGGTGATGATCTTTTTCTTTTTCATTGCAAGCCCTCCTTCCATCCGTATTGGAACCAGGTTCCAGTCCGTCAGGCCGCGTTCCCGCCAAGCCGCGTTCTTCTCCCCCAGTCCGTCTGATAGCTGGTTCTGATGGTTTCACCGATGAAGTCTGGATCGTACGATGTGAGTAGCGCGCAGAACGCCGACACGCCGGGCAGATCTGCCTGCGTCACTTCTTCTCCCCGTTCCAATTTCTCCTGGATGCTCTGCACATCCTCCATCAGGTAGTCGTGATACTGTCTGAAAAACTCAGAAAATACGGCCCTGGTCTCCCGGTTCCCCAAATGGTACCGATCTATTGTGTCGGAGCAGCCCGACAGATCGGAAAAAACCGGATCCAGCGCGTATAAATTCTGAGAAATCACCGCCGCATCCTCTGCCAGATCCAGCAGCGCTGCTGTGGGATCATAGCCAGTTCCCTCCTTGACCCTCACCTGATCCAAGCAGTAGTTGGATTTCTCCATCAGGATCGTGATGCCGCTGCCCAGCAAAACCTCATCCACGACCATCCTGGCCGTTTTCAACCGGCTCAAGCTGACCGCAAGGGCTGCAACAAGTCCCACGAACACCAAGGACACCACCACCCGGACGACCAGGGTGCGATTGCGCGTTGTCATCAACGTCGCTACCTTCCATTTCATTTCTATCCTCTCCTTTTGTCAGACGCGGGTATTTTTCTTAAAATCCGATCTCACCGAACATCAGTCCAAACCCCGTGGCCAGCGTGCTTCTCTTCCCCAAGGCAGTTTGGAACTCCAACCGGTTCATCACGAATCAGCGTTCCGTGATCTCATAGGAAAGGCAGATCACCTGGGGATCATATTCCACAAAATTGACGCAAATGTCATAGAATCCTCCGATTTTCAAATCAGCCAGTTTGATCTCTCCAAATCGATGGACATTTTGGGGGAAATAAAGCGTTGTGTCTCTTTCCCCCACGTTCAAACGAAGTTCTATGCTGGAAGCGCCATGTTCCTCCTGCTGTATCTTCTGGACGGTTCCGGAATACCGCCAGAAAATCACTTCGCCCTCCGGCTCGGGCTCCATGAGTTTTCCCGCGGCAAATCCCACCAGGCCGCCTACCACCAGCAACAAGAGAAAGCATACAAACAGTTTTACCTTCTTCATGGCTCCGGTCACCCCATTTCTTCCACGGAAAACGTATAACACACAATGTGTTCCCGTTCCTCTGTGGCCACGCCTTGATAATGGACCCTTGTGCGCTGCCCCGGGGATATTTGAGAAAGCTCTGTCCCCTGTTCGGTCAGAACAAGGGTGTCAGGCAGCAGGAGAAACGAAAATTCCCCGCCGCCCACTCTCGTAAAATGAACCAGGGTGCTTCCATGTTCGATTTCTTTTACTTCCGTAACATAGCCTGTCTCTTCGAGGTGATTGTAAGCATAGACAGCAGATCTGGGGGGTACATAGCGCCCCGCACAGAACCCACATATCACGCCTGCGACCAACACGGCAACGGCGCAAATGGACAAAATCAATTTCCGTTTCTTCAAGACACGTCCCCTCCTTGATTTGGATTTGAGGAACTTGTTTCAGGCTGCATGTTGAACGGGGCGCTCATGACGCGATACACGGCGCGGCCGCCCGGCCGCGTCCTGTTCCATCGGACTGCGGAAAGCCGGAAGAACTAATCTCCGATGGACGCAAAGATGTTTTCGATTTCATCTTGAGTCAGGTTGCCTTGAACAGAACAGAGGACGTTCTCAACTTGGCACACAGCATTTTTTACCCCCAGGTTTTCAAGCAGATACACGGTTTTGCCGTTGACCTGAATGATCTGCACCGGCGTGTCGTCCTTCTCAAAAATATGTCCCTCCATCGCAGCCGGGTCACCATAGATCGAAATGAGAAGATCAAAGTCTGTTCCATTCTCGCCGCTGTAAAGGATATAGACGTCAGTCCGCCTGGTAAGCTCAGAAACCTGGAAGTTTGTAATCGTATACCCCTCCGGCATCCAGGCGGGCAGCAGCTCTTCCCCCACCGCCGCCGCGGACAGCTCGTCCCGGTAGTCCTCGAACCACGCCCCGCCGGCCTCATCCGGCACGCTGAAGTGGAAGGTCTCCTCCGTCCACTGGGCCGCCGCCCGGAACACATCGATGCCCGCGGCCTGGGCCGCCACCATGCCCCCCAGCAGCAAGACCACCGCCACCGCCGCCACCAGCGCGGTGCGCAGCACCCGCCGGGCGGGCCGCTGCCGGACAGGGGCCTGGGCAGGCAGGGCCTGCCGGATGGTCTGCTGGAAGCGCGCCAGGGCGGCGTCTGCGTCCGGCAGCTCCGGGCAGGGGGCCTTCCGGTCCAACTCGTCCAGGTAGGCCTGGATGAGCTGCGCGTCATAGTCCTCCTCGCTCATCCCCGCCAGGGCCTCTTCCATCTCCCGGGCCAGCTCCTCCGCGGACAGCTCCGCCAGATTTCTTCCGGCCACGCCGGCGCCCTCAGGCGGATTTGGCCGCCCGGCGTGACCCTCCATTTGGTTGGACATATTCGCTCACCTCGCAATCCCCTCTATTACATTCATGTCTCGAGGGGCCTGTTTTGTCACACAAAACTCAAACTTTTTTCAAAATTTCCGGAGCAGCCTCCGGGGGCAGTCAGTCCAGAAGCTCCCGGCACCGGGCCAGCGCCCGGCTGACCCGCATCCGGGCCGCGGCCTGGGAGATCCCCAGCCGCTCCCCGATGGCCGGGTAATCCAGCTGCAGCTCGTAGCGCCAGATCAGGATCTGCCGCTCCTCCCGGGACAGCTGCACCGGCAGCAGCTCCTCCAGCCTGACCGGGTCCTCCCTGCCGCCCAGGCAGGGCGGCGTCTCCTCCCGGGCCAGCCAGTCCTGCTCCCGTTTCATCCTTCTGCGCTCATTCAGCACCAGGTTGCGCAGCGTCACCGCCAGCCAGCCCCCGGGGGACGGGTGGGCCAGCAGCACCTCCTGGCGGGCCAGCGCCAGCAGGAAGGCGCTCTGCACCAGGTCTTCCGCCTGCTCCCGGCTCCCTGTCAGACGATAGGCCAACCGGATCAGGTTCGTATACTCCCGAAGAAACAGCTCGGAAAAGCGAGCGTGATTGTCCATGGGAATCCCTCCCAGCATCTCTTTCTTGTTTCTGCCGCGGCGGGTGTTCCGCCCGCGCTCCAGATCATTCCATTCCATATCCCTTTCTCCCATAGTAGCATACTTTCCCATGAAAGAAAAGCGCGCGGTTTCCTCCGGGACATCTTTTGCCGCCGGGTGATTGTGCGCGTCCCATTTCTATGGTATACTTTTGGCATCTGAAGGTGAGAAAGAAGGCGGCTCAGATGCCGGAAAACCCCCTTGGCTACGAAAAAATCCCCACGCTGCTGCGGCGGTTTGCCGTCCCCAGCATCACGGCCATGCTGGTGGGGTCCCTGTACAACATTGTGGACCAGATCTTCATCGGCCAGGGCGTGGGCTACCTGGGCAACGCGGCCACCAACGTCTCCTATCCGCTGTCCACCATCTGTCTGGCCATCTCCCTGCTCATCGGCGTGGGCAGCAGCTCCCGCTTCTCCCTGTGCCTGGGCCGGAAGGAGACGGACCAGGCCGCCAAAATCGCGGGCAACGGCATCATCCTCATGGGCATCGTCGGCGTTTTGTACGCCATTGTGGGGGAGCTGTTCCTGCTCCCGCTGCTGCGCGTCTTCGGCGCCACCCCGGACATCCTGCCCTACGCCCGGGAGTATGCCGGCATCACCCTGCTGGGCATGCCCTTTCTCATCGTCACCAACGGGCTGAGCAACCTGATCCGGGCGGACGGCAGCCCGAAATACTCCATGCTGTGCATGGTGGCCGGCGCCATTGCCAACACCATTCTGGACCCCATCTTCATCTTCCTGTTTCAGTGGGGCGTGTTCGGGGCGGCCCTGGCCACGGTGCTGGGGCAGATCCTCTCCTTCTTCCTGGCCATCCGGTACCTGCGGCGGTTCCGGACCATCCGGCTGGAAGGGCGCCATTTCCGCCTGGACCTCCGGGATGAGCTGCGCACCTGCGCCATGGGGATCAGCAACTGCGTCAACCAGGTGGGCATCACCTTTGTCCAGATCGTGCTGAACAACTCCCTGACCTATTACGGCGCCCAGTCGGTCTACGGCACCGATATCCCCCTGGCCGCCTGCGGCATCGTCATGAAAACCAACGCCATCCTCATCTCCATCATCGTGGGCATCTCCCAGGGCAGCCAGCCCATCATCGGCTTCAACTACGGCGCCCGGCAGTACCGGCGCGTGCGGGACACCTTCCTGCTGGCCATCAAGCTGAACCTGGCCATCTCTGCCGTGGGCTTTGTCCTGTTCCAGTTCTTCCCGCAGTACATCATCCTGCTCTACGGCACCGGGGACGCGCTCTACTTCGAGTTTGCCATCCGCTTCATGCGGGTCTTCCTGTTCATGGTGCTGCTCAACGGCGTGCAGATGCTCTCCTCCAACTTCTTCACCGCCATCGGCAAGGCGCTGAAGGGGCTTCTGCTCTCCCTGACCCGGCAGGTGTTTTTCCTGATCCCCCTGGCCCTGATCCTCCCCCTCTGGCTGGGCATCTCCGGCATTATGCTGGCGGGCCCCATTGCGGACTTCGCCGCCTTCCTCCTGTCCGCCTTCCTGGTGTACCGGGAGCTGAAGCGGCAGAAGGGCCTCTCCCCCGCCCAGCCGTAATGGCAGGCGGGCGCGAATTGTGCGCGGGGGATTCCATAAACAGAAAAACCGCCCCAGGGCAGCAGCCCTGGGGCGGTAGTTTTGTGTTCTGATAAATGCGTTTTCGCTTTACAGCAGCGGCGCGAACAGCCGCAGCACATCCCGCAGTAGCCGGCGGGGCAGCCGCACCTTCCGGCAGTCCTCCAGGGTGACCTCCGTGCTCTTGCTCTGGGTGTCCAGGAAGTCCCGGAGGATGTGGTCCACCGTGGGCGTGCCGTAGAGCAGCACGCCGTTTTCAAAGTGGAGGAACATGCTGCGGTAGTCCAGGTTCACGGTGCCCACCGTGGCGTACCGGTCGTCCGCCACAAAGTTCTTCCCGTGGATGAAGCCGGGGGTGTACTCAAAGATCCGCACCCCCGCCGCCAGCAGCTCCGGATAGCAGGCCCGGGTCACCTCGAACACCGTGGTTTTGTCCGGGATGTGGGGGGTGATGATGCGCACATCCACCCCCGACTTGGCGGCGGCGGTGAGAGCCATGGTGAGGGAGTAGTCAATGACCAGATAGGGCGTGGTCATATACACATACCGGGTGGCACGGTTGATGAGGTTGAGGTACACCGTCAGCCCCACCGGCTCATTGTCCCAGGGGCAGTCGTGGTAGGGCTGCACATAGCCCTGGTCCCCCATGGGCGAGGGCGGGGGGCAATAGGGGGTAAAGCGCTCCTCCTCGCTGCGGGTAAAATCCCACATAGACAGGAAGGACACGGTCATGGACCACACCGCGTCCCCCTCCAGCCGGATGGCGGTGTCCTTCCAGTGGCCGAAGCGGGGCTTCACGTTGATATACTCATCCGCCATGTTGATGCCGCCGGTAAAGGCCACCTGGCCGTCGATGATCATATACTTCCGGTGGTCCCGGTTGTTCTGGCGCAGGGACACCACCGGCACCAGGCGGTTGAACACCCGGCAGTGGATCCCCAGCTTCTCCAGCCGGGCGGGGTAGTTGGCGGGCAGAGTGAAGATGGAGCCGATGTCGTCGTAGATCACCCGCACTTCCACCCCGGCGGCGGCCTTTTCCTTCAGGATCTCCAGCACCGAGTTCCACAGCTTGCCCTCCTCGATGATGAAGTACTCAATGAAGATATACCGCCGGGCGCCGCGCAGGGCCTCCAGGATATCGTCGTAGCACACATCGCCCAGGGGGTAGTACTTGGTGACGGTGTTGCCGTACACCGGGCAGTGGACCGTCCGCTCCAGATAGGCGGCCATCCGCCCTGCGTCCTCCCCGGCCAGCGTGGCCAGGGCCCCGGATTTGCAGCACTCGTCCCCCAGCTGCTGCCGCATCCTGCGCTCCATAGTGCGCAGCCGCCGCTGGTTGAAGGCGGACAGGTGGTTTCCCCCCAGCAGCAGATAGGCCAGGGACCCGAAGGGGATCAGGGCCAGCACGATGATGACCCATCCGATCTTATAGCCGGGATTGCTGGTGCTGCCCACGATCCACAGCACGGACACCACCGAAAGCGTCAGGGCGATTCCCCAGTACCACCCATAATACTCCGAGTCCTGCAGCCAGAGCAGGAGCATCACATACAGGGTGATCTGGGCGATGATCATGGTCAGCATGACCCCCATGCGGTGGAACAGCAGTTTTCCGATTTTGCTCAACAGTCGATACATGCGTTTTCTCCCGTGCGGTTCTCTCTGCGTGTCAGGTTTCTTTCAGCACCACATTGGCCGGGCCCAGCACCTCGTTGAGCTCCGATAGCAGCGCCTCATGGATCAGGCACTGGGTGCGCAGCTTTTTCCGGCTGTCCTCCAGGTAGACCACGGCGGTGCTCTCCCCGGGGAACATATTCAGCAGCTTTTTCAGCCAGGTGAAGGGCTCTCCCCCGTCCCGCAGCCGGATCCACAGCACCCGCTCCGCCTCCTGGCTGTGTCTGGACGCCTCGCCCAGGGGCATCACCCGGTCCACCATCAGCTGCGGCTCCTTCTCATCCCGGACGGACACCCGGCCGGAAACCACCACGGGCATCCCGGCCTTCAGATAGGGGCCGCTGTCCGTCAGGGTGCGGGAAAAGGCCAGCAGCTCCATGGAGCCGGTGGCGTCCTCCAGGGTGACATAGGCCATGAGGGAGTTGTTCTTGGTGGTCTTGGTGCGCACCGCGGACACCACGCCGGCCACGTTCAGCCGCACGCCGTCCCCGTACCGGCCGTCCCCCTCCTCGCCGCCGGAGCTGAGCACCGCGGAGATGGGCACCGCGTGATATCTTTTCACCTGGGCGCGGTATTCATCCATGGGGTGGCCGGACAGGTACAGCCCGGTCACCTCTTTTTCCATCTTCATCAGCTCCCCCGGGGCGTACTCCGGGATGTCGGGCAGTATCATGTCCGGGATCCTCCCCTGGTCCCCCTGCCCGCCGAAGAGGTCAAACTGCCCCTCCAGATTCTGCTTCCGGTCCCGGGCGATGGAATCCAGCACCTGCTCGTACACCGCCAGCAGCTGGCTGCGCCGGTACCCCATGCTGTCAAAGGAGCCGGAGCGGATCAGGCTGTCCACCACCCGCTTGTTCATATCGGAGGCGTCGTACATCCGGCTGCAGAACTCCGGGAAGGAGGTGAAGGCCCCCCCCTGTTCCCGCTCTTCCAGCAGGGCGTTGACAAAGCCCTTTCCCACCCCCTTCAGGGCGGCCAGGCCAAAGCGGATGTGCTCGCCGGACACGGTGAAGGTGGGGCCGGACTCGTTGATGTCCGGGGGCAGCAGGCGGATGCCGTTGTCCTTGCACTCGGCGATATACTCCGCCACCTTGTCCTGGGAGTCCAGCACCGAGGTGAGCAGGGCGGCCATGTACTCCCGGGTGTGGTGGCACTTGAACCAGGCGGTCTGGTAGGCCACGATGGCATAGCTCATGGCGTGGGCCTTGTTGAAGGCGTAGTTGGCGAAATCGTAGATCTCGTCGTAGATGGACTGGGCCACCGCCTCCGGGATGCCGTTGGCCATGCACCCGGCAATGTTCCGGGACGGGTCCCCGTGGAGGAAGGTCTCCCGCTCCCGCTCGATGTCCTTCACCTTTTTCTTGGACATGGCCCGGCGCACCATGTCCGCCTGGCCCAGGGAGTACCCCGCCAGGCGGCGGAAGATCTCGATGACCTGCTCCTGGTAGACGATGCAGCCGTAGGTGACGGACAAAATGGGCTCCAGCAGGGGGTGCTTATAGGTCACCAGATTGGGGTTCTGGGCGCAGGTGAGGAACTTGGGAATGGAGTCCATGGGCCCGGGCCGGTACAGGGCGATGATGGCGGTGATGTCCTCAATGCTCTTGGGCTTCAGGCCCACGCACACGCCGGTCATGCCGGCGGACTCCATCTGGAACACACCGGAGGTGCGCCCCTCGGACAGCATCTGAAAGACCGCCGGGTCGTCCTCCGGGATCTGGGACAGGTCGAAGTCCGGCTGGGTGCGGCGCACCATCTTCACCGCGTCGTCCAGGATGGTGAGGTTGCGCAGGCCCAGAAAGTCCATCTTCAGCAGGCCCAGCTCCTCCAGAGTGGTCATGGTGTACTGGGTGACGGTGACGTCGTCGTTGGTGGCCAGGGGCACGTACTCGTGCACCGGCCGGCGGGTGATGACCACGCCGGCGGCGTGGGTGGAGGCGTTGCGGGGCATCCCTTCCACCTTCCGGGCCAGATCCACCAGCCGGCGCACCTTGCCGTCCCCCTCATACAAATCGGACAGCCCCTTGGACAGCACCAGGGCCTTGTCCAGGGTCATCTTCAGGTCGAAGGGCACCTGCTTGGCGATGTTGTCCACCTCGGCGTAGGGCATGTTCAGCACCCGGCCCACATCCCGGATGGCCGCCTTGGCCTTCATGGTGCCGAAGGTGACGATCTGGGCCACGTGGTCCTGGCCGTACTTCCGGGCCACATAGTCGATGACCTCCTGCCGGCGGCGGATGCAGAAGTCGATGTCGATATCTGGCATGGTCACCCGCTCGGGGTTCAGGAACCGCTCGAAGTACAGGGAGTACTTCATGGGGTCGATGTTGGTGATGTTCAGGCAGTAGGACACCATGGACCCGGCGGCGGACCCCCGCCCCGGTCCCACGGGGATCCCCTGGGATTTGGCGTAGCCGATGAAGTCGGAGACAATGAGGAAGTAGTCCACAAAGCCCATCTGCCGGATAACCCCCATCTCCATCTCCAGCCGGTCCTGATACTCCCGGGGGGCGTTGGGATAGCGCCGGGCAAAGCCCGCCCGGCACAGCTTTTCAAAATAGGCGTCCCCGTCCCCCTCCCCCGGGGGCAGCTTGAACTCGGGCAGCTTGCGCACCCCGAACTCAAAGTCCACGTTGCAGGCCTCGGCAATCTTCCAGGTGTTGTCCGCCGCCTCCGGGCAGTTGGGGAAGAGCGCGCGCATCTCCGCCTCGCTCTTGACGTAGAACTCCTGGGTCTCAAAGCGCATGCGCTGGGTATCCTCCAGCAGCTTGCCGGTCTGGACGCACATGAGCACGTCCTGCATCTCTGCGTCCTGGCGGGTGAGGTAGTGGGCGTCGTTGGTGCACACCAGGGGGATCCCCGTCTCCTCGTGCAGGCGCAGCAGCCCGGCAATCACCTTCTGCTGCTCCGGCAGGCGGTGGTCCTGCAGCTCCAAGTAATAGCCGTCCTCCCCGAACAGCTCCCGCATCTCCAGGGCGTGGGCCCTGGCCCCCTCATAGTCCCCGGCCAGCAGCCGCCGGGGGATCTCCCCGCCCAGGCAGGCGGACAGGGCGATGAGCCCCCCGCTGTGGGCGCGCAGCAGGTCCATGTCGATGCGGGGCTTCACATAAAAGCCCTCCACAAAGGACATGGACACCATGTAGGACAGGTTGCGGTACCCCTCCTCGTTCCGGCACAGCAGCACCAGGTGGCGGGGGGAGCTGTCCAGCTCGTGGACCCGGTCAAACCGGGTGCGGGGGGCCACATACACCTCACAGCCGATGATGGGCTTGACCCCCGCGGCCTTGCAGGCCTTGTAGAAGTCGATGACGCCATACATCACCCCGTGGTCGGTGATGGCCACCGCCTCCTGGCCCAGCTCCTTTACCCGCTGGACCAGCCCGTCAATGCGGCAGGCCCCGTCCAGCAGGGAATATTCCGTATGCAGATGGAGATGTGTAAAGGGCATTTGCTTTCCTCCTTCTGGCGGGCAGCGCCGGCAGTCAGTCCCGCTCCCCGCCGGCCAGGTCCATCAGCTTGCGCAGCCGGTGGTTCAGGGCGGACTTGCTCACCGGCGGGTCGCACAGCTGGGCCAGCTCGCTCAGGGTGAGCTCCGGGTTGTCCACCCGCAGCCGCGCGGTGTCCTGAAGGTGCCGGGGAAGGGCGGCCAGCGCCCCCGCCTCCTCCAGGCGGCGGATGGCCTCGATCTGGCTCTGGGCGGCGGCCACCACCTTGTCCAGGTTGGCCGCGTCGCAGTTCACCCGGCGGTTGACGCTCCCCCGCAGATCCCGCTCCAGCTTGGCGGTCATCACTTCCATGGCGGAGATGGGGGCACCGATCTTGGTGAGAAAGTCCTCGATGTGGTCAGACTGTTTGAAATAGGTGATATAATTCCCCTTCCGGGTGGTGTCCTTGGGGGCGAAGCCCACCTCCCGCAGCAGGGCGGGCACTTCCCGGCCCACGTAATAGTGGGAGGTGGCCAGCTCCAGGTGATAGCTCTTCCGGGGGTCGGTCACCGACCCCCCGGCCAGAAAGGCCCCCCGGAGGAAGGCCACCTGGCACTCCTCCTCCTCCAGATGGGCGAAATTCACGTGGATGGACACGGCGCTGTCCGTCTCCATCCCGAAGGTCTCGAAAATCACCCGCAGCTTTGCCGGATCCTCCAGCAGGAAGGTGCCCTTCCCCTCCCCCTCCGGCGCCATCTGGTCAAAGCTCACCCGGAAGGCCTTGCGGAACAGGGCCGGCAGGCGCTGCTTGAGCTGGGGCGACTCGGTGATGACGCGCACCTGCCGGCTGTGAAACGTATTGCAGAACAGCAGGATGCCATAGGCCTCCGCCTGGGCGCAGCAGCGCCGGCTCAGGGCCTGGCGGCACAGTTCCTGCTTGACCTGCGCGGAAAAGGTCATGGCTGTGTCCCTCCGGTCAGAATATCTTGGTGTCCGCCCGCTGGTGATACAGCTCCAGCACCGCCTGGGCCACCTTCACGCCGGAATGCCGGGCGTAGTTGGAGTGCTCGTCGGTGAGGGGGCGCAGCACCACTTCCGCCCCCAGCAGCTCCACCGCCCGGCGGTCCACCCGCATGGGCTCGGCGTCCTCCTTGGAGTAGCGCTCCAGCATGGGGCCGCTCAGCGGGGCGGAGTTGCACAGGCAGATCTTCACCAGCCCGGGCCCGCCGTGCTCCAGCAGGGCGGCCACATGGTCGGAGGCTGTCATCCCCTCGGTCTCCCCGTCCTGGGTCATGATGTTGCACACGTAGATCTTCAGGGCGTGGCTGTCCTGGATGGCCTCGGCGATGCCGTCCACCAGCAGATTGGGGATCACGCTGGTGTACAGGCTGCCCGGCCCCAGCAGGATCACATCCGCCCTGCGGATGGCCTCCACCGCCGCGGGCAGGGCGGGGGCGTTTTCCGGCAGCAGGCGCACGTGGTGGATGCGGCAGTTCTGCTGCTTTTTGAAGGCGAAGATCTTGGATTCCCCGCACACGCTGGCCCCGTTTTCAAAGGTGGCCTCCAGCTGTACGTTGGCGTTGGTCACCGGCAGGATCTGGCCGGTGATGGCCAGCACCTGGCTCATCCGGGCCACCGCCTGGTCAAAGGAGTCGGACACCCCCGCCAGGGCGGCCAGCAGCAGATTGCCGAAGGCCTGCCCCGCCAGCCGCCCCTCGGTAAACCGGTAGGCCAGCAGCTTCTGCATCAGGGACTCGGTGTCCGCCAGGGCCTCCATGCAGCTGCGGATGTCCCCGGGTGGGGGCATGTTCAGATCCTGCCGGAGCACGCCGGAGCCGCCCCCGTCATCCGCCACGGTGACAATGGCCGTCAGATCCTCCACATACAGCTTTAGCCCCCGCAGAATCGCGGACAGGCCGTGGCCGCCCCCCAGGGCGACGACGGCCGGGCCTTTTTTCCTCTCATCCGTCATAGTTCAGCCCCTCGTCATATCCCGGTGATTCTCGCCCACGGCATAGCCCTGGGCCTGGATGTGCTCCGCCAGGGCGTGGGTGATGGCCACCGAGCGGTGGTGTCCCCCCGTGCAGCCGATGGCGATGACCAGCGCGCTCTTCCCCTCCTCCACAAACTGGGGCAGGAGAAAATCAATCATGCTCTTCAGCTTTTCCATAAACTCTCCCGTCTGGGGGAACTGGAACACATAGTCCCGCACCCCGGCGTCCAGCCCGGTCTGGCTGCGCAGCTGCTCCACGTAGAAGGGGTTGGGCAAAAAGCGCACGTCAAAGACCAGGTCGGCCTCCAGGGGGATGCCGTATTTGAAGCCGAAGGAGGTGACGGAAATGCTCATCTCAAACCTGCGCTCCCGGCCGGGGGTGCAGGTGTCCAGCACCTGGTCCCGGAGCTTCTTGGTGGACAGGGCGGTGGTGTCGATGACAAAGTCCGCCCGCGCCCGCACCTTCTCCATGGCCAGCCGCTCCCGCTCCACCGCCTGGACCAGATTGCTGCCGTCCGCCATGAGGGGATGGGCCCGCCGGGTCTCCTGATAGCGCTTGATGATGGTCTTGGTATCCGCCTCCAGAAAGAGGATCTTGTACGAAAACTGCATCTCCTTCAGGGTGTCCAGCACCTCGAACAGGCCGTCGAAGTTCTCGCCGCCCCGGATGTCACAGGCCATGGCCACCCGCTCATAGGCCCCCGTCCCCGCCAGGCACAGCTCGGCAAACTTGGGGATGAGCACCGGGGGCAGATTATCCACGCAGAAAAAGCCCACGTCCTCCAGAATGGACATCACCGTGGACTTCCCCGCCCCGGACAGGCCGGACACAATCATAAATTCCATCTCTGTACCTCCTCGCGGCCTCATCTCACATATTTCACTTCAGGCTCCAGCGCCACCCCGGTCTCCCGGAGCACCCGCTCCCGCACCTGATCCATCAGCTCCAGCACGTCCCGGCAGGTGGCCCCGCCGGTGTTGATGACAAAGCCGGCGTGCTTCTCCGACACCTGGGCCCCGCCCACCCGCAGGCCCTTCAGCCCGCACTGGTCAATGAGGGCGGCGGCAAAATGGCCCGCCGGCCGCTTGAAGGTGGAGCCGGCGCTGGGATAGTCCAGGGGCTGCTTCTCCTTCCGCCGGGCCATCAGCTCCGCCATGCGCCCCCGGATGGTCTGGGGGTCGTCCGGGGTCAGCTCCACCGCGGCGCCCAGGATGAGCCACTCCCCCCCGGAAAACAGGGAGTGGCGGTAGGAGAAGTCGCACGCCTCCCCCCTCAGCTCCCGCACCCGGCCCTGGCGGTCCATGGCCCGGACCTGCCGCACCACCTGGCACAGCTCGCCGCCGTAGGCGCCGGCGTTCATCACCACGCCGCCCCCCACGCTGCCGGGGATGCCGTGGGCAAACTCCAGCCCCGCCAGCCCCCGGTTGGCCGCCTCCACCGCCAGCTGGGCCAGGGTGGCCCCGGCCCCCGCCGTCAGGGTATTCCCCGCGCCGGTGATGGTCCCCACCTTGGGCACCGTCTTCAGCACAAAGCCGTCCAGTCCGGCGTCGTCCACCAGCAGATTGGAGCCGTTGCCCACCGGGAGGGGGAGCACCCCCTCCTCCGCGGCCAGCCGGGCGGCGGCGCACAGCTGCCCCTCGTCCTCCGGCAGGGCCATCAGCTCCGCCGGCCCCCCCACCCGGAAGGTGGTGTGCCGGCTCATGGGCTCCCCCCGGCGCAGCTCCAGTCCGGGCAGTTCCCGCTCCAGCCGCCGGGCCAGTCGTTCCAAGTTCGTCATAGCGTTCCTCCCGTCCCCCCACCCGGAGCGCTCCGGGCAGCGGAGATCATTCTAATTGTTGATTATACCAGAATCCCGGGGAAAAGAGAATAGCTTAGAAAAATTTCTGCCCCTCCCCCGCCGGTGTTCTTCTTTCTTATAATACTATATTGACAATCAATATTATATTTCGTATAATATCCATGAAAGGAGGGACTGCCATGGCCTTCGCAATGGGAACGCCGCTGCTGGATGGGTGTGTGCTGGCCATTCTCCAGCGGGAGGACACCTATGGCTACGCCCTGACCCAGCAGGTGAAATCGGTGCTGGACATCTCGGAATCCACCCTGTATCCGGTGCTGCGGCGCTTGCAGCAGGACGGCTGCCTGTCGGTATATGACCAGCCCTACCAGGGCCGCAACCGACGGTACTACGCCATCACCCGCAGGGGTCAGGAGCGGCTGCACCAGATCCGGCTGGAATGGCGGCAGCTGCGGGACAGCCTGGACCACTTACTGTTGAAGGAGGGGACGGAAGATGAATAAGCGGGAATTTCTCCAGGCGCTGGACGATGCCCTGTCCACCCTGGTGCCCGACCGGGAACGGCAGGAGACCCTGCGCTACTACCGGGAGTACTTTGAGGAGGCCGGGCCGGAGCGGGAGGCGGAGCTCATCCAGGAGCTGGGCGACCCCAGAGAGCTGGCCCAGAAGATCGCCCGGGAGGGGGGCTTCTCCGGCGGGGAGACGGCAGAGGCGCCGAAGAAGCCCAACCGCTGGAAGTGGGCGCTGGGCATCACCGGGGCGGTGGTGGTGCTGCTGGCGGGGACCTTCGTTGCCCTGTCCGCCCTCAACGCCCAGTTCCTGCTCCACTTTGACTTTCTCCCCGGCTCCTCCCAGGCGGCGTCCACCCCGCCCGGCGGCACGGAATCCGGTACGCCGGGCAGCTCCTCACCGGGGACGGAGAGCCAGCAGCCCAGCCAGGGCCCCACTGACCCGGCGGCCGTGGCGGATTTTGTCCGGCTGAACATTGAGATTGGCTTGGGCAATGTGACGGTACGCACCGGAGCGGACTGGGGGCTGACTTTGGAAAGCTCAGGACAGGATCGGTATGGCACGGACTATCTGATCCACTACACGCTGGAAAACCAGGAGCTCACCATCTGGAGCACCCCGAGAAGCCTGGAGACTGCCGAAGGAAACAATGTAGACGGCCGGGTGGTGGTCACTGTGCCCGAGGGTTGGACCCTGGAGCAGGTGGACATCAAGAATGGTTTGGGCTTCATTGAACTGGACGGTCTGACATTGGATGAGATCACAGCCGATCTGGGTCTGGGGTACATCGAGTGCGATGATCTGACGGCGGGGGAAATGGACATGTACAACGGCATGGGCAGCATCTCCCTGCGGGCCCCCATCGCCACCAGGACGGAACTGGAGAGCGGGATGGGTGACATCAACGTGGACACGGACAGTCTCCTGTCCTCCTGCGCCTATGAACTTGAGAGCGGGATGGGGAACATCCGTGTGGACGGCACCTCCTATGCCACGGCCCAGAGCAAAGCGGAGGGCGAGCTGTCCCTGGACGCCAGTACCGGCATGGGTGACATCACCGTGAGCTTCGGCGGCTGAGCCAACGCTCACACCAGTTTCATACCAGACAGAACAGGCCCCGGCGGATTCTCCCCGCCGGGGCCTTGCGCCGCGCCGGGGCACGGTGTCCCCGGCTGTCCCCCCTGCCCTTTAGCAGCAGGGGCTGATGTTTCTGGTGTCCTGATAGCTCTCGGGCTGCGGGGTAGTGTTGGGCGGGAAAAACTCCTCCATGGGGAACTGCACCTTCCGGAAGACGGCGCAGGGGTCCTCCTCCCCGCTGCCCGGGCACTCCTTGCTGGGCACGCAGTAGTCGTAGGCGGGGATGAGCAGCTGGCTCTCCCGCTCCAGGCGGATGATGGAGAACTGGCCCAGGGTGACGTACACCCGCTTGCCCTCGCTCTTCATGCACAGCTCGCCGGGGAAGCAGCCGGTGATGCCGGCGGGGATGTCGGCGGCGTCGCAGCAGTCGCAGGCCGGGCCCTCGCAGGCGTCCACCAGCTTGATGCCCAGGATCAGCGGGTCCACCGCGTCCACCACGGCGGTGGGCAGGTTGGTGCGCATCAGGTTCTGGGCGTCCAGCTCGCCGCAGGCCATGTTGGAGGAGAACACCTTGGCGGAGCCCTCGCTGCCGAAGAGGATGGCCCGCTTGTCAAATACCGCCAGGCCGCTGATGGACACCGGGCGGGCGCCCCCCACAAAGGCGTCGGCGGTGACCCGGTAGAAATAGCGCACATCCACGGTGTAAAAGCCCCGGTTGAAGCCCACGGGCTCCACGTCGATGTAAGCGTACAGCAGCTCGGCCCGGCCCGCCTTCAGGCTGATGGCCCGGTCGATGACGGCCTGGGAACTGACGGTGGGATACAGGCGCAGGTCCTCCACGCAGTCCTTGTCGCGGCAGCTGTCATAGATTTTTCTCGTGTGGATGCAGACCGCCTCCCGGATACCCGCGGTATCGGAGATGGGGCCCGGCTCAATGAGTTCAGCCATAAACGTACCTCCCGATGGTTGATGGGGAAAGAAAAGGCGGCTCGCGCTCCTCTTTCATCCCCATTGTATGCCCGGGCGGCACGGTGGTGCAGAAAGGGCCGGCAGGCTCACACGCTGAGCAGCGGCGCGCCGGTCTGCAGCAGTTCGGTGAGGGGCGGCCCCCAGGGCTTCAGCTCCACCCCCAGCGCCTCCAGCCGCTCCACCACGCCCAGCTCCCTGGCGCAGGTGACGCAGCCCACAAACTCCACCCCCAGCTCCTCCCGGAGGGCGGCCATCTCCCGCTGCATCTCCTCGCTCTCCGCCATCAGTTTGGTGGTGGCCCCCCACAGGATGACGGTGACCTTGTCCCACCAGTGGTTGCGCATGCTGTATTTGGCGTACATCATCACCATCAGCTTCCCCGTGGTGGGGTCGGCGTTGGTCCACAGGATGTGCAGATGCCGTTTGTCCATACCAGTTCCTTCTTTCCTTTGCCTGTTGTAAAAAATATCCCCCGGCCGGGCCGGGGGATATTGCTCTCTCGTTACTTCCGGAAGATATTCTCGTGGCGCTTGGGGCCGGTGGACACGATGGTGATGGGCACCCCGATCCTGGACTCCAGGAACTCCACATAGGCCTGCGCCTGGGGCGGCAGGGCGCTGTAATCGGTGACGCCCCGCACATCGCTCTTCCAGCCGGGCAGGGTCTCGTACACCGGCTTGGCCCGCAGCAGCCTGGGGGTGATGGGGAACTGGTCGGTGACCTGGCCGTCGATCTCATAGCCCACGCAAACCTTGATCTCGTCCAGATAGCCCAGCACGTCCAGGCAGGTCAGGGCCACCTGGGTGGCGCCCTGCACCATGCAGCCGTACTTGGTGGCCACAGCGTCAAACCAGCCCACCCGGCGGGGCCGGCCGGTGGTGGCGCCGAACTCGCCCTTGTCGCCGCCCCGGCGGCGCAGCTCATCCCCCTCGGGGCCGGTGAGCTC
>CALWXH010000033.1 GCA_944385465.1 uncultured Oscillospiraceae bacterium | reverse complement strand
CCCCCGGCATAAAGAGCGGGCTTTTGGTTCCTTTTGGCCCGTGCCAAAAGGAACTCGGCCCTCAGGCCGAAACTTGAGCAAGGGCGTTCTCCCGCTGTACATTTCCCCCGCCGTCTGGTATAATACAGCCATTCGACACAAAGGACTGATCCCATGCTCAACCAGATCCAGGCAGAGGAATTCTGCCGCCTGCGGCGGGAGGCCATTGCCCTCAACTATCAACATCTCAACCCCCAGCAGCGCCAGGCGGTGCTGACCACCCAGGGGCCCCTGCTGCTGCTGGCGGGGGCGGGCAGCGGCAAGACCACGGTGCTCATCCACCGGGTGGCCAACCTGATCCGGTACGGCCGGGGCGCCGACTCCCCGGAGGTGCCCGAGTGGGTGGAGCCGGAGGACGCGGACTTCCTGGCCGCCTACGTCCGGTGCCCGGACCCCGGCCAGGGGGAGCGGGCGGACCGGCTGTGCGCCCTGGACCCGGCGCCCCCCTGGACCATCCTGGCCATCACCTTCACCAACAAGGCCGCCGGGGAGCTGAAGGAGCGGCTGGAGCGGATGCTGGGCCCCCAGGCCCGGGACGTGTGGGCCTCCACCTTCCACTCCGCCTGCGTGCGCATCCTGCGCCGGGACATTGAGAAGCTGGGCTTCCCCGCCTCCTTCACCATCTATGACACCGACGACTCCCAGCGGGTGATGAAGGACTGCCTGAAGGAGCTGAACGTTGACGACAAGCAGTTCCCGCCCCGCTCGGTGCTCTCCATGATCTCCAAGGCCAAGGACAAGGGGCAGCTGGCCGCCGACTTTGCCAAGGACTGCGCCAAAAGCGGCGACTTCCGCCTGGAGAAGATCGCCCGGCTGTACGCCCTGTACGAGAAAAAGCTCCGGGAGGCCGGTGCCCTGGATTTTGACGACATCATCCTGCACACCGTGCGCCTGCTGGAACAGGACGGGGAGGTGCGGGCCTATTACCAGAAGAAGTTCCGCTATGTGCTGGTGGACGAGTACCAGGACACCAACAACCTCCAGTACCGCCTCACCGCCCTGCTGGCGGGGGGGTGGAAGAACATCTGCGTGGTGGGGGACGACGACCAGTCCATCTACCGCTTCCGGGGGGCTACCATCGAGAACATCCTGAACTTTGAGCACCAGTACCCCGGCTGCCGCACCATCCGCCTGGAGCAGAACTACCGCTCCACCAAGAACATCCTGGCGGCGGCCAACGCCGTCATCGGCCACAACCAGGCCCGGAAGGGCAAGCAGCTGTGGACGGCGGGGGAGACGGGAGACCCGGTGCGGCTGTACACCGCCATGGACGAAAACGACGAGGCCCAGTACGTGGCCAACGTCATCCTGGAGGACTACCGCAGGGGGGAGCCCTGGAACGGGCACGCCATCCTCTACCGCATGAACGCCCAGTCCAACCAGCTGGAGGTGGCCTTCAAGCGCAACGGCATCCCCTACCGGGTCATCGGGGGCACCCGCTTCTTCGACCGGGCAGAGGTGAAGGACATGCTGGCCTACCTGTGCGTGGTGAACAACCGGCGGGACGATCTGCGCCTGCGGCGGATCATCAACAACCCGCCCCGGGGCATCGGCCCGGCCACGGTGGAAAAGGCCGCCGCCATTGCCCAGCGGGAGGGGCGCTCCCTGTGGGAGGTGATCGCCCACCCGGAAGACCACGAGGAGCTGAAGAAGTCGGCGGCCCGCCTGGGGCAGTTCACCGCCCTGGTGGACGAGCTGGACGGCCTGTCCCGGACCATGGATCTGCCCGGCTTTTATGAGCAGCTGGTGGACCGCACCGGGTACGCCGCCATGCTGAGCGCCAAGAACGACGTGGAAAACCGCACCCGGCTGGAGAACGTGCGGGAGCTGCTCACCTCCATCCGGGGCTATGTGTCCAACGCCGAGGGGGAGCCATCCCTGGCGGGGTTCCTGGATGAGATCGCCCTGTATACCGATCTGGACAGCCATGACCCCAGCGAGGATGCGGTAGTGCTGATGACCATGCACTCCGCTAAGGGGTTGGAGTTCCCGGTGGTGTTCGTAGTTGGTATGGAGGAGGGCATCTTCCCCGGCATGCGCACCATCGGAGACCCGGAGGAGATGGAGGAGGAGCGTCGTCTGTGCTATGTGGCCCTCACCCGGGCCAAGCAGCGGCTGTACCTCACCTGTGCCGGGCGGCGGATGCTCTTCGGCCGCACCAGCGCCAACCGCCCCTCCCGTTTCACTGGGGAGATCCCGGCGGAGCTGCTGGAGCAGAGCGGGCGCGGCTGGCAGGACCGGGCGGACGCCTGGCACAGCTATGACTTTGACCAGCGGTCCCGGGTAAGCTCCTATCCCCGGGACGAGGGCCGGCAGCGGCCGGAGCCCCCCCGGCCCGCCGGGTGGTACACCCCCCGGGAGGGGAGCTTCACCCCCCGGGAGCGCGCCGCCGCCCCCCAGTCCGGATACACCCGCCCGGCGGCCCCCGCCGCCCCTCTGCCCGGTTACGCCAAGGGAGACCAGGTGGAGCACCGGGCCTTCGGCCGGGGGCTGGTGCTGTCGGTGCAGAAGATGGGCGGGGACGTGCTGCTGGAGATCGCCTTCGACAAGGTGGGAACCAAGCGGCTGCTGCTGAAATCCGTGCGGCAGAACATGAAAAAGCTCTCATAAAGCTGCAGCGGGCCTCCGGCATTTCGCCGGAGGCCCGCTGCGGTTTTTCAAAACTGCCTCATGACAGGGGAAACGTTGTCGGCCATGGTGCTCACAGCACGGCCAGCAGGACGAAGTTCAGCAGGAACAGCCCGGTGCACACCCACAGCAGGGGGTGGATGTCCCTGGCCCGCTTCTTCAGAATTTTGATGATGCAGTAGAAGAGGAAGGCGGCGGCGATGCCGTAGGAGATGTTGTAGCACAGGGCCATGAAGATGCCGGCGAAGAAGGCGGGCACCGCCTCGTCAAACTCGGTCCACTGGATTTCCCGGAAGGAGGAGAGCATCATCACGCCCACGGCGATGAGGGCAGGGGCGGTGGCGGCAAAGGGGATGGCGCTGACAAAGCCGGCCAGGAAGGCGGACAGGGCAAAGCACAGGGCCACCACCACCGAGGTCAGGCCGGTGCGCCCGCCCACACCGATGCCGGCGGCGCTCTCCACAAAGGTGGTGGTATTGGAGGTGCCGAACAGGGAGCCGATGGAGGTGGCGGTGGCGTCGGCAAACAGGGCCCGGTCCAGCTTGGAGGACAGGCCGGAGCCGGACAGGGCTTTCTGCTGGTCCTCGGCGGTGAAGATGCCGGTGCGCCGGCCGGTGCCGATGAAGGTGCCGATGGTGTCAAAGGTGTCGGAGATGACGAAGGAGAAGATGGCGATGAGGGCCAGGGGGAGCTTGGTCAGGTCGGAAAACAGGCTGGGCAGACCCTCCGGCCGGAAGATGACCAGGAAGGTGGAGGGCAGGGCCTGGCAGGCCTCAGTAAAGCTCACCGTGTCCTGGGGGGTGGTGACGCCGAAGGGGATGCCGATGAGGGCGGTGACCACGATGGAGATGAGCACCGCGCCCTTCACCTTCAGCACCAGCAGGGCGATGATCAGGACCAGGCCGATGAGAAAGACCCAGAACTGGGGCTGGTTGAGGGTGGCCAGGGCGGGTACGCCGGAGTCGAAGTTGATGATGCCCACGTTGAGCAGCCCCACATAGGCGATGAAGATGCCGATGCCGCTGCCAATGGCGTTCTGCAGGGCGGGGGGAATGGCCTGGATGATGCTTTTGCGCAGGCTGGTGGCGGTGATGAGGATGTTCACCAGGCCGCACAGGAATACCATGGACAGGGCCTGCTGCCAGGTAAACTGGAAGGTGAAGCACACGGTGTACACGAAAAAGGCGTTCAGGCCCATGCTGGGGGCCTGGGCATAGGGCACGTTGGCCACCAGGCCCATGACCAGCGTGCCGATGATGGCGGCGATGATGGTGGCCAGGAAGACCGCGCCCCACTCCATGCCCGCCTGGGCCAGGATGCCCGGGTTGACCACGATGATATAGGACATGGCGAAGAATGTGGTCAGGCCGGCGACGATTTCCCGGGAGACAGTGGTGCCGTTTTCCTTCAGATGAAAGAATTTTTCCATGGTGGGAATGACCTCCTTGTCTGCTCTCTGTTCTCTCTGGTGACGTGCAATGGTTGACAAGGACAGTATAGCATATCCCCCGGCGGCGCCGCAACCGGTTTGCGGAAAAAGACCGGCGCGGCAGTGTGCCGCGCCGGTCAGCGCTCCAGCAATTGCGTTAAGCTGTGGACATACCGGTGGCAGGCGCCCTTCAGCTCCTCCTGCCGGTGGCTGTAGAAGACATCGTACACCCCCACCACCCCCATCCCGGCCGCCCGGGCGGCGGCGCAGTTGGAGGGGTTGTCGTCAAAGAGGGTGCAGTCCTCCGGCCGCGCCCCCAGCAGCCGGCACAGCCGGGGAAAGCTCCGGGGATCGTGCTTGTCCAGCCCCAGCTCCTCGGCGTACACCACCCGGGAGAAGTAGTCCTCCAGCCGGAAGCGGTCCAGCACCAGCCGGGCCAGGGCGGGCCGGCAGGCGGTGAACAGGGCCATGGGGATGCCCTTGGCCTGGCACTGGTCCAGAACCTCCAGCGCCCCGGGCTTCAGGGGGACCAGATCCCGGTAGTGGTGGGCGGCCAGGGCCTCCCACTCGGCCATGATGGCCTGGGGGGAGTCGGGCAGGTGGTAATAGGCCCGGGTGAAGTCCGCCGCCGCCGGGAAGATGGAGCGGCCCACCACGTCCTCATACTCCCGGGTCATCACCAGCCCCCGCCGGGAGAGAAACTCCTGGTCCACCTCCACCCACAGCCCGTTGGAGTCGGTGAGGGTGCCGTCCAGATCAAAGATGTACATGGGGAGCCCCTCTCAGTCCAGGTTGGAGCGGAAGTTGCCCAGCACCCGGAAGTCGCCGGTGGTCTGGGCCAGCTCGTGGAGCACGTCGGCGGTGACCTGCTGGTCCAGGTGGCCGTTGAACTCCAGGAAGAACAGGTACTCCCAGCTGTGCTCCGGCACGGGCCGGGACTCCAGCTTCACCAGGTTCAGACCCCGGATGGCGAAGATGGTGAGGATCTCGTGGAGGGTGCCCGACTCGTGGGGCAGCATGAAGAGGGTGCTGATCTTGTCCGCCCCCTCCCGCAGCTCCAGGCGGGGGGAGACCACCACGAAACGGGTGGTGTTGTGGCTGTTGTGGTTGACGCCCCGGGCCAGGATGTTCAGCCCGTAGAGCTGGGCGGCTCGGGCCGAGCAGATGGCGGCCTTGGTGGGGTCGCCGGAGGCGGCCACCATCCGGGCGGAGCCGGCGGTGTCCGCCTGGGGGACGGTGTGCCAGCCGGGGTGGCCGGCCAGGTACTGCTCGCACTGGAACAGTCCCTGCTCGTGGGAGTAGACGTGGGTGATGGTGTCCAGGGTGGCCCCGGGCAGGGCCATGAGACAGTGCTCCACCCGCACGGTGGTCTCCCCCACGATGAAGTACTCATACTGGCTGAGCAGGTCGTAGATCTGCCGGATGGCCCCGGTGGAGCTGTTTTCAATGGGCAGCACGGCGTAGTCCGCCCGGCCCTCCTTCAGGGCCAGAAAGGCGTCCTCAAACTGCTCCAGCCCCTCCGTCTCCACCTGGGGGCCGAAGAAGTTCAGGCAGGCCTGCTCGCTGTACGCCCCGGGCACCCCCTGGTACACCACCCGGGGGCGCTCCACCGGGGGGCGCACCCCGGCCCGGGCGGCCCGGTACCGGCGCAGGCCGGGGTTGTCGGCCCGCTCACCCAGCATGTCCCGCTGCTGCCGGCGGGACAGGGCCATGATGGTCTGGAACAGGGTGGTGACGGCGGGGCGCAGCTCCTCCCCCGCCAGCTCCCCCTTGTTGCGCAGCACCTGGCGCTCCCGCTCCTGGTCCAATACGGGCAGGTGATGGGCCTGCTTGTACAGCCCCACCCGCCGGGTGACATCCATGCGCTGGCGGAACAGCTCCACCAGCTGCCGGTCGATCTCGTCAATCTGCCCTCGCAGGCTCTGCAGGTCTTCCATCATCGGTAATGCTCCTTTTCCTTGACGTATACCTGGGCGTTGAGGCGGATGCCCTCGATCTCCTCCTGGGTCAGCGCCCGCCTGACCCGGGCGGGGGAGCCCAGGGCCATGGAGCCGGCGGGGATCACCGTGCCCTGGGTGACCAGGGCGCCGGCGCCCACCACGCAGTTGTCGCCGATGACGGCGTCGTCCAGCACGATGGCCCCCATGCCGATGAGGCAGTTGTCCCCCACGGTGCAGCCGTGGAGGACGGCGTTGTGGCCCACGGTGACGCCGCTGCCCACCCGCAGGGGGTGGCCGAAGCTGGTGTGGAGGGTGCAGTTGTCCTGGATGTTGGTGTTCTCCCCCACGGTGATGGGGGCCTCGTCCCCCCGGATGACGGCGTTGTACCACACCGAGCAGCCGGCGCCCAGCTCCACCTGGCCGTTGACCCGGGCGCCGGGGAGGAGAACCACATCCCCGTCAGTCTGACGCAGTGTCTTGTAGTTCATATACAGATGCTCCTTGGAAACATGTCCGGCGGCAGTCTGCCGCCGGAAAAAAGATGAAAAGGTTCAAATCCCCATCAATTCGCAGGCGGCCAATGCCGCGGCGGCCTCGATGACGGGCACCGCCCGGGGCACCACGCAGGGGTCATGCCGGCCCTGAAGCTCCAGCACCGCGTTTTCCATTCTGGCCAGGTCCACCGTGAACTGGGGCCGGGCGATGGAGGGGGTGGGGCGCATGGTCACCTCAAACACCAGGGGCATGCCGTTGGTGATGCCGCCGTTGATGCCGCCGGCGCAGTTCTGCTCCGCCCGGACGCTGCCGCCGTCGTCCATGTACAGCGGGTCGTTGGCCTCGGAGCCCCGCATGAGGGAGAAGGCGGTTCCGGCCCCGAAGGCCACCGCCTTCACCGCCGGGACGGCGAAGAGATACTGGGAGAAGATGCCCTCGGCGTTCTCCCCGAAATCCGGGGAACCCAGTCCGGCGGGCAGGCCGAAGACGGCGCACTCGATGGACCCGCCCACGCTGTCCTGCTCCTCCCGGGCCTGGGTGATGGCGGCGCGCATCTGCTCCCCCTTGGCGTCGTCCAGCACGGGAAAGGGTTTGTCCGCCGCGGCGCGCAGGCTGTCCCAGTCCTCCAGGGCCTCGTCGCTGACGCCGTAGATGGAGCTGATGTGGGCGCCCACCCGCACCCCGCGAAGGGCCAGGATCTGCTTGGCCACCGCCCCGGCAAAGACCAGGGGGGCGGTGAGCCGGCCGGAGAAGTGGCCGCCCCCGCGGTAGTCGTTGCAGCCGCCATAGCGCACAAAGGCGGGGTAGTCGGCGTGGCCGGGACGGGCCAGATCCTTGGTGCGGGCGTAGTCGCCGGAGCGGGTGTCGCCGTTGGCGATGACCGCGCACAGGGGGGACCCGGTGGTCTTCCCCTCAAAGACGCCGGAGAGGATCTCCGGCCGGTCGGCCTCCTTCCGGGGGGTGGACCAGTCGTTCTGCCCCGGGGCCCGCCGGGCCATCTCCCGGCCGATCTCCTCCAGATCCAGGGCGATCCCCGCCGGCACCCCGGTGAGGGTGACGCCGATGGCCGGGCCGTGGGATTCCCCGAAGATGGTGTATTTCATCGTGAGCCCTCCTTCCGGGTTCAGAACCGGGAGATGCGGCCTCCCAGCGCCTCGTAGTCCGCCCAGAAGCCGGGGTAGGATTTGTCCACGCACTGGGCGCCCACCAGGGTGATGGGCATGGCGCACCGGGTGGCGGCAATGGCAGCCATCATGGCGATGCGGTGGTCGTTGTGGCAGTCGATCTCCACATCGCCCCCCAGCTCCATCACGCCGATGATGGACACCCCGTCGGGGAATTCCTCCACGGGCACCCCCAGGGCGGTGAGCACCTCCACCACCGCAGCGATGCGGTCACACTCCTTCAGCCGCAGGCGGGCCCCACCGCCGATGTGGGTGGCCTGGCCCGGCCGGGCCGCCGCCATGAGGGCCAGGGCGGGGAACAGGTCGGGGCACTGGCTCACGTCGATGGCGATCTCCTCCTGGGAGCTGTACAGCTGCAGATACAGGCTGGCCACCTGGGCGTCCGGCTGATCGGAGAAGGGGTTCAGCCCCTGGATGAGCAGGTTGCTGCCCAGGGCGTGGGCGGCGTACCAGAAGGCGGCCTGGGACCAGTCGGCCTCCACGCTCTGGCGCAGGGGCTGATAGGTCTGGTTGCCGGGGAGGCTGCCCCCCTGGGTGAGCACCCCGGCCTGGGCCATCACCTGGCGGGTGAGCTCCACATAGCCTCCGGACTCCAGCGGGGAGGTGAGGGAGATGCGGGAGCCGCCGTTCAGCAGGGGCAGGGCGAACATCAGGCCGGTGAAGAACTGGCTGGACACGTCTCCGGGCAGGGAGTAGGTGCCGGGGGGAAGCTGGCCGGTGACGGTGAGCGCCCCGTCCTTCCGCTCATAGGAGATGCCCTTCTCCCCGAACAGCTGGAAGTAGGGCTGGAGGGGGCGCTCCATGAGCCGGGCGCTGCCGGTGAAGATGCCGCCCCCCCGCACCGCCAGGGCCACGGGGATGAGAAAGCGCAGGGTGGAGCCGGACTCGCCGCAGTCCAGGTGGGGCAGGGCCATCCGCCGCAGGGGGGACATGGCGTTGGCGCCCATGCCCGTCACGGTCATGGTGGTCCCCTCCAGGGAGAACTGGGCCCCCAGCTCCTCCAGGCAGCGGACGGTGGCCTCCAGGTCCTGGGAGAGCACCAGGTTGGAGATGGTGCTCTCCCCCTGGGCCAGGGCGGCGGCGATGAGCAGCCGGTGGGCCTGGGACTTGGAGGGGGGCGGGATGACCACGCCCTGGAGTTTTTTCGGAGTGATGGTGATATTCATAAACGTTGACCTCGTTGTGTTAGAATTCCCCGCCGGCGGGGTCACAGCAGGCTCAGCAGCTGCTGCTTTTTCAGGGGGTAGCGCATGGCGTGTCCGGGCCGGTCCAGCAGGATCAGGGTGATGCTCTCCCCGGCGCCCTTCTTGTCCAGGCCGATGGCGGCGGCGTACTCCTCCCCGGTACAGGGGATGGACCGGGGCAGGCCGAAGGCCTGGACCAGCTGGGCGATGCGCACGGCCAGGCTGGGCGGGGTCAGCCCCAGGGCCACCCCCAGCTCCGCCTCCCGCACCATGCCGGCGGCCACCCCCTGGCCGTGGGTCCAGGCGCGGTATCCCCCGGCCAGCTCGTAGGCGTGGCCCAGGGTGTGGCCGAAGTTCAGCACCATGCGCTCCCCGGTGTCCCGCTCGTCCCGCTCCACCACCTGCCGTTTGAGGTCGCAGCAGGTGTACAGCACCTCCTGGATGATCTCCATGACCTGTCCCCGGCTGGGGCGGCGCTCCAGGGTGCGCAGGAAGTCCTCATCGGCGATGCAGCCGTATTTGATGACCTCGGCCATGCCGTCGGAAAAGGTGGCGTCGTCCAGGGTGTCCAGGGTGTCCGGGTCCATGAGCACCAGCCGGGGCTGCCAGAAGGCGCCGGCCAGGTTCTTGCCGTGCGCCAGGTCGATGGCCACCTTGCCCCCCACGGAGGAGTCCACCTGGGAGAGCAGGGTGGTGGGAATCTGGACAAAATCCACCCCCCGCAGCAGGGTGGCGGCGGCAAAGCCCGCCAGGTCCCCCACCACGCCGCCCCCCAGGGCGACCACGGCGTCGGCGCGGGTGAGGCCGAAGGCGGCCATATCCTCCCACAGCCGGGACAGCTGGCCGGCACACTTGCTCTGCTCCCCGGCGGGGATAACGCAGGCGGCGGTGCGGAAGCCGGCGGCGCCCAGGCTCTCCTCCACCCGGGACAGGTAGAGGGGGGCCACATTACTGTCGGTGACCAGAAACAGCCGCCCGGCCCGGGGCAGCGCCTGACGGCACAGCTCCCCGGCCTGGGAGAGCAGGCCGGGCTGGATGAGGATGTCGTATTCCCGGCCGGGGAGGGAGACGGTGAGGGTTTTCATGGAGGATACCTCTTTTCTGGAGAGAAGTTACAGCCGGTCCAGGAAGACGGCCAGGGTGTCCAGGAAGGACTCCTCTCCAAAGGTGTTGAGCTTGAAGAACATGCCCTGGCTGCCGCCGGCGGTGATGGCGGTGATATGGACGCGGTCGGCCTGCCCCACGAAGGTGACGGACATGGCCACCCGGTTGCCGCCCGACATGCTGTACCGCTCGTACATGCGCACGGCCACCTGTACGTCCCCCATGGAGAAGTTGCTGCCGTCCTCGTAGGAGGCGGAGGCGCTGCCGCTGAGGATGCCGTTGTGCACGGCATCTACAATGTCATCAAAATTGCCGTTGAGGGTGCGCTCCAACATTGCCATATCACTCGCTCCTTTCAAAATTGAAATCGGATGGAACGGGCAGACTGCCCTCACACCAGGGTCTTTCCCATGAGGCTGACCAGGGGGCGCAGCTGCCCCATGAGATGCTGGAATTTCTCCGGGGTGAGGGACTGCTGGCCGTCGCACTTGGCGTGGGGCGGGTCGTTGTGCACCTCCACCATCAGCCCGTCGGCCCCCACGGCCACGGCGGCCATGGCCAGCGGCTCCACCATCCAGTACATCCCGGCGGCGTGGGAGGGGTCCACCACGATGGGCAGATGGCTCATGCGCCGGATGGCGGGGATGGCGGACAGGTCCAGGGTGTTGCGGGTGTAGGTCTCAAAGGTGCGCACCCCCCGCTCGCACAGGATCACGTTCTCGTTGCCCCCGGCCATGATATACTCCGCGGACATGATCCACTCCTCATAGCTGTTGGCCAGCCCCCGCTTGAGCAGCACGGGCTTGGCCATCTTGCCTACCTCTTTAAGCAGGTCGAAGTTCTGCATGTTCCGGGCGCCGATCTGCACCAGGTCCACTTTTTCCTCAAAGAGCTGGCAGTACTTGGGGCTCATCAGCTCGGTGACAATGGGCAGGCCGGTGGCCTGTTTGGCCTCCAGCAGCAGCTCCAGCCCGTCGGGCCCCATGCCCTGGAAGGAGTAGGGGGAGGTGCGGGGCTTGAAGGCGCCCCCCCGGAGCAGGGCGGCCCCGGAGTCCTTCACATCC
Organism: uncultured Oscillospiraceae bacterium; assembly: GCA_944385465.1. GTDB lineage: Bacteria > Bacillota > Clostridia > Oscillospirales > Oscillospiraceae > Enterenecus. The sequence goes on along the minus strand of CALWXH010000033.1, from coordinate 9,753 downwards.
CGGGCCACCTCGATGATCTGCGCCTCGCTCTCCACGGAACAGGGCCCGGCGATGACGGTGAAGGAGCCGCCCCCGATGGGCACCCCCTCCACATCCACCACCGTGTCCTCCGGGTGAAATTTGCGGTTGGCCTTTTTGTAGGGCTCCTGCACCCGCATGACCCGCTCCACATTGTCGTTCATGGACAGCTTATCCATGTCGATGTGGGTGGTGTCCCCCACCAGGCCCAGAATGGAGCAGCCCACGCCGTTGGTGATGCCCACCTTGACCCCGTGGTCGTGTTCCAGCTGGGCTACCAGCGCCCGAATGTCCTCCTGCCGGGTGCCCGGCTTCATGACGATAACCATACGGTCCATCCGCCCTTTCTTTACAGTGATAAAAAAGAAAGCCCATTGACAGCGGAGTGTGTCAATGAGCTTCAATACACATCAGTCGACCGACACGGCTCCCGCAGGGAGCCGGAAACTCATAACACCCGCTGCTTCTCCACGCCAAAATAGCCGAACCCGGTAAATCGGGCCCAGCCAAAGGAGAACATCACGTTGTGGGCGCAGCAGAGATCCATGAGAATACCTCTTATATCAAGGTTGGATATAGTATACCCCATGGCCGGGCGGATTGCAAGGGTTTTCTTGACAACGCGCCCCCCGGAGGGGTACCATGGGGCAAAGGAGATGAACTGCCATGAGCCATATCGTGGAGCTGCTGGCGGTGGGCACCGAGCTGCTGCTGGGCAACACGGTGAATTCCGACGCCCAGATGCTCTCCCGGGAGCTGTCCGCCCTGGGGCTGAACGTGTATTATCACTCGGTGGTGGGGGACAACCCGGAGCGGCTGCACCGGAGTGTGGAGCTGGCCCGGAGCCGGGCGGACGTGCTCATCACCACCGGCGGGCTGGGGCCCACCTGTGACGACCTCACCAAGAAGGTGGTGGCCCAGGCCTACGGCCTGGAGCTGGAATACCACCCGGAGTGCGCCGCCGCCATCCGGGACTTTTTCGCCCGCTCCGGCCGGGCCATGACGGAGAACAACCTCCAGCAGGCCTGGCTGCCCCAGGGGTGTACCATTCTGGAAAACCGCTGGGGCACCGCCCCGGGCTGCGCCTTCCAGAGCGGGGCGCACTATGTGGTGATGCTCCCCGGCCCGCCCCGGGAGTGCATCCCCATGTTCCGGGAGGAGGCCGCCCCCTGGCTGGCCCGGCTGAGAGAGGGGGTCATCTGCTCCCGCACCCTGCGGGTGTTCGGCCGGGGAGAGTCCCAGGTGGAGAGCCTGCTGCGGGGGCGGATGAATGCGCTGACCAATCCCACCCTGGCCCCCTACGCCAAGGAGGGGGAGATGGAGCTGCGCGTCACCGCCAAGGCGGACAGCCAGGCGGCGGCCCAGGCCCTCATCGCCCCGGTGGAACAGGAGGTGCGCGCCCTGCTGGGGGAGCTTATCTACGGCACGGGGGAGGACACCCTGGAACGGGTGGTGCTGGAGGGGATGAAGGCCAGGGGCCTTACCCTGGGCACCGCCGAGAGCTGCACCGGCGGGCTCATCGCCAAGCGGCTCACCGACCTGCCCGGCGCCTCCGCGGTGTTCCGGGGGGGCGTGGTGAGCTACACCAACCAGGTGAAGGCCCAGGTACTGGGGGTGCCCCGGCAGCTGCTGGAGGAGCAGGGGGCGGTGTGCGCCGACGTGGCCCGGGCCATGGCCCAGGGGGCCCGGCGGGTACTGGGCTGCGACGCGGCGGTGTCCGCCACCGGGGTGGCCGGCCCGGACAGCGATGAGCGGGGCAATCCGGTGGGGCTGGTGTATGTGGCCCTGGCCGCCCCGGAGGGCTGCTGGGTGCGGAAACTCAGCCTGGCCGGGGCCAGCGACCGCCGGGACCGGGTGCGGATCATGGCGGCCAACCACGCCCTGGACATGGTCCGCCGCTGGCTGGCGGGCCTGGAGATTGAGAAGATTTAGCACGAAACACATTGGGGCAGCCCGGCAAGGGCTGCCCCAATGTGTTTATAGATTTTTACTTCTGGCTCCGGCCCAGCTCCAGGCCCTTTTCAAAGGCCTGCTTGTTCAGGGGGAGCAGCTTGGGCTTGCTGCCCAGCTTGTGCTCGATGGTCTGCCACACCACTTCGGCGGGAACCACCTCGGTGTAGCCGATGTACACGCCCAGCATGATGACGTTGAGCACCTTGGCGTTGCCCATCTCCAGGGCCATCTCGGTGACGGGGGCCTTGATGAGCTTCACGTCGGACCGGTTGACCTCTTTCTCATCCACGATGGAGCTGTTGATGAACAGTCGGCCGCCCTGCTTCAGGGTGGGCAGGAACTTGGCCAGAGAGGGGCCGTTCATGACGATCAGGTCGTCCATCACATCCCCCAGGGGGGCGCCGATCATCCCGTCGGAGATGACCACGAAGCAGTTGGCGGTACCGCCGCGCTGCTCCGCGCCGTAGGAGGGGAAGAAGGTCACGTTCTTGTCGGTGGCGTTGCAGGTCGCATCCGCCAGGAATTTGCCCAGGGTCATGACGCCCTGGCCGCCGAAGCCGGCTACGCACAGATTGGTTTCCATTCTGTCTCCTCCTCTCTCAGCGGTCCCGGATGACGCCCAGGGGGAACTCGGGCAGCATCTTCTGCTCGATGAAGTCCAGGGCGGCCAGCGGGTCCAGACCCCAGTTGGTGGGGCAGCTGGTGACGATCTCCACCATGGAGAAGCCCTTGCCGTCCAGCTGGTTCTGGAAGGCCTTCTTGATGGCGTTCTTGGTCTTGATGACATTCTGAGGGGTGTTGCAGCTGGTGCGCACCAGATAGGCGGGGGCGGTGAGCTGGTTGAGGATCTCGCACATGTGCATGGGGTAGCCGTGCTCCTCAGCGATGCGGCCCTTGGGGGCGGTGGAGGCCTTCATGCCCAGCAGGGTGGTGGGGGCCATCTGGCCGCCGGTCATGCCGTAGATGCCGTTGTTGATGAAGATGACGGTGATGTTCTCCCCCCGGTTGGCGGCGGAGATGGACTCGCCCAGGCCGATGGAGGCGAAGTCGCCGTCCCCCTGATAGGTGAAGATCAGGCTGTCGGGGCTGGTGCGCTTCATACCGGTGGCCACGGCGGTGGCCCGGCCGTGGGGGGCGGTGATGGTGTCATAGGCGATGTAGTCCATGTGCAGGCCGCAGCAGCCGATGCCGGTGACCATGACGGCCTTCTCCACCAGGTTCATCTCCTCCAGGGCCTCGCCGATGAGCTTGACCACGGTGGAGTGCATGCAGCCGGGGCAGAAGCCGGAGACCTTGTCCTCCTGGATGGTCTTTGTCCGGGAATAAATCTTTTCCATGTTTCAGTTCCCCCTTACTTCGCCAGGATGGCGTCCACAGCCTTGAGGACGGCCTCCCGGCTCATGATGTTGCCGCCGGAGCACAGGCAGGTCTCAATGGGGCAGCGGCCCTTGACGGCCATCCGCACATCCTGCACCAGCTGGGCGGGGATAGACATCTCCACGTCCAGAACGGCCTTGCACACGCTGTAGTCGATGTGGTCAAAGGCGGCGTAGGGGAAGGGGTGGACGGTGATGGGCCGAATCAGGCCCACCTTCTTGCCGGCGGCGCGGCAGATGTCCACCACGGACTTGCCGATGCGCCCGGAGATGCCGTAGGCCGCGATGACCACTTCGGCGTCGGCCACCTGGTACTCCTCCACCTGGATGTCCTTCTCCCAGGAGGCGTACATGGCGGCGGCCTTCTCGTTCTCCGCCTGCATCTTCTTGGTGTCCCACTGGCCGGGCTGGATCCAGGAGCGGTTGGCGTAGTCCAGCTTGTGGCCGATGCAGGCCCAGCCGGCCTTGGCGGCCTTGATGGCGGCCACTTCCTCGTCGCTCTTCATGGGGGGCAGCTCCACCGGCTCCATCATGGTGCCGATGACGCCGTCGGCCAGGATCAGCACGGGGTTGTGGTCCCGGTCGGCGTAGTCGAAGGCCTTGTAGGTCAGGTCCACGGCCTCCTGCACGGTGGAGGGGGCCAGCACCATCATCTCAAAGCCGCCGTTGCCGGAGGCCTTGGTGGCCTGGAAGTAGTCCTGCTGGGCGGGCTGGATGGCGCCCACGCCGGGGCCGCCCCGGGAGATGTTGGCGTACACCATGGGGATGCGGGCGGCGGCGGCATAGGAGATGCCCTCGCTCTTCAGGGCGATGCCGGGGCTGGAGGAGGAGGTCATGCTCCGGGTGCCGGCGGAGGCGGCGCCGTACACCATGTTGACGGAGGCCACTTCGCTCTCGCCCTGGACAAAGGTGCCGCCTACCTCGGGCATGCGGCGGGAGAAATACTCGGGGATCTCGTTCTGCGGGGTGATGGGGTAGCCGGCAAAGAAACGACAGCCGGCGCGGACAGCTGCTTCGGCGATGGCCTCGCAGCCCTTCATCAGTACTCTTGCCATGTTCGTTTCTCTCCTTTTACTTATAGACTTCGATGGCGCCGTCGGGACAGATGCGCGCGCACATGCAGCAGGCGATGCACGCCTCCTGATTCACCGGCTCGATGTACTCGTAGCCCTTGGAATTGACGTTCTTGCCCACGGCCAGAACCTGCTTGGGGCAGAACTTGACGCAATAGCCGCAGCTCTTGCACCGCTCCGCGATCACTTTGATCATTGCCATTGAGACCCCCTCCTTTCTCCGGGTATTCCATATTTGAACCTAAAACAGATGGGGCAGCGATTTCAGCCCTCCCGGACCAGCCAGGGGTAGGTCAGGGTCAGGTGCAGGGGGAAGACGGGCACGTCCAGCGCTTCGGCCGCCTGGTCCGCCAGCTCCTCCCGGGCGCAGGCGAAGGAGACGGGGATGTACGCCCCCACCAGCTCCACCGTGCGGCGGTGGCCGTCCACAACCTCCGCAAGGGTGGTGTCCAGGCCGTTGTTGGGGTTGCTCACCAGGGTGAGCTGGGAGAGCTGCACGTGGGAGACCCCCAGGATCTTCCCCAGGGTCTCGTCGATGTGCTCGATGGTGTCAGACCAGGGGCGGTAGGGATTGATGAGGTAGAAGACCGCCGCGTCCTCCCGGTTGAGCAGGGAGGCGAAGCCGCCGATGGACCGGGCGCCGATGTAGTCCCCTCCCACGTCCATGACAGCCAGGGCCCCGGGGTCCCGCAGGGTGGGGGACACGCCGCCCACCAGGGTGGGGGCGTCCATGAACTGCTCCTGGAAGTGGACGGTGACGCCGGCCTGCTCCAGCTCGCCCGCCGCGTCCCGGGAGCGGAACAGGGGCTTGGTCATGTCCAGATCGAAGAAATGAACCTCACGCTGGGTCCGCCGGGCCAGCTGCCGGGCGAAGTTGACGGCCAGCTCGCTTTTGCCGCTGCCGGCCTCCCCCAGAAAGACGAAATTCTTTTTGTGTTCCAGCTGGGCGAAGATGCGTTCCATGGCGCTGACCCTCCTGTTCCGGGCGCTTCCGGGCCTGTCTGAGGACAGTATACTCCCCGCGCAAAGATTTTGCAAGATATATGATATAAAATTTTTCAACAAAACGGAAGGCCCCGGCCTGTTCATCTTGACAGTGCTTTCCCCGCGGGGTAAAATACATGGGACAAAAGACGCGAACGCGGGGGAGACAGGCCCTCCGGCCGGGACACGGGCGGAGGGGGCCCCCGCGGGCTTTTCCCGCCCCCGGGCGGGAAGGGGGAAGTGCCGTTTTTTATGAGTGCAGGCGCCCGCGGGGCGCTTTTTTGAAGTGACGGAGGGAATGTTTGTGAGAGAAATTATGCTGCTCAAGCAGGGAGAAATGGTGCTCAAGGGCCTGAACCGCCGGGGCTTTGAGGAGAAGATGATGGGCAACGCCAAGCGCCGGCTGAAAAAGTACGGCGCCTTCAAGGTCTATACCCGCCAGTCGGCCACCTATGTGGAGCCCCAGGATGAGGGCTGCGACTTCGAGGGGGCCTGGCAGGCCATGGGCAAGCTCTTCGGCGTGGCCGGGCTGTGCCGGGCCCGGGCCTGTGCCAAGGACAAGGACGCCATCGTGGCCTGCGCCAAGGAGTACCTGGGGGACAAGCTGCGGGCCGCGAAATCCTTCAAGGTGGAGTCCAAGCGGGCGGACAAGAGCTTCCCCATGACCTCCATCCAGCTGTCCCAGTACGTGGGAGGGGAGCTGCACGACGCCTTCCCCCACCTGGCCGTGGATGTGCACCACCCGGAGCTCACCGTCCATGTGGAGGTGCGGGACTACGAGGCCTTCGTCCACGCCGACGCGGAGGAGGGGGCGGGCGGCCTGCCCGTGGGCATGGGGGGCCGGGCACTGTCCCTGCTGTCCGGGGGGATCGACTCCCCGGTGGCCTCCTGGATGATCGCCAAGCGGGGGGTCATCGTGGATATGATCCACTTCTACTCCTACCCCTACACCTCCCCGGAGGCCAAGGAGAAGGTGCTGGACCTGGCCCGGCTGCTGGTGCCCTACATCGGCAAGACCTGCGTCCACGTGGTGCCCTTCACCAGAATTCAGGAGGAGCTGCGCCGCTCCTGCCCGGAGGAGCTGTTTACCATCCTCATGCGGCGCTTCATGATGCGTATCGCCTGCGCCGTGGCGGAGAAAAACGGCATCCAGGCCCTGGTCACCGGGGAGTCGGTGGGCCAGGTGGCCAGCCAGACCCTGGAGGCCATGGCCTGCACCAACGCGGTGTGCACCCTGCCGGTGCTGCGCCCGGTGGTGGGGATGGACAAGGAGGAGATCGTGCGCATCTCCCGGAAGATCGGCACCTTTGAGACCTCCATCCTGCCCTATGAGGACTGCTGCACCGTCTTTACCCCCAAGCACCCCAAGACCCGGCCCCAGCTGGCCGACCTGGAGGAGGCGGAGCGGGCGCTGGACGTGGACGGCCTGGTGGCCGAGGCGGTGGCCGGCATCGAGCGGGTCATGCTGGAGCTGTAACAGAAGACAGGACAAGGGCCCGCCGCGGGAATCGGATGGATTCCTGCGGCGGGCCCAGTTTTTTCAGAAATTGACGGCGGTGGCCAGGTAGAACCGGCAGCCCTCCTGGTCCAGCGTGCGCAGCACCGCGGCGGTCCTGGCCTGGCAGGTCAGCTCCACAAAATTGGCGTAGCCGGTGCTGAGCTGCTCCATGAGCTGCCCGGCGCCAATCCCCTCCGGGGCGGACAAGGTGGGGCGCCACACGGCCCAGCCGGACTCCTCCAGCCGGGCGTATTCGCCCTCGTCCAGCTGGGCGGCCCGCACGAGGTAGGCGGGGCTGCAGGCGATGTCGGCCAGCAGGGCGCCGCCCTCCTGGGCCTGCCGGACGCATTCAGACAGGGTGGAGCCGGACAAATCCAGCCCCACGCCGTGGCCGGCGGCAATCAGCCGGCGCACCAGGCTGTCCTCCTCCCGCAGCTGCTCGGGGGAGAAGAAGAACAGCCCCCGCAGGCCCAGGGACTCCAGCTGCTGGGCGGCGTCCAGCGCGCCGTCCCCGTACAGCAGGGCCAGGTAGACATCCGGCCCGGTCTCGGGCGGCGGCGTGGTGGCCACCGCGGAGGGATCGGGGTCGGAGTCCGGCTCAGGCTCCGGCGTGGGGGAGGGCTGCTGGGGCTGGATGGCCTGCAGGTACCGGTCCCGGTTCTGCCGCAGCAGGTTGTCCGCCGCGTCGATGAAGGCCGCGTCGTTGAGGATGGCCGCGTCGTTGGTGATGCGCACCAGGGTGCCGTAGGGGGTGTAATTGGTGGTGTACCGGATGGTGCCGAAGTAGGAGCACACCCAGGCCAGGGGGAGGTAGACCGTGGAGTTGCGCACCATGGCCTGGGCATTGACCACATTGTCCTGCAGGTCATAGGCGGTGTTGCTCTGCAGGTCAAAGGTCACCGCCCGCTGCCCGCCGGACACCAACACGGTGCGGCGGGTGGTGCTGTACTGGGCGCTGACTCCCAGGTTGATGCCGGTATCCCGGATGGACAGCATGGTATAGGGGACGTAGAGCACGCCCCCCACCACCATGGGCATGTTCCCCGGTGTGGTCTCCACCATGGTCTCGTTGACCGCCATGAAGTAGAGGTTGGGATTGCTGCTGCCGCTGGCCACCGCGGCGGCGGTACACAGCAGCGAAAGACACAGCAGGGCCGCCGTGAGGCGGCGGGCAAGTTTCATCCGGCGTCCCTCCCTGAACGCGCACAGCGCGGAAATGATATAACTCATTGTACCACAAGGGGCCCCGTCCGCGCAAGAGCGGCTGTCTGCCCAAATAAAACGCCCCCGCTCCGCGCATACTGACAGCAGCGGAAGAGGGGGATGGAGATGTCAGGCTGGGGAAGTACATGCAGGCGGCTGGGGGCCGGCGGGATGGCGGCGCTGATGCTGCTGGCGCTGAGCGCGCCGGTGTGGGGTGTTCCGGGGCGGGAGCGGGCGGTGACCGCCGGGGCGCCGGGGAGCGCCGGGGTGGTGGCGCTGACCTTTGACGACGGGCCCAGGCGCAAGACCACGCAGGCCCTGCTGGACGGGCTGGCCCGGCGGGGGGTGCCGGCCACCTTCTTCCTCATCGGGCTGAAGGTGCCGGGTAACGAGGATCTGATCCTGCGCATGGAAGAGGAGGGGCACCAGGTGGGCATCCACGCCCAGAACCATGAGATGATCCTCAGCCCCGAGGCGGCGGCCAGGGAGGTGGACCCTCTGCGGGAGACGCTGGCCGGGCTGCTGGGCCGGCGGGACTTCATGGTGCGCCCGCCCTACGGGAAGACCACCGCCCAGGCCAGAGCGGCGGTGGGGGCCCCCATCATCCTGTGGTCGGTGGACCCGGAGGACTGGTCGGATACGGACAGCCGGCGGCAGACCCAGCATATCCTCAGCCGGGTACGGGACGGGGACATCATCCTGCTCCACGACGTCTACCCCTCCAGCGTGGACACCGCCCTGGCGGTGGTGGACGCCCTGCTGGAACGGGGCTTTGCCTTTGCCACGGTGGAACAGCTCTTTGCCCTGCGGGGAGAGGAGCCCCGGCCGGGCCAGGTGTATCACAGGCTGCCCCCGGAGCCCTCGGCCAGTGCGGCCAGGAACTGACGCACCGTGGGCAGAGCCTCCCCGGGCCGCTGGGGGTGGGTGTGGCGGCAGCACACCTGGATGGCGGTGCGGATGGCCCGGTCCACTCCGCCGGCGGACAGGCCGGTCAGGCGGGCCAGACGGGGATAGAGCAGCTTGGCCGGCATGTCCAGCATAGCCGGATCAGCGCGGATGAGCAGGACGGCCTGCACCAGGCAGGCGTAGCCCTGATAGCGGCTGGTCAGCCCCATGGAGCGCAGCCTGTTTTCCAGTTCCGGGCAGATCATGCGCCGGACACCCCCTTTAAAAGCCTGTGTGGGTACCCACACAGATAAACCGCGCGCGGTTTATCATGTTCTGCTATTTGCCCCGGGAGGGGGCGGTCAGCTCAGGGTGAGATCCCCTTCTTTGATCCAGCCCAGGCGGCGGAAGAGCAGGCCGAACAGCCAGCACAGCACCCCGGGCAGCACGAAGCACAGCAGGATCATCCCGGCCCAGTCCATGGCGGTGATGGCCTCCTTCACGCCGGAGGCCACGTCCGCCACCCAGCCGGCGTACACCCCGATGGGGCCCACCATGCCGCAGGTGCCCATGCCGGAGGCCACCCCGCCGGAGGGGTCGTTCATCTGGAAGTGGAAGACGCAGGTGGCCAGGGGGCCGGTGATGGCGGAGGTGAGGATGGCGGGCAGCCAGATGCGGGGGTTGCGCACGATGTTGCCCATCTGGAGCATGGAGGTGCCCAGCCCCTGGCTCACCAGGCCGCCCCAGCGGTTCTCCCGGAAGG
>CALWXH010000032.1 GCA_944385465.1 uncultured Oscillospiraceae bacterium | reverse complement strand
GCCGCAATTGGCATCATTTCTGAGATTGGAGTGGATATGTCCGTGTTTCCCACCTCGAAGCATCTTTGCTCCTGGGCTGGGCTTACGCCGCAGAACAATGAAAGTGCCGGGAAGAAGAAAACTACCAGAATCAGCCGGGCCGGAGCTTATATCAAGCCTTTGCTTGTTCAGTGCGCTCTTTCCGCCATAAAAGCTAAGAAGTTCCCGGAAGTCCGTAATCGCTACCTGGCTCTCAAAAAGCGCCGAGGTCACAAAAAAGCCATTATCGCCATCGCCAGGATGCTCCTTACAGCTATCTACAATATGCTCAAGAAGAATGAGTCGTACAATCCGGAACTCTACCGCAAGGGGGAACCTCCTCCAGCGCATCGTGAAGTTTCTGTAGAAGAAGCTATCTTCATCCTCCAGCGTCAAGGTTATCTGGTCACTGCTCCTCCCACAACTTAGACCTTAAGCATAACTTCCTTTTGGGCCCGCTTTTAGGGGGCCTGGTTTTGTCTACCCTTTTTCGGAATGGTGCTTTGATTACGATGTTTCAACCTTTTGCCCTCCTTTCTCTGGGACATATAAATTCCTAACTCCTAATTCCTCATTTTTCTCAGGGCCGCCCCGATCAGGCTGCCCGCCAGGGAACAGGCCAGGGCGACGATACAGTAGGGCCAGGCGGTGGAGTTGTATACCAGGAACACCGCCGCCAGGGTGAGCAGGGCGCAGGCCGCCGGGTACAGGGGGCACATCCCCTTCCTCCGCCCCAGGGACAACGCGGAGAAGAAGCAGCCCACCGGCAGCAGCAGCCAGGGGAAGAGCAGCCCCCGGAGCACCGGCACATCGGGGGCGTCCCACAGCCCCAGCAGGGCGGGCAGGGCCAGGCACAGCAGGGCGGCAAAGGGGAGGTAGGGCAGGGTTTCCCTCCACTTCAGGGGGGAGGGGGCGGGGGCCAGCCCCAGCTTTTTGCGAATGGCGTCCGCCTCGGCGTACCACCCCACCCACCGGGCCAGCCAAATGAGCAGGTAGACCGCTGCCAGCAGGACGAGATACACCGCCATAGCCTGCCACGACCAGGCCCAGCCCAACAGGGTACAGATGAGGATAAGCGCTCCGGCAGTGAGGACAAAGTGAGCCAGGGAGCGGAGCACCAGGGTCTTCCCGTCCTCCGCGAAGGGAAGGGTAGACACCCCTGCCACTGCCCCCATCAGGAAGTAGAGCCCCATCTGAATGGCAAAGGCCAGGGGGACGGAGCCCACCAGCCACTCAAGGTTGGAACTCACCAATCGGAAGGGGGTGTGGGACCCCATGGCTATGAGACCGCCACTGACCAAATCGTTGAACAGCCCGCCCATCGGAATGAGGACAGCCACGCCGATGATCCCCCCGATGAGGGCCCGGATGAGAAGTTGCTTTCGATTTTTCATGAGGGTTCACCTCCTACAGGCCTAGGACCTGTTTGATCTTCTTCACGTACCGCCGGGAGACATACACCGCCACGTCCCCCTCCAGGGTGAGCTTGATGGTGCCGGTGAGGGACAGGTCCAGGGCGGTCACCTTGTTCAGGTTTACCATCTCCGAGTGGGACACCCGGACGAACCGGGTGCCCTCCAGCTCCTCCTCCAGCTCGTACAGCCGCTGGCGCACAGTGTACACCCCGCCGGCGGTCTGGCAGGACACCCCCTTGCCATCGGTGTAGAACCGGAGGATGTCCGGCAGGGGGAGAAGGAGCGCCTCGCTTCCCCGGAAGGCGGTGAAGGTGGGGGAGGTCCCCTCCGCGGCCAGCCGCCGGGCCAGCTCGTTCACCTCCGCCGTGGCCGCCGGGGCGTGGATGACCACCCGGGGGCGCTTCAGCGACGGGTCGATGCGGATGTCCACCTTCATGGCCGTTCCCTCCTCTCTCAAGGCCAGTATACCCGGAAACAAAGCGGCCGTCCACCCCTTCGGGACAGACGGTTGCTTTTTCCGGACAGACGGAAGAAGCCGGGCCCCGGAATACCCGGGGCCCGGCCTGTATGGTAGGGAATAGGCTCAGTGATTGCCCAGCACCGCGTCGGCGTCCTTCAACGCGCCGATGACGTCGATGTGCTGGGGGCAGGAGCGGCGGCACTGGCCGCAGTAGACGCAGGCGGAGCCGTTGACCTCCAGGGCCTGGTACTCCCCCTTGTAATCCCGCTGGCCGGGAGCGCGGATGGAGCCGTTGTACAAAGCCAGAATGACGGGGATGGGGATGCGCTGGGGACAGCCCTGGGTGCAGTAGGAACAGGCGGTGCAGGGCACGGTGCCGTCCCCGCGGATGAGCTCGGCGGCCCGGGCGGTGAGCGCCAGCTCCTCCTGGCGCAGAGGGCGGAAGTCGGACATATACCCGGTGTTGTCCTCCACCTGGGCCAGGGTGGACATGCCGGAGAGCACCACCATCACCTCCTCCAGGCTGGCGGCGAACCGGATGGCCCAGGAGGGCAGGGAGGCGGCGGGGTCGGCGGCCCGGAAGAGCTGGGCCACCTCGGGGGAGGGATCGGCCAGCTTGCCCCCCTTCACCGGCTCCATGACCACCACCTTCTTGCCGTGGCGCACTACAGTCTCGTAGCACAGGCGGGACTGGACGCTGGGGCTCTCCCAGTCCAGATAGTTGAGCTGGAGCTGGACAAACTCCACCTCGGGGTGTTCGGTGAGCACCCGGTCCAGCACTTTGGCGCTGTCGTGGAAGGAAAAGCCCAGGTGGCGGATGCGGCCCTGCTCTTTCTGCCCCAGCAGGTAGGAGAAGGTGTCCAGCGCCAGGGCGGTCTCGTAGGACTCGGCGTTGACGTTGTGCAGCAGGTAGTAGTCAAAATAGTCCACCCCGCACCGCTCCAGCTGGGTGCGGAAGATCTCCTCCTGGTCGGCGGCGGTCTTGTCCTTCAGGGAGGACAGGGGCATCTTGTCCGCCAGGGTGAAGCGGTCCCGGGGATAGCGGTCCACCAGGGCCTGCCTGACCACGCCCTCGCTGGTGCCCTGGTGATAGAACCAGGCGGTGTCAAAATAGGTGAACCCCCGCTTCAGGAACAGGTCCACCATGGCCTTTACCTGTTCCAGATCCACCGACTTGGGGTCGTCCGGGTTGAGCAGGGGGAAACGCATACAGCCAAAGCCTAATTTTTTCATTGTGATCTCCGTTCCTTTCCGTCCAGGGCGTGGGCCCTGATGCCTCTTTTTTCCTGTGCTTTTCTGCGGGCTCTTCTGATGTTTGCTGGTTTCCGCACCGGCGGGCGTTGCTCGGGTTTCGGCCTGAGGGCCGAGTTCCTTTTTGTGTGGACAAAAAGGAACCAAAAAACCACTCAGGGAGAGCAAACCCGGTTCGACTCGGGGCCGAGGTCCTTTTTGTGTGGACAAAAAGGAACCAAAAAACCACTCAGGGAGAGCAAACCCGGTTCGACTCGGGGCCGAGGTCGCCCCTCGCTCACAGGGTTTTCCCCCTGAGAACCCCCGGTTTACGGGGGCGTAAAATCGGTGCGTCACGCTAACGCCCGGCGCGCGTCATCGACACTCCCAGCGGCCCACGGCGGCCTGCGGCCTTTTGCCGACTAACGTTGCCGCACTTCTGCGCCGCCTATGGGCACCTGGTGCGGGTGTTCAAGCCTTCGGCCCGCGCCTCTAACGGCGCACAAACCGAAGTGCATTGCCATTCCAGGCGCCCCGGTGGGGTGCAGGCACCAAAGCATAAGTATGCACAAGGCCGGAGGCCGTCGGGGGAAGCATTGCACCGTCAAGTCCAGGACGCCGGAAAGAGAAGTTGGCACTTCGGCTGACGTCCCCGTGCCCTTAACGGGGGTCCGGGGGTGCAGGCGCTTTGGCCGAGGCCCGGTCTTTGGGCCGACAGCCATCCGCGCCCAACCCCCGGCGCGCTTTTGGTTCCTTTTCCCGCGCGGGAAAAGGAACTCGCCCTCAGGCGAAGCCGGTGCCCTTCGAGAGAACAGTTTACAGCAAAATGACCCCTGCGTCCCGGCAGGCGGCCAGGGTCTGTTCATCCCAGACAGACGCCTGCACCTCTCCGATGTGGGCCTTGCCCAGCAGGTACATGGACACCCGGCTCTGGCCGATGCCGCCCCCCATGGTGAGGGGGAGCTTGCCCTCCAGCAGCAGCTTGTGGAAGGGGAGCGCGCGCCGGTCGTTGCAGCCGGCGGCGGACAGCTGCCGGTCCAGGGACTCCGGGCTGACCCGGATGCCCATGGAGGACAGCTCCAGGGCGTGGCTCAGCACGCTGTTCCACACCAGGATGTCTCCGTTCAGGGCCCAGTCGTCGTAGTCCGGGGCCCGGCCGTCGTGGGGCTTGCCCGACTTCAGCGGGGCGCCGATGCCCATGACGAAGGTGGTGGGATGTTCCCTGACCCAGGCGTCCTCCCGCTCCTTGGGGGACAGGGAGGGCCAGCGGTCCTCCAGCTCCTGGGTGGTGACAAAGGAAACCTGCCGCTCCACGGCGGGCAGGGGGGTGAGCTGGGGAAAGACGGAGCGCAGGGTGGCCTGGGTGTCCGCCAACACTGCTACAATGGTGGACACCGTGGCCTTCAGGTAGTCCAGGGTGCGGTCCCGGGGGGCGATGACCTTCTCCCAGTCCCACTGGTCCACATAGACCGAGTGGATATTGTCCAGCTCCTCGTCCCGGCGGATGGCGTTCATGTCGGTGTACAGCCCCTCCCCCACGGAGAACTGATAGCGGTACAGGGCCATGCGCTTCCACTTGGCCAGGGAGTGGACCACCTGGGCGTCCCGCCCGGCAAAGGGGATGTCAAAGGACACGGGGCGCTCCACGCCGTTCAGATCGTCGTTCAATCCGGTGGACGCCTCCACAAACAGGGGGGCGGACACCCGGCGCAGGTGGAGGGCGCCGCCCAGGCTGTCCTCAAACAGCCGCTTGAGCAGGCCGATGGCCTTCTGGGTGTCATAGAGGTTCAGGCAGGGGGCATATCCCGCCGGGATCAGCGTTTTCAGCATGGGCAGTTCCTTCTTTCCGTGGATTTGGCCGGGGCCGCGCTTGAATGGGATCAATTATACTTCATCTCGATAAAAAATGCAAATTGAAATAGAAATGGAATTGTGTTCTCCCTCACATAATGATATAATACTGGAAAAGATTCCGATGAGACAGGAGACGAGACCCCATGGTTCCCGATTTTGAAGCAAAGCTCAACGAATACGCCCATCTGCTGGTGGAGGTGGGCATGAACCTCCAGCCCGGGCAGACGCCCCGGATCGCCGCCCCGGTGGAGTGCGCCCCCCTGGCCCGGCTGTGTGTGGCCGCCGCCCTGGATTGCGGCGCCCGGGACGTGCTCATGGAGTGGACGGACGACTTCGTCACCCGCCAGCGCTATCTGAAGGCGGACGAGGCGGTGTTTTCCGAATTTCCCGGCTATCAGAAGGAAAAATTCAGCTGGCTGCTGGCCCAGGGCTCTCCCGCCCTGTCCATCATCGGCTCTGACCCGGAGATGCTCAAGGGGGTGGACCCCGTGCGCATCCAGAACTGGCAGCGCACCAGCGCCCAGCCCACCCGGCCCTATTTCGACGCCATGAGCGCCAGCCGCTTCCAGTGGACCATCGGCGCCCACCCCACCCGGGCCTGGGCGGAGAAGGTGTTCCCGGACAAGAAGGGGCAGGACGCCATCGACGCGCTGTGGGAGGCCATCTTCTCCGTGTGCCGCATCACCGGGGACGGAAAGGCCGTGGAGCGGTGGAGAGCCCATGTGGAGGCCACCGCCCGCCGGGCCCGGATCCTCAACGACTACAACTTCAAGACCCTGCGCTATACCAACGCCCTGGGCACCGACCTGACCATCACCCTGCCGGAAGGGCACGTGTGGATGGGAGGCAGCGAGGCCACCCCCGCCGGGGTGGAGTTCGTGGCCAACATGCCCACGGAGGAGATCTTCACCGCCCCCCGGTGGGACGGGGTGGAGGGCCGGGTGTACGCCGCCCTGCCCCTGGCCCTGGACGGCAACCTGGTGCGGGACTTCTACCTGGACTTCCAGGGCGGGAAGATCGTGAACGTCCACGCGGAAGAGGGGGAGGAAGTGCTGAAAAACTCCATCGCCATGGACGAGGGCTCCTCCTACCTGGGGGAGGTGGCCCTGGTGCCCTATGACTCCCCCATCCGCAACACGGGCATTTTGTTCTACAACACCCTGTTTGACGAGAACGCCTCCTGCCACCTGGCCTTCGGCTCCGCTTACCCCACCTGCGTCAGGGGCGGGGAGGAGCTGGACGAGGCCGGGCAGAAGGCCGCGGGGCTCAACCAGTCCGCCAACCATGTGGACTTCATGGTGGGCACCGCCGATCTGTCCATCGTGGGCACCACCCACGACGGGCGGGAGATCCCGGTGTTCGTGGACGGCAATTTTGCGTTTTAACCAGAAGCGTCCGAGCCGTCGTTCACAGCGGGCTAAGACGGCACGCAGACACGGACGGCGGGGTAGCGTCCTTCAGCTGCCACGCGGGAGTGCGGATGTGCCGGCTTAGAACCGCGTCGTGAGCAGGCGAGGCGTGATCCCAGAAGCGGCCGGGCCGCCGCGAGTGGCCCCGGACCCATGCCCCTGAGCTACAGCTGCGCGCAATTCCATTTTGGATGATGATACAGGAGAAGAATTAGGAGGGTTTATCATGGACTACAAGCAGACCTATCAGCACTGGCTCAACTCCCCCGCCCTGTCTGAGACGGAGAAGGCAGAGCTGACCGCCATCGCCGGGGACGACAAGGAGATCGAGTCCCGCTTCTTTGCCCAGCTGGACTTCGGCACCGCCGGACTGCGGGGCACCATGGGAGTGGGGCTGTACCGGATGAACGTCCACGTGGTGCGCCATGCCACCCAGGCCTTTGCTGAGGTGATTCTGGCCGAGGGCCCCGAGGCCGCCGCCAAGGGGATTGCCGTGTGCTTTGACTGCCGGAACAACTCCGACACCTTTGCCCGGGAGGCGGCCTGCGTGATGGCGGCCAACGGCATCAAGGTGCGGCTGTTCGACTCCCTGCGCCCCACCCCTGAGCTGTCCTTCGCCATCCGGGAGTACGGCTGCATCGCCGGCATCAACATCACCGCCAGCCACAACCCCAAGGAGTACAACGGCTACAAGGTGTACTGGTCTGACGGCGCCCAGCTGCCCCCCAAACACGCCGACGAGGTGGCCAAGAAGATGCGGGAGCTGGATGTGTTCGACTGCGTCAAGACCATGGACTACGACCAGGCGGTGGCCCAGGGGCTCATCACCCTCATGGGGGCGGAGACCGACGAGAAGTTCCTGGCCAACGTCATGGAGCAGGTGAACGACAAAGCCGCGGTGGAGGCGGTGGCCGACACCTTCAAGATGGTGTACACCCCCTTCCACGGCACCGGCTACAAGCTCATTCCCGAGGCCCTGCGCCGCCTGGGCATGAAGCACGTGATCTGCGTGCCCGAGCAGATGGTCATCGACGGCGACTTCCCCACCGTGGCCTCCCCCAACCCGGAGAATCCCGAGGGCTTCTATCTGGCGGTGGACATCGCCAAGAAGGAGGGGGCCGACTTCATTCTGGGCTCTGACCCGGACGCGGACCGGGTGGGCATCATGGTGAACACCGGCAACGGGGAGTTCAAGGTGCTCACCGGCAACCAGACCGGCGTGCTGCTGCTGGACTACCTCATCGGGGCCAAGAACCGCACCGGCAAGATGCCCGCAAACCCCGTGGCCCTGAAGACCATCGTCACCACCGAGATGGCCCGGAAGGTGGCCGAGGTCAACGGCCTGAAGTGCTACGACACCTTTACCGGATTCAAGTTCCTGGCCGAGAAGAAGGACAAGCTGGAGAACTCCGGCGAGGGCAACGTCATCTTCTCTTACGAGGAGTCCTATGGCTACATGCTGGGCAGCTTCGTCCGGGACAAGGACGCGGTCACCGCCTCGGTGGCCCTCACCGAGATGGCCGCCTGGTACGCCGGCCAGGGCAAGACCCTGTACGACGCCCTGCTGGGGCTGTACGAGAAGTACGGCTACTACGGCGAGCGCACCATGAACCTGGTGATGCCCGGCCTGGACGGCCTGCGGAAGATGGCCGACCTGATGGCGGGCCTGCGCGCCAATCCCCCCAAGGAAGTGGGCGGCACCGCAGTCAACCAGTGGAAGGACTACAAGGACGGCAGTGTGGTGGATGCCCACACCGGCGAGAAGTCCACCATGGAGCTGTCCGGTTCCAATGTGCTGCGCTACGAGCTGGCGGACGGCACCTCCGTCATCGTCCGGCCCTCCGGCACCGAGCCCAAGGTGAAGGTGTACATCCTGGCCCAGGGCAATGACCAGGCCGACTGCGCCGACAAGGTGGAGCGGTACGCCGCCTGGGCGGAGAGCCTGAAGGACTGAGTGTAGACCGCCCCATCTGAAGCGACATAACGGAAAGGCCCGCCGCGGAATGGATGATTCCGCGGCGGGCCTGTGTTATGGGCGCGTCTGGGCCTGTATTATTCCACCGGAACGATCCAGCCGTAGGGGTCGGGCTGAGTTCCCCACTGGATGCCGGTGAGGGTGTCGTACAGCTTTTGGGTGAGGGGGCCGATCTGGCCGTGGTTGATGAGGACCTTCTTGCCCTCCATGGCCAGCTCGCCGATGGGGGAGACCACGGCGGCGGTGCCGGAGCCCCAGGCCTCTTCCAGCTGCCCGGCGTCGGCGGCGTCAAACAGCTCCTGGGCGGTGATGAGCCGCTCCTCCACCTCCACGCCCCAGCTGCGCAGCAGGTCCAGGCAGCTCTTGCGGGTGATGCCGGGGAGCACCGAGCCGGTGAGGGCGGGGGTGATGACCTTGCCGTTCACCTTGAACAGCACGTTCATGGCGCCCACCTCTTCAATGTACTTGCGGTGCACGCCGTCCAGCCAGAGCACCTGGGAGTAGCCCTGTTCCTCCGCCCGCTCGCCGGCGCGGATGGAGGCGGCGTAGTTTCCGCCGCACTTGGTGTAGCCGGTGCCGCCCCGGACAGCCCGGACGTCCTCATCTTCCACGTAGATCTTCACCGGGTTGATGCCCTCGGGATAGTAGGCGCCCACCGGGCTGCAGATGATGGCGAAGAGGTAGCTGTGGGAGGCGTGGACCCCCAGGGAGGCGTCGGTGGCGAAGACAAAGGGGCGGATGTACAGCGAGGCCCCCTTCTTGTGGGGCACCCAGGCCGCGTCCTCCCGGACCAGGGCCTTCACCGCCTGGAGAAAGTCCTCCTCCGGGATGGGGGGAATGCACAGCCGGTCGCAGGAGGAGTTGAGCCGCCGGGCGTTCTCCAGGGGGCGGAAGAGCTGCACCTTCCCCTCCGGGGTGCGGTAGGCCTTCATGCCCTCAAAGACCTCCTGGGCGTAGTGGAACACCATGCAGGAGGGCTCCAGGCTCAGCGGGCCGTAGGGCACGATGCGCGGGTCGTGCCAGCCCTGGCCGGTGTGGTAGTCCATGAGAAACATGTGGTCGGTGAACAGCTTGCCGAACACAAGGGTATCCGGATCGGGGAGAGGCTTGTTCTGGGCGGGGTGGGTGACTTTGATATCCAGCATGGCGGATCGTCTCCTTCTGTTGACACGCTAAAGCGTTGAAAAGTGAATATCGATATTATATCAGCGCCGGCGCCGTTGCGCAACATCGAAATTCCCAAACCGGGGCGGGGGAAATGTCCTTGTTTTTATGGGCCGCGTTTGGTATAATAAAGAATCTGAGAATGAGCGACAATCTCCGGCGCGGCAGCGCCGTGGGCAGAGAGGTGATCCCTGTGAACAAAAAACTCTTCCAGCTTCTGGCTCCTCGGTTCGGACTGTACTTTCTGGTGATGATTGCCTTTGCCGTGGGAACTCTGCTGCTGAACCACGTGAAGGCAGGGGTGGCCGAACTGATTGTGGTGGCCGTTCTGTTCGCGCTGTACTGCGTCACCATGGCCCGCCGCCGGAAGGAGGCGGCCAGCTATCTGGAGCAGCTGGTGGGCAGCATGGACGGGGCCACCCGGGACAGTACGCTGAACTGCCCCCTCCCTGTGGCCATGTTCCGGCCGGACACTGACGAGGTGGTGTGGACCAACGACCGGTTTCTGAGCCTCACCGGCGAACAGGAGGGACTGTTTGACACCAAGCTGGCCGACCTGGTGCCCAACTTTGACTCCCGCTGGCTGCTGGAGGGCAAAAATGAGTGCCCCCAGGAGGTGAGTGTGGGTGCGCGGCGCTACCAGGTGTTCGGCAGCGTGACCCGGGCCGCCGGTCAGGAGGAGGAGGGGGCGCTGGCCACCACCTACTGGGTGGACGTGACTGAGCTGGCCAACACCCGGGATATCTACAAGGCCACCCGGCCGGCGGTGGCTCTGCTGCTGCTGGACAACTATGAGGACACCATCAAGGGGCAGGAGGACAGCGTGCGCTCGGCCATGCTCTCCGCCGTCACCCAGAAGTTCAGCCAGTGGGCGGCGCCCGCCAGCGGTATTTTCTGCCGGCTGGAGCGGGACCGCTATCTGTATATTTTCGAGGAACAGTATCTGAACGAATACAAGGCGGAGAAGTTTTCTGTGCTGGACAGCATCCGCGCCATCCAGAGCCCCAGCGGCATTCCGGTCACCCTGTCCATCGGGATCGGGGTGGATGGGGACAGTCTGGCGGAGATGTTCCGCTTTGCCTCCCTGTCCGCGGAGATGGCCATGACCCGGGGGGGCGACCAGGCGGTGGTGAAAAACCGCTTCAACTTTGAGTTCTACGGCGGCCGGGCCAAGGAGACGGAGAAGCGCACCAAGGTGAAAAGCCGGGTGATGGCCTCCGCCCTGGGCGAACTGGTGGCGGACGCCTCCTGCGTGCTGGTCATGGGCCACAAGGCTGCGGACATGGACGCGGTGGGAGCTGCCGTGGGCGTGTGCGCCATTGCCAGAAAGAAAAATATCCCCCACTACATCGTCCGGGAGAGCGGAAGCACGCCCGCGGATGAGCTCTACCGCCGGGTGGGGCAGATGGAGGAGTATCAGAAGCTGTTTCTGGACAGCCAGGAGGCCCTGCTCCGGGCGGACTCCCGCTCCCTGCTGGTGGTGGTGGACACCAACCGGCCCGAGCAGGTGGCCAGCCAGGAGGTGCTCACCTCCTGCAACAAGGTGGCGGTGATTGACCACCACCGCCGGGCGGCCACCTATATCGAGGGGGCGGCGCTGAATTTCCACGAGCCCTACGCCTCCTCCGCCAGCGAGCTGGTCACCGAGCTCATCAGTTACCTCATGGACCCCCGGGATCTGCTGAAGGGGGAGGCGGAGGCCCTGATGGCCGGGCTGATGCTGGACACCAAGAATTTCACCATGCGCACCGGCGGGCGCACCTTTGAGGCGGCGGCCTTCCTGCGCCGGGCCGGCGGCGACACCGGCGAGGTGAAAAAGCTGTTCCAGACCGATCTGGCGGACACGGTGGCCAAATACGCCATCATCCAGAACGCCAAGCCCTACCGCAAGGACATTGCCATTGCCGCCACCCACCGGGCTGTGGGCCGGGTGACGGCGGCCCAGGCGGCGGATGAACTGCTGAACATTGCCGGGATCCAGACCTCCTTTGTCCTGTACCAGGATGAGAACCGGGTGATCATCTCCGCCCGGAGCATGAACAACACCAACGTCCAGGTGATTCTGGAGGCGCTGGGGGGCGGCGGAAACGCCAGCGCCGCCGGCGCCCAGATCCCGGATAAGACGGTGGAGGAAGTCCAGGAAATGCTCCTGGCCGTATTGGATCAGTATTTTGAAGAAGAGAACGGGGAGGAGAACAGCCAGGGCGGCGAGGGCTGACCGGCACATCCCCAGTCATCAAGGAGGAATCAGTCATGAAAGTGATTTTGCAGCAAGACGTGAAAGGACAGGGCAAGAAGGGCCAGATGGTGGAGGTGTCCGACGGCTACGGGCGCAACTTCCTGCTGCCCCGGAAGCTGGCGGTGGAGGCCACCGCGGAGAACGTGAACACCATGAAGATGCAGGACAAGGCCAAGAAGGCCCGGGAGGCTGAGGAGAAGGCCCAGGCCCAGGCCATGGCCCAGCGGCTGGAGAGCTGCCAGGTGAAAATCTACGCCAAGGCCGGCCAGGGCAGCCGCCTGTTCGGCTCGGTGACCAGCAAGGAAATCGCCCAGTGCCTGAAGGACCAGTTCCAGATGGATGTGAACAAGAGCAAGATTGTGCTGCCTGACCCCATCAAGTCCTTCGGCGCCTTCGATGTGAAGTGCAAGCTGGGCTATGAAGTGACCGGCACCATCCACGTGCTGGTGGTGGAGGAAAAATGACGGCGGCTGGCGATGAGCCAGGCCTTTCTGACACGGACGGGAGAACCCGGGAGGTGAGCGCGTGAGCGAACTGAATGAACTGGAGAGCATGACACTCCCCCACTCGGTGGAGGCGGAGCAGGCGGTGCTGGGCTCCATGCTGCTGGATGAGCAGTGTGTGAGCGAAGTGGTGGCGCGCCTGTCTCCCGATGACTTCTACATGCGGCAGAACCGGGAGATCTACCAGGTGCTCTACGGGATGTTCAACCGGTTTGAGACCATTGACCCGGTGACGGTGCTGGACCGGATGAAACAGGCGGGGGTGTACGACGAGAACACCTCGCTGCCCTATCTCACCCAGCTCATGGAGATCACCCCCACCGCCGCCAACGTGCTGGAGTATGCCGACATTGTGGCGGACAAGGCCCTGCTGCGCCGGGTGGGGGAGACCGCCGGCGAGCTGGAAACGATGGTGCGCCAGGAAAACGGCACGGCCCAGCAGATCCTGGAGGCCGCGGAGCAGCGCATTTACGCCATCCGCCAGGGCCGCTCCTCCCGGGAGATGGCCCACATCTCCACGGTGATGGGCCAGGTGTGGGACACCATCAAGGAGCGCCAGGCCTCCGGGGATGAGTTCCCAGGCATCTCCACCGGCCTCATTGACCTGGACCGGTGCATCTCGGGCCTGAACAACTCCGACCTCATCATCCTGGCCGCCCGGCCGGGCATGGGCAAGACCTCCCTGGCGCTGAATATTGCCCTGGAGGCGGCCAAGCACTCGGGGAAAAACATCGCGATCTTCTCCCTGGAGATGAGCCGGGAGCAGCTGGGCATGCGCCTGCTGTCCACCGAGTGCCTCATCGACAACAAGAAGCTGCTCACCGGCCGGCTGTCCGGCGAGGAGGAGTGGAGCCGTGCCGCCATGGGGGTGGCCGCCCTGAGCCAGGCCAACCTGTATATGGATGACGACGCCACCCTGTCGGTGGCGGAGATGAACGCCAAGTGCCGGCGCATCAAGGATCTGGGGCTGGTGGTGGTGGACTACCTGCAGCTGATGACCTCCGCCGGCGGGCCCCAGCGGGCCAGCGACAACCGGCAGCAGATCGTCTCCGACATGTCCCGCTCCCTCAAGCTCATGGCCAAGGAGCTGAATGTGCCGGTGCTCTGCCTGTCCCAGCTGTCCCGTGCCAGTGAGAGCCGTGCCGCCGGCCAGCGACGGCCCATGCTCTCCGACCTGCGGGAGTCCGGCGCCATCGAGCAGGACGCAGACATCGTCATGTTCATTCACCGGGAGAGCTATTACGACGACGATACGGAAAATCCCAACGTGGCGGAGTGCATCATCGCCAAGAACCGCCACGGCGAGACGGGCACAGTGAAGCTGGAGTGGCGGCCTGAGTTCACCACCTTCCGCAACCTGGCCTACCGGGAAGATGAGGATGAGTTCTGATGTCCGGCCGCTTCCGCTATGACCTGATCCCGCCGGGCAGCGGGGTGTTGTGCGCCCTGTCCGGGGGGGCGGACTCCATGTACCTGCTGTGCCGCCTGCTGGAGGGCAGGCGGGCGGGGGGATACCGGGTGTGCGCCGCCCACTACAACCACAACCTGCGCTGCGCCGCCGCGGCGGACGAGCAGTTCGTCCGGGACTGGTGCGGGGCGCATGCGATCCCCCTGCTGGTGGGCTCCGGCGACGTGGCCGGGGAGGCCCGGCGGAGTGGGGACGGACTGGAGGCCCGCGGCCGGGCCATGCGCTACGCCTTTTTGGAAGAGGCGGCGGAGGAGCTGGACTGCCAGCTCATCGCCACGGGACACCACGCCGGGGACAACGCCGAGACCGTGCTGCTCCACCTGGTGCGGGGGTGCGGACTCCAGGGCCTCACCGGCATCCCGGAGCGGCGGGGCAGGCTGATCCGGCCCATGCTGGCCATCACCCGGGGGGAGATCCTGGCCTATCTGAACGAGCACGCCGTCCCCCATGTGGAGGACGAGAGCAATTCCGATCCGGCCTACACGAGAAATTTCCTCCGCACCCGGGTCATGCCGCTGCTGGAGCAGGTCAATCCCCGGGCGGTGGAGCACATGGCCGCCGCCGCTGCCCGGCTGGCCCGGGATGAGCGGGAGCTGACCCGCCAGGCGGAAGAACTGGCCCACCAGGCCGCCCCGGAGGGGGATGGGCTGGCCATTGCCGCCGCCGTCCTGGCGTCTGCCGCCGACCCTGTGGCCCTGCGGGCGGTGGGGATGCTGCTGGACAGGGCGGGGCTGGACGGCGCCGCCGTCCACAGAGAGGGCGTGTTGGCCCTGAGCCGGGGGACAGACCCCTCCGCCCGCCTGGATGTGGGGGGCGGCCGGGTGTTCCGGAATTATGAGCTGCTGTGCTTTTCCCCGGAGAGGGCGGCGGAAGCGCTGCCGGAACTGCCTTTGGGCGAGGGGGCCCAGCGCTGGGGCGCGTGGAGGATCACCGCGGTGCGATCCACTTGCCCGCCCAAGGCCTACGTGAGTCCGGAGGAGTTTCACATCCGCCCGGGGGACTACCTAATCCGTCCCCGCCGGGAGGGGGACGCGCTCCGGCTGGGGCAGCGGCCCGGGAAAAGTTTGAAGAAACTGATGATAGAGCGGCGCGTCCCCCTGGGAGAGCGCCGGAGCGTGCCGGTGCTGGCCCGGGAGGGCCGGGCGGCGGCAGCGGGCGGGTTCGGCCCGGACCGGGACGCCCTGGCGCAGCCCGGAGAGCCAAGCCTGCACATCACCATGAGAAAGGAAGCGTAGAGCGTGCATCAGGATGTGGAGAAGATCCTGTTCAGCCAGGAGCAGCTTCAGGCGCGTGTCCGGGAGCTGGGAGCGCAGATCACCAGAGACTATGCGGGGAAGGAAGTGGCGGTGGCCGCCATTCTCCGGGGGTCATACGTTTTTATGGCCGATCTCACCCGGGCCATTGAGCTGCCCATCACGGTGGATTTCATGTCGGTGTCCTCCTATGGTTCCGGCACCAGCAGTTCCGGCCAGGTGGAGATCAAGAAAGACCTGTCCGACCCCATTGAGGGGAAGGAACTGCTCATTGTGGAGGACATTCTGGACTCGGGCAATACCCTGTACTATCTCTCCGACGTGTTGCGGGCCAGAAAGCCGGCCTCCATCCGCATCTGCACCCTGCTGGACAAGCCGGACCGGCGTACCAGACCCATCCGGGCGGACTATGTGGGCTTTACCATTCCGGACGCCTTTGTGGTGGGCTATGGCTTAGACTACGACGAAAAGTATCGGAACCTGCCGTATATCGGCATTCTGAAGCCCAGCGTGTACGGCGGGTGAGCCATGGCCCGCCACTCGGCCCGCACGTGTGCGGGCCGGAATCTGAAGCCGCGGACAGCCGTGGCGGGAAGTAAGAGGAGAAAACCGTGAAGCAAGCAAGCAGATTTCGGGGCATACTGCTCTATGTGATTATCATTGCGCTGCTCCTGTGGAGCTTTTCCGCCTTCAGCGGCAGCCGCCGGGAGGGATATATCTCCTACTCCGATATGGTGAGCTGCTTTGAACAGGAGCAGGTACAGCAGTTTACTGTCGGGGATGACAATGTGGTGGCCATGCTGCTCCAGGACGGCAGCGTACGCTATCACGCCCTGGCCAGCCTGGAGCTGTTCCACGCCGACCTGGGCGACCTGATCCGGCAGCAGCAGGAGCAGGGCATCCTCACCGACTATGAGTACCAGCAGAAGAGCGAGCTGCCCCAGTGGGTCCTGGTGGTGCTGCCGGCGGTGATCTCGGTGGTGCTGGTGATGATCATCTGGTGGCTCATGGCCCTGCGGCAGCAGAATGCCCAGGGGGGCGGCCAGGGCAGCATGGCCCGCTTCAGCCAGGCCCGGGTGGTGAACGGCCAGGAGAAGAGCAACGTCACCTTTGCCGATGTGGCGGGGGCGGAGGAGGAAAAGGCCGAATTGCAGGAGATCGTGGATTTTCTCCGCGATCCCCAGAAGTTTACCGACCTGGGCGCCCGGATCCCCAAGGGCGTCCTGCTGGTGGGGCCACCGGGCACCGGCAAGACCCTGCTGGCCAAGGCGGTGGCCGGTGAGGCGGGGGTGAAATTCCTGTCCATCTCCGGCTCCGACTTTGTGGAGCTGTATGTGGGCGTGGGCGCGTCCCGGGTCCGGGATCTGTTTGACCAGGCCAAGAAAGAGGCGCCGGCCATTGTATTCATCGATGAGATCGACGCCGTGGGCCGGCAGCGAGGCGCCGGCCTGGGAGGCGGCCACGACGAGCGGGAGCAGACCCTCAACCAGCTGCTGGTGGAGATGGACGGCTTCGCCGCCAACGAGGGGGTCATCGTGCTGGCCGCCACCAACCGCCAGGACATCCTGGACCCCGCCCTGCTGCGCCCCGGCCGCTTTGACCGGCAGGTGTATGTGGGGCGGCCGGACATGAAGGGCCGGGAGGAGATCCTGCGGGTGCACACCCGGAAAAAGCCCCTGGCGGAGGACGTGGATCTGAAGGAGATCGCCCGGGAGACCACCGGCTTTACCGGGGCGGATCTGGAAAACCTGATGAACGAGGCGGCCCTGCTGGCCGCCCGGAAGGGACAGCCCTTTATCACCCTGGCCAACATCCAGGAGTCGGTGATCAAGGTCATCGCCGGCCCGGAGAAGAAGAGCCGGGCCCAGATCGAAGAGGACCGGCGCATCACCGCCTATCACGAGGCGGGCCACGCCGTGGTGAGCCACGCCCTGCCCACCCAGGACCCGGTACATCAGATCACCATCGTGCCCCGGGGCCAGGCGGCGGGCATGACCATCAACCGGCCCCAGGAGGACCGCAGCCACATCACCCGCCAGCGGCTGGTGGAGACCCTGTCCACCCTGCTGGGCGGCCGCTGCGCGGAAGAGATTGCCCTGGGCTTTGTGTGTACCGGGGCGGTGAGCGACCTGCAGCGGGCCACTGCCATCGCCCGGGACATGGTCATGAAGTACGGCATGAGTGAAAAGCTGGGCAAGGTCACCTTTACCACCGGCCACGACGAGGTGTTCATCGGCCGGTCCATGGCCCAGGCCAAGCCCTATTCCGACCAGACGGCCGCCCTCATCGACGAGGAGGTCAAGAGCCTGCTGGACCGGGCCTATGACCGCTGCCGGGAGATTCTCACCCGGGACCGGGACAAGCTGGAGATAGTGGCCCAGTATCTGCTGGAGCATGAGACCATGGACGCGGCGCAGTTCCAGCGGATATATGAGGACCCGGCGGCCCTGGCCGGGGAGACACAGAAGGGGGCGCAGTAATGGAAGAACGAGATCTGGAGCACGGGGAACTCACCCCGGAGGAAGCGCTCCGGCCGGAGGCCAATGCGGAGGAAGAGCTCCAGCCGGAGGCCAGTCCGGAGGAGACCGGGCCGGACGCCGGGCAGGAAGAGGCCGGCTCCCGGCAGAAGGAGCCCCGGAACTCCGGCCGGGAACTCTATCAGAGCCTGCGCACCCTGGTGATGGTGCTGGGGGTGCTCATCCTGATGTTTACCTTTGTGATGCGCATCATCGTGGTGAGCGGGCCGTCCATGGAGAACACCCTCCAGAACGGGGACGCCATGCTGGTGTGGTCCCTGGGGTATACCCCCAGACAGGGGGACGTGGTGGTGCTCACCAAGCGCACCTACCAGGAGGACTCCATCGTCAAGCGGGTGATTGCCACCGAGGGGCAGACGGTGGACATTGACTATGCCACCGGTACGGTGTATGTGGACGGCCAGCCCCTGGAGGAGGACTATATCAAAGAGCAGATGCAGATTCCCAGCTATGGGGAGGGGACCAATCATGTCACCGTCCCGGAGGGCTGCCTGTTCGTGATGGGGGACAACCGGAACCAGTCGGCGGACAGCCGCTATTCCGGCATCGGCATTGTGGACGAGCGGTGTGTCATCGGCCGGGCGGTCATGGTGCTCTTCCCCTTCGCCCATTTCGGGACGCTTTAAGGGGGTGGAGCGGATGAAAGCAAGACGATCCAGCCGCCCCAAGTGGCTGTTGTGCACGTTGCTCCTGGCCGTGATCGCGGCGCTTCTGCGCCGCTGGCAGATCGAAACTTCCTTTGAGGGAGAGCTGAACCTGGCCATCCCCATGGCGCCGGCCAGCATGGCGCTGGGCTGTACGCTGGTGATTGCCGCCGCGGTCTTCGGCCTGCTGGCCGCGGGCCAGCAGGTGGTGGAGGCGCCCCGGAAGGAGCAGCGGCAGGGCCGGTGGGACCGGGCCATGGCGGCGCCGGGAGATCCCATCGGGCTGACGGTGCTGGTGCTGGCGGCCTTTTTGATGCTGGCGGCGGTACCCTTCCTGTTCAGGGAGGGGCTGAGCATGTGGCAGATGTTCCGCAGCGGGGCCGAGGGCGTCAGCAACAACGGCCTTCTGATGCTGGCCACGGCGGTGACCGCCTTCCTCGCCTTTGTGGGCCTGCTCGTGGCGGGCCGGAGCGCCTATCGCGGCAGTTCCGGCCGGGGCGGCGCGTTTCTGTGTGCCGTGAACGGCTGCCTGTGGCTGATGGAGCTCTACCGGGGCCACGCCGCCGACCCGGTGCTGTGGGACTACGTGCCCATGCTGCTGGCCATTGTGGCCGGCATGCTGATGTATATGGACTGGGGCGGGCTGTCCTGCGGACAGCCCAGACCCCGGCGGACCCTCTGGCTGGCGGGGATGACGGCGGTGCTGTCCGCGGTGGCCCTGGCCGGAGAGTGGCAGCTGGGAGAGGTGCTGATGCTGTGCGCCCAGACGGTAGCCGCTTTTGTGGTGCTGGCCAGGCTGCCGGTGAATCTGGAGCATCCCAGCTGGGCCTCCCGGGTGTCTGTTCCGGAGCCGGAGCGCCAGTGGCGCGGGGCGGACGGAGCGGATCCGGACGGGGAGAAGCCGGAGGAGGAAAAACCGGAAGAGGACGCCCAGACCCCAGGGCAAGAGATACAGGAGGAAGAATCCCATGAGTGACAAACCCAAGTATTACCTGACGACCCCGATTTACTATCCGTCGGATAAGCTGCACATCGGCCACGCCTACTGCACGGTGGCCACCGACACCATTGCCCGCTACAAGCGGCTGCAGGGGTATGACGTGATGTTCCTCACCGGCACGGATGAGCACGGCCAGAAGATTGAGGACAAGGCGAAGGAGGCGGGGGTGACCCCCAAGGAATTCGTGGACAACATCGTGGAGGGGCCCCGGGGCGTCAAGGACCTGTGGAAGCTGATGAACATCTCCAATGACCGGTTCATCCGCACCACCGACGATTACCACGTCTCCGCCATCCAGAAGATTTTCAAGCAGATGTACGACAAGGGCGACATCTACAAGGGCGTGTACAAGGGAAAGTACTGCAAGCCCTGCGAGTCGTTCTGGACGGAGAGCCAGCTGAAGGACGGCTGCTGCCCCGACTGCGGCCGCCCGGTGCAGGACGCGGAGGAGGAGGCCTACTTCTTCCGCCTGTCCAAATACGCCGGCCGGATTCAGGACCTGCTGGAGCACACGGACTTCCTGGAGCCCCGCAGCCGGGTCAACGAGATGGTGAACAATTTCATCAAGCCCGGCCTGGAGGACCTGTGCGTGTCCCGCACCTCCTTCACCTGGGGCATCCCGGTGGACTTTGACCCCGGCCATGTGGTATATGTGTGGATTGACGCGCTGAGCAACTATATCACGGCCCTGGGCTACGACAACGACCGCTACCAGGATTTTGAGAAATTCTGGCCCGCCGACGTGCACATTGTGGGCAAGGAGATCGTCCGCTTCCACTCCATCATCTGGCCGGCCATGCTCATGAGCCTGGAGCTGCCCCTGCCCAAGAAGGTGTTCGGCCACGGCTGGCTGCTGCTGGACGGAGGCAAGATGTCCAAGTCCAAGGGAAATGTGGTGGACCCCTATATCCTGTCTGAGATGTTCGGGGTGGACGCGCTGCGGTTCTTCCTCATGCGCACCTTCCCCTTCGGCTCCGACGGCAACTTCTCCAACGAGCTGCTCATCCAGACCATCAACACCGACCTGGCCAACGATCTGGGCAACCTGGTCTCCCGCACCACCGCCATGGTGGGCAAGTATTTTGGCGGGACGCTGCCCGCCGGCTGCCGGGACTGGGCGCAGCCCCAGCCCTGGGACCGGGAGCTGAAGGAGCTGGCCGGCGGCCTGCGGGACCGCTACCAGGCGGATATGGACGCCTTCGCCCCCCACAAGGCCCTGGAGGAGGTCTTTGCCGTGATCCAGCGGGCCAACAAATATATCGACGAGAACGCCCCCTGGACGCTGGCCAAGGACATGGAGGCCAACGGTTCCCGCCTGGCCCATGTGATGTACAACCTGCTGGAGGCCACCCGGATCTGCGGCATCCTGCTCACCCCCTTCATGCCGGGCAGCATGGACCGGCTCTTTGACCAGATCGGGGCCTGCGAGGGCTGCCGCACCTGGGACAGCGCCGGGAGCTGGGGCTCCCTCAGCGACACCGCGGCGGTGTCCAAGGGGGAGAACCTCTTCCCCCGGGTGGATCTGGACAAGGCGCTGGCGGAGCTGGAGGCCGCCGAGGAGGCGGCCCGGAAGGAGGCGCTGCCCGCCGTGGAGGTGGAGCCCCAGACAGAGGAGAAGGTGGACTTTGACACCTTCTGCAAGAGCGACTTCCGGGCGGTGAAGGTGAAGGACTGCCAGGCGGTGAAGAAGTCCAACAAGCTGCTGCGCTT
>CALWXH010000031.1 GCA_944385465.1 uncultured Oscillospiraceae bacterium | reverse complement strand
ACGAGACACGCGTGCTAGTAACATAGGGCTTTGCCCGTATATGAAATACCCCCGGCTATGCCGGGGGATATTTATTAGCATTCTCTTTTACTGACAAGCAGCCAATACTGCATCAAATAGCTCACCTGGCATTTTCACAAAGATCCAACCAAGCCTTTCATAGCCCACATACCCACCGTCGATCAATCGAAGTTCCACCACCGTTCCATCTTTCATGTTCAGATACAGATGTCCCTGTGTCTTAGCATTCTCATAAAACCCCGGGTCGCTCTCAGGATCGATTCGCACAAAGGGGCTGCTGCAAAGCTCACGGAAAAACTCGTTCATTACCTCTTCTGGCACACCCGTCAATGGTTTCTCGCTGTTCTGTTTTTCCCAATCGTCATGGGTTTGATAGGTGATACGTTCCACATGACCCGGAATGTGGAGACGCTTTTCAAATAAATCGGCCCCAGTATTCAGTCCGATCCCATCGTAATTATCCAAGATCTGCAGCCATTGCTCCTGATCGGTGTTGACATAAATGCAAAGCCGAAACTCCTCGCTGTATCCCTTCACCTTGTATACAGGACCGGAATAGGTGGAGGCAAATTCTACGTTCCAATTTTCTTGCGAGTACCCGTAATCTAAGCAGCCTAATATTCCCTTGGCTTCACCGACATATTCCCCCACTAACTGCTGGGCGATCTCGGAGTCATACCGGTAAAAGTCAGCGGATTGGGTGTAAACCTTGCCCTTATAAACCAGACAACCTATCATATCTACCGCCACCCCTGAAGTGTTTTCCGGCAGATTGACCGGATCCGTATAAACCGCATACTCAGGAGAGGACAGGCTCATATCTTCCAATGTGTCCCCATCGGAGCTTTCACTCTGGCTTGGCACATCTCCCGAAAGTACAGCATCCGGCTGTCCCAATATGTCAGATTGCCAAATACCAACCCCAAGGATTGCTACGAGACAAAGCCCCATAACAGGCGTCAAGACTTTTGTCATGGCCCGTTTCTTTTTCCTCCGAGCCTCCGTTTCTTCCTCTATGCGTTTTAGCGCGCTGCAAGCCTTTTCTTCATAGGTTTTCATACTCAAAGCCCTCCTCATGCAATTTTGTTCTCAGCGATTGTCTGGCTCTGGACACAAGGGATTCTATGGCATGGACGGATTTCCTCATAATCTTTGCAACTTCCCTGTGGCTGAATTCTTCAAAATAAACCAGCCATAAAACCTGCCTGTACTCGGGTTTCAGGTTGTTCATCGCTCTGTGGAGCATGATTTTTTCCTCCTGCCGTATGTAGCGGCTTTCCAACAATTCCTCCTCCGTATGCTCCGCACAATCATCCAGAGGAACGGTTTTCTCCTTTGCGTTTTTTCTGATATAATCTATGGCAACATTTCGCCCGATGGCATATAACCAGGTCTTGAAGGACGACTTGCCTGTGTACCGAGGCTTTTTCACTCCCAGCTTTACAAAAGCATCTTCGGCAAGCTCATCTGCAACAGAGATATTATTTACAAAGCTGTTCAGGTACAGAATCAACCCGTCATTATAGACCCTCACGATTTCCACAAAACCGTTGTCATCGCCATCAAGGAAACGGCGGTAGCTGGCTGCACCGTGATCCATGGATTCGCTCCTTTCCAAAAATACTTTGATCCCCTTTCACTTATTAGACGAGGGAATGTATCAAAACCTCACAGTCGTTTGAACTATCCTCTTCTCCACATAGAAAGCCCCCGCATCCGATGGTTTTTCACCAGATACGGGGGCTTCAAAGTTTTATTGATAGACGGAAGCGGACAGTGCTCGGCACTGTCCGCTTCCACTTTCATGGACTTACAGCATCTGCCGGCTCCGGGAGATATTCATGGTGCCGTCCTGCATGTCCCCGATCCAGTCCAGGCTCTTGCCGGTTCCGTGGGCCACGCAGGAGATGGCGTCGTCCGCCACATAGGTCTCGATGCCGGTGTGGGACTCGATGAGCTTGTCAAAGCCCCACACCAGGGAGCCGCCGCCAGTCATAACGATGCCGTTGGTGGAGATGTCCGCCACCAGCTCGGGGGGCGTGCGCTCCAGCACGCCGTGGATGGCCTCCAGAATGCGGGCGCAGGGCTCCTCAAAGGCCTCGATCATCTCGCTGGAGGACACGGAGAACACCCGGGGCAAGCCGGTCATCAGGCAGCGGCCCTTGATCTCCATGGTGATCTCCTCCGGCCGGGGGAATACGCAGCCGATGGTCATCTTCAGCTCCTCGGCGGTGCGGTCGCCGATGAGCACGTTGTGGCGTTTGCGGATGTATTTCACCACCGACTCGCTGAAGGCGTCCCCCGCCACCTTGATGGAGGCGGACTCCACAATGCCGGACAGGGAGATGACGGCGATGTCGGCGGTTCCGCCACCGATGTCCACCACCATGTGGCCGTCGGGCTGGGTGATGTCAATCCCCGCGCCGATGGCGGCGGCCAGGGGCTCTTCAATGAGGTACACCCGCCGGGCGCCGGCCTGGATGCCCGCGTCGATGACGGCCCGCTCCTCCACCTCGGTGATGCCCGAGGGCACGCAGATCACCACTCTGGGCTTGAACAGCCGGATGGGAGCCACCTTGCGGATAAACTCCCGGAGCATCCGCTCGGTCATGTCATAATCGGAGATGACTCCCTCCCGCAGGGGTCGGATGGCCACGATATTGCCGGGGGTGCGCCCCAGCATCTGCTGGGCCTCGGTGCCCACCTTGAGCAGCTTGCCGGTGTTCTTGTCCAGGGCCACCACGGAGGGCTCCCGCAGCACGATGCCCTTATCCTTCAGGTAGACCAGCACGCTGGCGGTACCCAGGTCGATCCCAATATCCTTCGCGAACATAACTTTCACCCCATGAAAATGTGTATGGCGGACCGTGTCTGTAAGTTTATCCGCAAATTGCGGCAAATAGACGGCAGAAATCCGTTGTGTTTTAACATTATACTGAACATCCCTGGATTTTGCAATGGTCTTTCTCACACAATCTTACCAGAAAATCACCGATTATTTTGTTCCTTTATCAGGCAATTAAGGAAATTTTCATGTGATCTCGCAGCCGCTGAACGGCAACAAAAAAACGCCCTTCCGGGCGGCGTCCAGAGGGATCCATCGGAACAAACACCAAGCCCCCAGCTGTCCCACGCGCAGCTGGGGGCTTACTTCTGGATCGGATTTTCCAATGGACTGTTACCTTCCTTCCTACTTGTTGCGTTGGGGATCCGCTTGAATGTTCCGTCTTCCGTTTCTTCAAACCATCGAGCCATTTCTGGATCTCCCGTCTTGAACAAACCCTTGCTCAGAGGTACCTCCTCAGACTCCTTTGCTTACTCAAGCATGTTTGGAACGAACCAAGACTTCCTTTCACTTTGCGTTCCCAATCGCGAAAAGTGCTGGGTTTGCGCTCTTCCATATTCTTGGAAGACTGTACTGTTTAGTACATTGGTCTCACCCTTTCCTTTCTGTCTGCATTGTACTATATACCCCGCCAGATGTCAATGATTTTTCATACAATTTTTATAAAAATTTTTGGTGCACAACGCCGAAATGGGGACCTGCCGGGGGTTTTACCCCCGGATTCCCCCGGAGCGTTCCGCCCCCAGCGCCCCCGGGGATGCCCGCCGGGGCTGCGGCCTCAGTTTCGCCTGAGGGCGAGTTTCTTTCTGCTCGTGCAGAAAGAAACCAAAGACACGCTTAGGGGCGCAAGCCCGGCTTAACTTCGGGACAAAGGGCGTCCCTCGTACGCAGGGCTTGCCCCCTAAGGACCCCCGTTTTACGGAGGCGCAGAATGGGTGCAGTGTCCTCTTTCCGGCGTCCGTTATCGACACGTATCCCACGCCCGGCGGCCCCCGGCCTTTTACCGACCAAACTTGCCGCACTTCTCCCCCGCCTACGGGCGCCTACACTCGGTGTTCAAGCCTGCGGGCCTATGCCTCTAACGGCGCAGGCACCGAAGTGCCTCGCCGCACCAGGCGCGTACCCTGGGCCGCAGGGACCAAAGCATAAGGACGCAGGAGGCCGAGGGCCGTCGATGGAACCGGCGCAGCCGCGAGTCAAGGACGCCGAAAAGAGAGGGGCGCACCCCAACTGAGCGGGGGTACATAGGGGGTTCGCCCCCTATGCGCACTCTTTGGGTACTTTCTCTTGCGCAAGAGAAAGTACCCCGCCTGTCGGGGCGGGACCCGACAAACTATAGGGCTTGCCGGAACCCTCCGGCGAAAGGGCCGGGGGAACAGGGGGCTCCGCCCCCCAAACCCCGTCAGGGCTTCCAGGTGGCCAGCTCGTACCAGCTCTTGCCGGTGTCCGCCGCGCCGCCCCAGGTGCCCACCAGCTCCCCCAGGTCCGCCCAGCTGTTGTACCAGAACACATAGGTGATCTCCAGGTGGCAGGGCAGGATCTCCTCGATGATCAGCCGCAGCTGTTCAAAGCCCTCGGGGATGCCGGCCACGTCGGGGAAGTACACCTCCACGTAGCCCACATTTCCCGTCTCCACCGCCTTGGCGTTGATGCCGCACCCGGCCAGGGTGTCGTTGATGGCCCGGAGGGTAAAGCTGTCCCCGCCGATGCGCAGCAGGGCGGCCAGGGCCTGCCGCCGCTCCGCCGCCGTGGGGCTGGCCGGCCGGTAGGGCAGCAATGCCTCAACGCGCTCCAGGCCGAAGCTCTCCGCCGTGGTCAGGGACATCTCCCGCTGGGTCAGCTCGATCTCCCCCAGCTCCACGTCCAGCCGGCCGCCGTAGGCCTCCAGCTCCGCCCGGTTGCGCGTCCCCGCCCGCAGGTCGTACACCCCCAGGGGGCGCAGCAGCTCCACCAGATAGTCGATGTGTACCATCCCGCGCCCCCTCTCAGCCCGTCTGGGCCTGGCTCACCGTCACCTGGCCCAACTGGGGCAGGGTGACGCTGTCCGCCGCCACGTCGGCGGCGGGCTGGGTGAGCACGCAGTTGGCCACCCCGTCCACCTGGAAGAGCAGGGCGGTGAGCTGGGCCCGGAGCACCGGCCAGCCCAGGCGCTCCCCGGTGAACCAGCCCTGAAGGGCGTCCTCCACCGCCTGGGCCACGTCGTCAAAGTCGTATCCCGCCTCCACCGTGAGGGTGACGGCCACGTCCACCGTCTCCACCTCGGGCTCCAGCACCTCCACGTCCACGGCGATCTCCCGCACGCTGTCGAAGTGGTCCTGCACCGCCTGCACCAGATCGTCGTCGGGCAGGCCCCCCTGGGCGGCGATGACCACGTCCACCGTGCCCACCCCCCGGTTCTTGGGGAGGACGGTCACCGCCGCCACCCCGTCAAAAGACATGGCCTGCTGCTCGTAAAAGACCTTGTTGGCCCCGTTGGCCAGCCGCCGGAAGGTCTCCAGCACCCGCGCCCGCAGCGCCTCGTCGTCCTCGGTGTCCTGGCCGTTGGAGAAGGCCTCCAGGTTGGCGCAGGCGGTGACCCCCACCGGGGGCACCGCCAGGAACACCACGCTGCCCGCCGGCACGTTGCCCGCCGCCCCCGGCTCTGCCGCCTCCACGCTCAGGTCGATGTGGGTGCCCCCCGCCGTCACACTTCCCCCCTGGGTGGTGACAAAGCGCACCCCGTCGGCGGTCATGCACACGGTGCCCTCCGGCACCTGGGTGTCAAAGGTGCGCTCCTCGTCCACATAGAAGCGCACCGCGCCTGTGGCCTTGGCCGCCTGCCGGCGGCTGAGGCCCCGCAGCTGGGCGTGGGCGTCCAGCTGTTCCCCCTCGGCGCTCTGGGGAAAGCACTGCCTGCGCGTCCAGTCCGCCTGGACATGCAAGGCATAGATCTGGGCCGCCACGGCGTAAAACCGGGCGGCCAAATCCCCGCTGGCGCTGGTCTGCTGCCCGGTGCCGGTAAAGAAGTCCGCCGCCAGCGCCTGATAGATCCCGTCCACTGTCCTCATCTTCACGCCTCCCATTCCACAGCCAGGGGCAGCCCCTGCCACACCAGGTCAAAGTCCAGCCGCAGCCGGTCCCCGTCCCCGTAGGCCGCCACCCCGGTCACCTCCACCTCCAGGCCCTCCAGGGCCTGGGCGGCATACTGCAGGGCCAGGCTCTCCCACTGCCCCGGCTTCTCCCCCCGCAGCAGGTGCAGATCGCTGCCCAGCTCCGGCAGGAAAGGGAAGCTGCCCCGCCGGGCACACAGCCGGAAGAGCACCTCCCCCAGCAGGGCCTGGGCGCCCTCCACCGAGCGCAGCCGCCCAGCCTCATCCAGGGCGTAGTCCCTGTCTTTCAAAAGCAGCGCCATCTTCATCCTCCCATCATACCCGCCACAATCATGGCGATATAGGTCTCCAGGGGCACCCCGTTGATGAGCACCTGCCCCTTCAGGTCCACGGTGCCCCCCTCCACGCTCACCGCCTCCGGCGCCTCCTCCCCCTGGCGCACGCCGATGACGCAGGGGTCCTCCCCCTGGTTTTTCAGCACCAGCACCCGCTGGCCCACCCGGGGCGTCCAGTGATAGCCCCCGGGGGCGTACAGCTCCAGATTCCGCCGCTCGCTCTCCAGCTGCACCGCCAGGCCGTCCCCGGCGATGGTCACCGTGCCGGTGGCCCCCTCTCCCGATAGGGCGGGGCGTTTCTGCTGTCCGCTCAGCCACATGTGTCCCCTCTCCTCTCCGCCCCCTGCGGGGGCTGTCTCTTGCTCTTTCGCCGGAAAGTTCCGACAAGCCCTTTTGGTTTTGGGTTTTCGCCCCCAGGGCGACCTACTTTCTGCACGCGCAGAAAGTAGGCAAAGACGCGCATAGGGGGTGTGCCTCCGGTTCGGCTGCGGCCCCCCAGGTCGGGGCCGCGCTCACAGTCGGCCACCCCCTAAGAACCCCCGCTTTACGGGAGAGCAAAACGGGTGCCAGTCTCTATTGACCAGCGTCCTCCTGCTGACACTCCCTACCACCCCCGGCGGCCTCCGGCCTTTTGCCGACTTAACTTGCCGTACTTCTGCGCCGCCTATGGGCGCCTGGTCTTGGTGTTCAAGCCTTCGGCCTGCGCCTCTAACGGCGCACCACGCCGAAGGGCCCCGCCCAGCCAGGCGCCCCGGTGGGGTGTAGGTACCAAAGTAAAAGTACGCACAAGGCCGCAGGCCGTCGGGGGAAGCGGGGCAACCGCGGGTTCAGGACGCCGGAAAGAGAGGGACGCACCCCAACTGAGCGGGGGGTATCCAGGGGGCCCTCCCCCTGGACACGCTCTTTGGGTACTTTCTCTGGTGCAAGAGAAAGTACCTCGCCCGCCGGGACGAGACCCGGCAAAACCCAAGGGCCCACCGGCACCCCCGGCGAAAAGGGATCTCCACTCTCCACTCTCCACTCTCAGATCATCGCCTCCGGCTCCCCCAGCACCAGGGTGGTGGCCAGCCCCTCCTGGCCGCAGGCGGTCTCCGCCTGGGCCACCCGGTAGGTGCCGTTGGCCCCGAAGCCGGACAGGGCCACCTCCACCAGCTCCCCCGGCCAGGCCAGAAAGGCCCCGGGGCAGGTAACGGCAAACCGCACCCGGCCGCTGCGGGAGGCCCGCAGCTGATAGTCCCCGGAGTAGCGCATGGCCGCCGAGCCGGTGGTGTTGGGCACCGTCACCACCCGCCGGGCACAGCCCCCCTGGGCCAGGAAGGCGGAGTCGGACACCCATTGGGTGTCCCAGGAGGAACGGCGGCGCACCGCCACCTGGCTGAGCACCCCGTGGCGCTCCTCCCGGTATTCCCAGGCGGTGAGGGGGACAGCGTCGGTGAGGCGCAGCCCGGCCCCTCCGTCCTGATGGGGGTCCAGCACCAGCCGGCCCCAGCGGTCGAACCGGGGCACCACCCCGCCGTGGTAGCAGGCGAACTCCTGCACCACGCTCCACTCGCTCACCCCGCTGCCCACGGTGAAGCCGCTCACCGCCGGCAGCGACCAGCCCCCCACCGCCTCCACGCCGTAGGGGGAGACGTGGTCGGCCACCAGGTCGGAGCGGGTGGCCAGCTGATACTGGGCGGGCATGGCCTCGTTGTCCAGCAGCAGGGCGGCCATCCCCCGGCCGGACATCTCCAGGTACAGCCCGTCCGCCCCGCACAGGCAGGCGAACTCGTCCACCACCCCGGTGAACACCCGCTCCCCCTCCCACTGGGCGTAAAAGCGGCAGGCGCCGGACAGCAGGCGCTCCTGTCCGCTCTCCCACAGGCAGCGGACAAAGAAGCTGTCGCAGGGCACGCCGGTGCCGTGGCACAGCTCCCAGCGCACGCTCTCGGGCAGGGTCAGCTTCTCCCCGCCCCCGGTGGTCACCCAGCACTCCATCATGTGATTCTCACCCTCTGTCCCGGATAAATCAGATTGGGGTTGCGGATGGAGGGGTTCAGGGCCACAATGTCCTCCACCCGCACCCCGTAGGACAGAGACAGCGCCCACAACGTGTCCCCCCGGACCACCGTGTGCCAGATCTGCCGACCCGGCTGGCCCTGTCCGTCCGCCGTCCCCTCCTGGCCTTCGCCGTCGGGGGCGTCCTCCCGGCGCAATCCGGCCTCTTCCTCTCCCGCCACTTCCCAGAACTCAAAGGTATAGCGCACATAGTCCGCTCTGGGCTGCTGGGCCGCCTCTAAATGGACAAACCACGCCTTGGTGGTCATCCACACCGGGTGGATCAGCACCCCCGGTGTCTCCTCGTAAAACAGGTTGGCCAGCTGCTTGAAGGTGTCGTAGGCCCCCCGGCCCACAAACTCCCCCTCCCCCCGGAGCACCCGCCGGGTCTGGCCCAGGCTCTGGAGGTAGTGCAGGCCAAAAGGGATCTTGTGTACTGCCATCTTCCGCTCAAAGGTGATGGTGTAGGTATACGGATTGTGCGGCCAGACAAAGCTCTTGAACCGCATGGGTGAAAGATTCACGCCCATCCCTCCCTTGGACTCAGTAAATGCTCATGCCGCCGTCGTACCGGCGGCTGTCCCGGCGCATGGCCCGGTCCAGCCGGCCCAGGGTCAGCTCCTGGCGGGGGGAGACCTCCTCCCGCACCACTGCCACGCCCCCGCCCCGGGCAATGCCGCCGGAGGCCCAGTCTCCGGCCCGCACCTGCCGGTACAGCTCCAGCAGGGGGGCGTCCTCTCCCCCCTGTCCCCGGGGCGGGAGAAGGCCCGCCTCTCCCCCGGCCGCCGGGGGAGAGAGCCGGGTCTGGAACGACCCCTCCGGAGGCAGGGCGCTGCCCACCTGGGCCAGCAGCTCCTCCGCCGCCCCGCCGGGGGCGGCCAGATCTCTGCCCGGCGGGGAAAAGGCCCCGCCCCGGTGGAGATTCCGCCACACCGACGCCGCCTCCACCGCGGGGTCCGTCTCCCCCTCTCTCGTCCCCTCCGCCCTGGGGAACAGGGGGCTCTCCTGCCCCTCCGGGGCGGAGAGGCCGTCAGCCTCCGCCGCCGGGGGCAGGGTCAGGGACGGTGTGGGGAGGACAAGCGCCCCCTCCTCCTGCCGCTCCCTATCCTGGGCCTGCCGCAGCAGCTGCTCCAGATAATCCGTCACCGCCGGCCCCTCCTTTCAGCCTCTCAAACCGCTCCAGGTCAAAGCTTGGGTTGTCCCCCCAGTTTTCCCGGCTCTCGCCGCACACCGGGCAGGGCTCCCGCTCCGCCCGCTCCCGGCAGTCGGGGCACAGCCGGGATAGCTCCTCCTCCCGGTCCAGCAGGAGGTTCAGGGCACACCACAGGTAGTCCCGGTCGGTCATGTCCCGGGCCCGCTCCTCGGTGGGAAGAGCGCCGAACAGGCGGAGCACGCGCCACTGAAGGCGCTCATAAGGCGCGTGCTCCAGCCTTTTTTTGCCGCTTCCAGCCCCTCCCGGCTCTGCTGGGGGGAGGGGTTGCGCGCCCGGTTGAAGTCGGCCCAGGCCTGGGCAAGCCGGGCGATGTCCTCCACCCGCAGCTCCTCCAGCACCTGCCGGCCGCTGTCATACACCGGCCGGCCCCGGCGCGTCAGCGCCCGGGCGATGAGGCAGGCGTTGGAGCACAGGGCCCGCTCCAGCCCGTCCCCGGCCAGCTCCTCCCCCTCCCGCCGGGCCTGGAGCACCTGCCAGGCGGAGAGCAGCTCCAGCTCTCCCTCGGGCACCGGGCAGCACTCCCGCCGCCCCGTTCTCTTCCGCCCCGGCATGTTATACCCCGCTCTCCATGCGCCGGCGGGCCACCAGGGTCAGCTTTTCCACCACCATCTCCCGCAGCTTGGCGTCCTCCTGGATGTCGCTCCACTGGCAGCCGGAGTAGATCACCTTCCGGTCCGGCTTGCAGATCACCAGGGAGAAATCCTTCAGGTCATAAAAGCTCAGCCCGTCGGCCACCGCCTCGTCGGTGGCGTACAGCCGGGTCAGCTCGATCTCATGGCGCTGGGGCCCCTGGACGGTGGCCACCGGCTCGTCCTCCCCGAAGGCCTCCACCGAGGCCGACTCTCGGGTGGTCTTGCAGCGGTAGCTCTGCACCACCGCCACCTTTTTCCCGTCCAGTTCCAGCCAGATGTCGCTGCTGGTGGGAAATCCCACGATACTTGTGCTCAACCTTATCCCTCCGCATCTTCCATTTGTCCCGCGCAGGCCGTCCACAGCCTCGCAGAGTTTCGCCGCCGCAGCGGCGAAATAAATTGAAATCCATTTTTCGCCGCGACCCGAAGTGCCTTTCCTCGCGGCATAGCCGCTGCGGCCTGCGCTAAAAATGTGCCACCGGCACATTTTCTTCACGCTGCGGCGTGGCGAAAAATACTTCTCGGCCCGCAAACGTGCGAGCCCCGCTCTTTGGGCGAGTGCGCTGCGGCGGGCCGCAGCCTTCCGCCGGAAAAGGCCCCGCCTTTTTCGGCGCTTATACCGTGATGTGCGCCGACAGCCAGATCTGATTCAGCCCGTGGGCCACGGTGAATGCAAACTCCACCAGGCACACCGTGGGATCGGTGGACAACGGCTCCGCCGTCACGTCGCCGTATCCGTCGATGATCTCCCGGCTCACCCGGTCCTCCAGCTCCATCACCACCTGGCTGCGGATGGCCCCCCGGGTCTGCTCCGTATTCTTGCACCGGGCAAAGCGGGCGCGCAGGGCGTCCCGGATGCCGGGAATGACCTCATCCACCACCAGAATGGTGGTCAGCTCCCGCCAGGTGGCGTCATCGGCGCCGCCGGTGGTGGTGCGGGTGGTCACCGCCCGCACCACATAGCAGCCCCCCGCCAGCGTCTCCAGGGGGGTGACGCCCCCCAGGATGAGATCGTCAATGTCATCGTCGTCATAGGTGGTCTCCAGCCCCTCCAGCCCATAGAGCTGGGCGCCCCCCAGGGGCAGAGCCGGGTCCAGGCTGCCGGCAATGGCCCCGGCCAGGGCGGCGGCGCATTCCACGCCCCCCTGGGCGGTGCCGCCGGCGTCCACCGCGCCGGGGGCCACCAGCACCATCCGCTCGTGATTGAGCCCCTCCGCCCGCTCAATGAGGTCGGCCACGCTCTCCCCGGCGGCCCCGGCCACCACGGCAATGCGCTCCTTCCGGGCCTGGGAGCAGTCCTCCACCATGGTGCGCAGGGCCTGCTGGACGGTGAGCTGGGTGCTGTCGCACACCACCGCCGCCACATCCTCCAGGGCGGCGGCCACCGCGATGGCGCCGGTGTAATCGCTCCCCGTCACCGGCACGCCGTACACCGCCCCCGCGCCGTTGCGCAGGGCCAGCTGGGCCAGATGGCTCAGGGTACACTCCCCCACATCTGCCGCCGCCCGGCTGTAGCTGTTCCAGCGGTAGGAGTCCTCTAAGTCGCTGCCCGTGGCGGCGGCCAGCACCGCCACCGTCCGGCCCCGGCTGGAGCCCACGGCCAGGGAGGAGGCCTCGTAGGAGGAGTACACCCCCGGCCGCTGCTGTACTGTGATCACGCTCATACCAATCTCCCCTTCACTTCAAAGTCGGTAAAGTATCCGCCGGCATCCCTGCGGACGATCAGCCAGGCGGCGCACCGGCAGCGCACCGGCAGGCGGTACAGGCCGTCCTGATGGAGAAATTCCACCTGCTCGGCGGTGATCTCCGCCACCTCCAGCCCACCGGCCCCGCCGGTGAGCAGCACCTCGCTCATCCGGGCCAGGGCCTGCTGGCAGGCCCCTTCACCGGCGTCCCGGGGGGCGTAGAGGTCCAGGGAGAGGGTGAGCTCCGCCCCCCGGCCGTACCGCTCCTCCTCCGCCCCGGTGTCCGGATTTTTCCCCGTGCCCAGGTAGTCCTGAAAGCCGCCGGGGCGGCAGCTCAGCCCCGCCAGGCCCACCGCCGCCACCGGGGTGTCCCAGCGTTTTCGCCCCTGGGGCTCCATGGCGGCCACGGCGGCCACCCCGCCCCGGTTCAGGGCCTGCACCACGTCCTGGCGCAGCTGCTCCAGCGCCCCGCTCATGCTCGCTCCTCCGCCGGGCGCAGGGCAATCCACAGGTGGGTGACCTGTCCGGCCACCAGCACCGGCCGCACCGTCATCACCTCATAGCGCGCACCGCCCCAGGTGACCCAGCCGGCGTCCCCCAGCCCGTCCAGGGGTAGGCTGGTCTGGGCCAGGCACAAAAACCGGTCGGTGCGGTAGCTGCCCAGGGCGCCGGCGGTGTACTGCCACTCCGCCTCCGTCATGGGCTGGACAATGGCCATGGCCCGGCCCTGCTCCGCTCCCGTCTCGTCATAGCAGGCCATCTCCTGGCCATAGGCCCGGATGACCCAGTCAAAGGCGTCCATCATCCTCTCACCCCCCGGAACACAAATCCTTCCTCCCGCAGATAGGGGGCCATCAGCTCCAGCGCCTGCCGGTGGAGCCCGTCCCCCGCCGCGCTGTCCCGGCGCACCGACAGGTCCCCGGCAGTAAGGGAGACGATGTCCCCGCCCCCCGCCGCCTGCCGCGCCCAGTCCAGGACCAGGAAGGCCGCCGCCATG
The DNA here is from genome assembly GCA_944385465.1 of uncultured Oscillospiraceae bacterium. Lineage (GTDB taxonomy): Bacteria > Bacillota > Clostridia > Oscillospirales > Oscillospiraceae > Enterenecus. Next base: position 8,871 of record CALWXH010000031.1, on the reverse strand, counting down.
GGATAGGCCTGGCCGCAGTCGGCGGGGCTCACCCCGTCGGCCAGCAGCCGGTCCAGCCGCTGGCAGGCGCACTGGCACAGCAGTTCCAGCACATCCTCGTCCAGGGCGGTATGTCCCAGCTGTTTCACCAGCTCCAACACCTGTTGTTCCATGGCCGCCTCCTCAGATCAGAAAGGGATCGTCCGCCTGGAACGGGGTGTCCTCCGGCTCATACCGCAACTGCACGCCGGGCAGCAGCAGCCTGTCTGCCCTGGCCCGGAAGAGCTTGGTCAGCCCCAGCAGCTCCTCCTCGTCCAGCTTGTCCGCCACCTTCACCAGCAGCTCGTGTTCCGCCTCCGGCTCGGCGATGCCCGCCAGCCGCACCAGCTCCCGGCGCAGCCCCTTCAGGTACCGCCGGCCCAGCCGGGCCTCTTCCTCCAGGCGGCGGGCGCTCTTGATCACCCCCGCCCTTCTCTGGGCGGGCACCGCCACAAATGACCACTCATAGGCGTCCTGGGCCCCGGTGAGCACGCCGTAGCAGGTCTGGCCGTCGTACTCCTCCCCCTTTTCGTGGGGGCAGTCGGCCAGCTCCTGGCCGCAGATGGAGCACAGCACCTTCTCCACGCTGCACCCCACGCTCACCTCCCGCTTGATGCCCGCGTCGATCTCGGCGATGAGGGTCTCGTTCTCCCCGGTGCGGGCCATGTAGGCCCAGCCCTTCAGATAGCGGTAGGCCCGGCCGTCCTCGGTGCGCACATTGGGCTCCTCCACCACCTGGGCGCGGTAGATGCGGGCGGCCTGGCCCCGGGCGGACCACTCATGGTCAAACACGCCGGACACCCCCACGTACAGCTGCGCCAGCTGTTCCAGGGTGTCCTCGTCAAACCGCTCGTACTCCCGGTCGACGTCGTTGTCGCACAGGCGCACGGCAAAGGTGTACACCTCGTCGGCCCTCAGCTCCCGGCGGGTCAGCCGGTTGATGAGGGCCAGGTCCTCCGGCCCCGCCTGGCCGATGGCCTTCACCTGCGCCCCCTTACAGATTTCCGTCATAAGCTTCCCCCTTTTCCGCCGCCCCCGGCGGCGGAATCTCCTATCTTCTATCTCCTATCTCCCATCTCCGCGCTCAAGCGTCCCGCTTGAGCGCGGTAGAGCTCCGCCTTGGCCGCCATGTCCTCGTCCTGGAGGTTCACCTCATCCCACAGCACCTCCATCCGGCTGTCATAGCCGTGCAGCCGCAGCCACAGCTCACACAGGCGCTCCAGCACCGGCTCCACACTGCGGCGGATGGCGTCGATCTCACTGGTGAGGATGTCCGCCTGCTGGCTGCTCATCCGCTCGGTGGTGGACCAGCTCAGCCCCAGCAGGAAGGGCGGGATGCCCGTGCGGGCCACCAGCTGCTCCAGGATCTGGCGCACCGGCACCTCGCTGTCCAGGAGGGGGCCGTCGGCGCCGATGACCCGGATGTCCACATCCCCGGAGGCCACAAAGTCCCGCACGCTGCCCTCCCGGCTGTGCTGCATGGCCGCCGACCACTCCCGGGCCACCAGCTGGCACCGCTCCTGGGCGGCGGCGCCGTTCTCCCCCTTGCACACCACGGCGAAGCGCAGGTTGCCCGCCCGCTCCCAGTTGGCCCCCACCGCCTGGAAGATCTTCAGCAGGATCTCCGCCAGAAAGGGCATGGAGCGCAGCAGGGACACCCCGTAGGGGGAGCCCGCCTCCGGCTGAAAGGGCGTGAAGAGGAGCAGCTCCTGCCGGGGCAGGGGCCGGACCATCCCGTCCGCCCCCCGGGCGCACAGGGTGAAGTCCAGGGGGGTGTTCCCCTCCCGGATCTCCACCTGGCTCACGTCGCCGCACAGCAGGGCGGCCACCTCCCGGCCCGCCCGGTCGGGGACGATCTCCCCCACCGCCCGGCCGCAGGTGAACAGGGAGTCCAGATAGCAGTCCAGAAAGGACTGCACCCCCCGCTGCCCCCGGCCGGTGGGCACGGTGCGCAAAAACCGCTCCATCCCCTCCTGGGCCGCGGCGTCCCGGCAGAGCACACTCACCCCGCCGCACAGGCGCACCAGCTTGCTGATGGCCGCGTCCACCACCGGGATGCCCTCCCGGATGGCCCGGTAGACCATCTGCTCCCCCCGGCCCAGGGGCACGTAGCCGTCCAGGGCGGAAAAGGGGTGGCGGGAGGCGTCCCGCAGCTGGGCGCAGGCCGCCGGGGCGGCCTTCTCCCGATTCCAAAGGCCCATGGGCCTGTCCCCCCTCTCCCGTTACACCGCCAGCACCTGGCTGGCGTCGGCAAAGATCTTGGCGTAGCCGGAGATGGTGGTGATGGCCGCCCGCTCCAGCTGCCGGTCGATGAGCTTGTCATACTCCACGCTCACATCCCCCGCCTTCACCATCTCCAGGGCATAGTGCTTGTCCAGGCCGATGATCTTGCCGGCGGGGACGGCGGAGCTTCTGAGCACCTTGGCCCCCATGGGGGTGATGAGCTTGCCGGTGCCGTGGAAGGTGAGGCCCGCCGCGGCGTCCTGCATCTGACTCAGGGAGAGCAGCTTCACCATGGTGTCGCTGCCCACCAGCAGGGTGTTGAGCTGATAGGGCTCAAAGCCGTTCCAGAAGGTGAGCAGGTCGTCGTAGGTGAGGGTGCCGGCGGACTTGACGTCCACCTCGGCGGCGGGGTTGTCGTTGCCGTCGCCGTTGAGGATGACGTTCACCGCGTCCTCCAGGTGCATCCGGCCGATCTGGGCGCCGATCTGCCGCAGGGTGACGGAGAACAGGTCCAGCTTCTGGAACCGGATGGCCTCGTAGGAGGCCACCAGCATCCGCCCCCGCTTGTGCAGCCGCACCAGGCTGGACTGGGTCTTGACGGTGGTCTGGGGGATGGCCGCCCCCTCCGCCACCCGCTTGAGCTTTTTCTCGTCCTCGGGCACGGAGGTGATGGAGCGGTAGTCCATGCCGTCGATGCGGGTCTCGGTGGCGGTGATCTCGGGGAGGATGTTGCTCTCGTCGATGCCCACCTTCACCGCCCGGGCGATGTACTCGGGGAAGAGGACGGCGGACTGGGAGGTGGAGAAAAACTTGTCCACCAGATCGCTGCCCGCCCCCTTCACCCGGATGTCAAAGCGCTTGAGCTGCCGCTGGAAGGCATCCAGCCCCTCCAGGGCGGTGCCCTTGTACTGCTCGCTGGGGTCCAGCTTCTCCAGCACCTGGGAGAAGGTGCGCCCCGCCTCCCGGTACATGCCCTTTTCCAGCTTTACGTTGTCGCACTGATATGCCATGTGTGTCAGCCTCCTCACAGTTTGATAACGGCAGTCTTGCCTGTGGTGTCCACCGAGACGATGAGGCAGGGCCGCCCGCCGGTGCTCACCGCCTGCACGCCGCCGCTGCCGTCCACCCCCAGGGTGCCCCAGCCCACGGCGGGGGCGGTCTGGCCGGAGTATGCCACCTGGACGAAGCCGTCCACCTGCACCGCCGCCCTGTCGTCCTTGTCCAGGGACAGGATCACCCCGCAGGGGGCGGCCCCGGCGCTGCCCAGGCCCACGGTGTCCGCCGCCGTCAGGGCCACGGCGTGGCCGATGGCCAGGGGCTTCTCCTCCGTCTGGGTGACGGCGAAGGTGGCCGCCACCTGGCCGATGCCCGCAAAAGAAATTTCCATGCTCTTGCTGCTCCTTTCTCTTCCTGTGCTGTATTGAGACCCCCGCAGGGGGAGCTCACAAACTTGCCGGTTCCCGCACCGGCGGGCGATTTCCGTTTTCGCCCGGAAGGGCGACCTACTTTTGCCGGAGGGCTCCGGCAAATTCTTCGACTTGTCGGGTCCCGCCCCGACAGGCGGGGTACTTTCTCTTGCGCAAGAGAAAGTACCCAAAGAGTGCGCATAGGGGGCGAACCCCCTATGCACCCCCCGCTCAGTTGCACTGCGCTCCTCTCTTTCCGGCGTGGCGAAACACGCGGCTGCCCAGCTTCCCCCGACGCCCTCCGGGCTTCTGCCTCCGTATGCTTCGGCTGTCCCACCCCACCGGGGCGCCTGGAATGGCATAGCCCTGGGGCATAGCACCTCATCCGTCACAGCTTCGCTGTGCCACCTTCCCCTCAAAGGGGAAGGCTAAAGGCACCACCTTTCCAAAAGCCTTCTCCTTTAGGAGAAGGTGCCGAGCGCAGCGAGGCGGATGAGGCGTTAGGGGAGCAGACCGAAGGCTTGAACACCAAAGGTAGGCGTCCATAGGCGAGGGACAGAGTGACAAGCTAAGTCCGCAAAAGGCCGGGGGCCGCCGTGGGTGGCAGGGTGTGTCAGCAGGTGTGCGCCGGTCAATAGAGACTGGCACCAGTTTTGCTCCCCCGTAAACCGGGGGTTCTTAGGGGGTCAAATCCTGGAGGACGACCTTTGTCCGATGGATTTGTCCCCCTATGCGCGTCTTTGCCTACTTTCTGCGCGCGCAGAAAGTAGGTCGCCCTGGGGGCGAAACCCCAAATCCCAAGGATTTGCCGGCACCCGCCGGCGAAAGATCAGGGTTCCAGGGCCCCGCTCCGGGGGCCTGGGGGCGCAGCCCCCCTAAAAACTTTTTCTGGTCACTGTGGTGGCGGCGATCCCGCCACCCTCCTCCAGGCTCATCACAAAATACCGAATGTCATCCATGGCGTGGTCGTGTTCTTTTTTCACCCTGTCCTCCCCGGCCCGGGTGTCCCAGCTGTACAGGGAAAACTCCCGCACCGCCGCGTCGCACCCCTGACAGATGACGACCCGCCCGCTTCTCAGGGCCTGGGCGGTGCGCCGCACCCCCTCCAGCACCCGGTTGTCCGCCGCCTCCACCCGCCAGCCCGCCTGGCGCAGGGCGGCGATGAAGCTGGCCGCCGACGGGTCCACGATCACCCGCTCGATCTCCCGGCCCCCGGCCAGCCGGGCCAGGTCGGCCACGTACTCGCTGTCCGTCTTCTGCCGGCCCTCCTGCCGGGCGTCGTAGTAGTACTCCGCCACCCGGTACCAGCTCTGGCCAATCCGCCCCCACAACCCGAAGGAGGCGGGGTTGCGGGTGCCGTAGTCGCAGGAGATCCGCCAGGCCTCATATCCATCCGCCGGGGCGAGGGGAAGGGCGGCGGCGTCGAAGAAGTCGTACACCAGCCCCTCGGCGGCCACCCATTCCCCCAGCACGTACCGGCGGTAGAACACGCCCTGGAACATCCGCTCATATTTCCGCCGCACCCGGGGGGAGAGGCTGGGGTTGTCCTCCATGGTAAAGTGGAGGTACAGCGCCCGCTTCTCCCCCGCCCGGCAGATCCACTCCTTGTAAAACCAGTGCTCCGGCCCCGCCGGGTTGCAGGAAAACCACACCCGGCTGCCCTCCACCGAGCACCGGGCCATGGCCTGCTCCACAAAGGAGCGGGGCATCAGGGCCACCTCGTCCAGCAGCACCCCCGCCAGGGTCACCCCCTGGATGAGGGCGGGGCTGCCCTCGTTGCGCCCGCCGTACAGGTAAAAGGTGTTCTCCCGCCTGCCCAGCCGGAGGGTGAGCACATTCCGGCTCACCTTCTCCTCCGCCTGGAACCCCAGGGCCCGCAGCACCGGCAGCACCGGGGTGAGCAGGTTGCGCCGCACGCCGTTGAGGGTGGCGGCACACAGGCCGAACTGCCGGTCCCGGTGGCAGCTCATGGCCCACAGGAAGAAGGCGATGCCCATGGCGAAGGTCTTGCCCGAGCGCACCGCCCCGTCGCAGATGACGGCGTCGTATCCCTCCCGCCACCACTGGAACAGGCGGCGCTGTTTGGGGGAAAAGGCGTCCTTGTTCAAGGTTCCTCCCCCCGCAGTCCGCTGAGAAAATCGTTCAGCGCCCCGTCCTGCTGCTGGCTCAGCCGGTCCAGCAGCTCCAGGGCCCGCAGCCGGTCCACGAGCTTGAGCTCCACCCCGCCGTTGCCGCTGCGGCGGAACTCCACCAGGCACCGCAGATCCAGCTCATCGATCTGTCCTATCTCCTCCGGGCCCAGGAAGGCCAGCTTCACCGCGTCGTTGCTCCTGCTGTTCACCAGCCTGCGCAGATCCCGGATCATCGTCTGCCGCTTCATGCTCCACGCTCCCTCCACCCCGTGTCCGCACCGGGGCATTTGTTGCCTGTTTGCGTGCAATGAAACAGAGATTTTCTGTTTATCGACACATTGACAACCCGGTACCGGAGTGCTAAAGTGTATCGAAGAATGGACAGGGGGCGGGTCTGCGCTCCCTGTCCTCCCGTCCCACCTGTCCCCTTTTGCCGACGGGCATTCCTCGGATTTCGCCTGAGGGCGAGTTTCTTTCTGCTCGTGCCAAAAGGAACCAAAAGCCCGCCCTTTTGCCGGCGGGTGCCGGCAAATCCTATGGCTTGTCGGGTCCCGCCCCGACAGGCGGGGTACTTTCTCTTGCACCAGAGAAAGTACCCAAAGAGCGTGTCCAGGGGGAGAACCCCCTGGATACCCCCCGCTCAGTTGCACTGCGTTCTTCTCTTTCCGGCGTCCTTGACTCGCGGTTGCGCCGGTTCCCACGACGGCCTCCGGCCTCCTGCATCCGTATGCTTCGGCATCTGCACCCCCCGGGCCGCCTGGCCCGGGGAAATGGGGCCCCCGCAAAAACCCAGCGAAGCGGTTTTTGTGGGGAGAGGAGCCGCAGCGGAGTGGATGAGCTTTCGCCATCGGCGGAAGCGAAGGATATGGAGCTTGCGGCGACGAGGGCGCCTGGAATGGCGATGCACTTCGGCGTGTGCGCCGTTAGAGGCGCAGGCCCGCAGGCTTGAACACCCGCACCAGGCGCCCATAGGCGGCGCAGAAGTGCGGCAAGTTTGGTGGCACCAGGGCGGAGCCCGCCGAGGGGTGCGCAGAGTGTCGATCCTGTGCGCCGGTCATTAGAGACTGGCACCTGTTTTGCTCCCCCGTAAACCGGGGGTACATAGGGGGGTGGCCGACTATGAGCATGGAGCGCCCTTGGCTCCATGTCGAATCGGAGGCCGACCCCCTATGCGGGCTTTTGCCTACTTTTCTCCCGTGAGAAAAGTAGGTCGCCCTCAGGCGAAACCTGGGACGCATGATGGGCGGAGCGTCCCGCCGCCCGCAGGCGGCGGAATCTCCTGCCCTTTGGTTCCTTTCGGGCGGTGCCGAAAGGAACTCGGCCCGGGGGCCGAAACCTCGTCCTCGCAAAGTCCGCTTTGCTTCGTTTCCACCCAAGGACGGTGAAAACTGCGCTTTGCTCCCTTGCTCGTCCTCTCCCCGCGTCGCCACAAGCTCCATATTCCTCGCTTCCGCCTTTGGCGAAAGCTCATCCATTTCGCTGCGGCTCCTTTCCCCACAAAAGCACAGCTTTTGTGGGGGCCCCAGCTGTCCGCTCCGCTGGGTTTCGGCGGGGCCCCAAATACCTGCCGGGACGACCCCCGGCAAAAAAGAAGTTCCAGGGCTTCCCCCCGGAACCCTGAAGCAGAGAATTTGAGAATGGAGGCTGCAGCCAGCCATGTCAGACCAACGCATTTCCGCTCAGGAGGAGCGGACCCTGATGACCCAGGGGAACATCCTGAAAATCCTGATCCGTTTCGCCTTTCCCCTGTTTCTGGGCAATCTGTTCCAGCAGATGTACAACACCGTGGACTCCCTGGTGGTGGGCCACTTCTGCGGGGACAACGCCCTGGCCGCCGTCAGCTCCTCCGGCAGCCTGTGTTTTCTGATCATCGGCTTTTTCCAGGGCGTGTTCGTGGGGGCCAGCGTCCTCATCTCCCGGCATTACGGCGCCCGGGACCAGGAGAAGATGGAAAAGGCCATCCACACCACCGTGGTCTTTGCCCTGTTCGCCGGGGTGCTTCTGTCCGTGCTGGGGGTGCTGTTCACCCCCACCATTCTGGGCTGGATGGGCACGCCGGACAACGTCATGCCCAACTCGGTGGCCTACTTCCGGGTATACTGCTGCGGCCTGCTGGCCCTGGTGCTGTACAACACCGCCAACGGCATCTTCCAGGCCCTGGGGGACAGCCGCCATCCTCTGTACTATCTGATGATCGCCGCCGGCCTCAACGTGGTGCTGGACCTGCTGTTCGTGGCGGTGTTCCAATGGGGAGTGGCCGGGGCCGCCTTCGCCACCTCCATCGGCCAGGCGGTGAGCGCCATCCTGGGCTTTGCCCACCTGATGAGCGGCAAGTTCGTCACCCGGATCTCTCTGAAAAAGCTGCGCCCGGACTGGAAGGTCATGGGCCAGGTGCTCCATCTGGGCCTGCCCAGCGGCGTGCAGAACAGCGTCATCGCCATTGCCAACCTGGTGGTGCAGTCCAACATCAACTCCTTCGGGGACAGCGCCATGGCCGGCTGCGGCAGCTACTCCAAGGTGGAGGGCTTCGTCTTTCTGCCCATCACCTGCCTCACCCTGGCCATGACCACCTTCGTCAGCCAGAACCTGGGTGCCCGGCAGTATGACCGGGTACGGCAGGGCACCCGGCTGGGCATCACCCTCACCGTGTGCCTGTCAGAGGCCATCGGCGTGCTTTTCTTCCTGCTGGCCCCCTTCCTGATCAGCCTGTTCAGCAATACGCCGGAGGTCATCCAGTTCGGCATCCGCCAGGCCCGGGTAGAGGCCCTGTTCTACTTCCTGCTGGGGCTGTCCCACGCCTGTGCCGCCATCCTCCGGGGCGCCGGCCGTACCATCATCCCCATGGGGGTCATGCTGGCCATCTGGTGTCTGTTCCGCATTGGATACATCACCGTCATGGTGGGGCTCATCCCGGACATCACCGTGGTGTTCACCGCCTATCCGGTGACCTGGCTGCTCAGCTCGCTGATCTTCCTTCTCGTCCTGCGCCGGGGGCGCTGGATGGAGCTTCATCTGTGAAATAAATATCCCCCGGCATAGCCGGGGGTATTTCATATACGGGCAAAGCCCTATGTTACTAGCACGCGTGTCTC
>CALWXH010000030.1 GCA_944385465.1 uncultured Oscillospiraceae bacterium | reverse complement strand
GGCCCGCAGCAGCCGCTCCTCGGCGGTGAGGTCGGTCTCGCCCTTGGGGGTGACCTTGCCCACCAGGATGTCGCCGGCGCGCACCTCGGCGCCCACGCGGATGATGCCCCGCTCGTCCAGATCCTTCAGGGCGTCCTCGCCCACGTTGGGGATGTCCCGGGTGATCTCCTCGGGGCCCAGCTTGGTGTCGCGGGACTCGGTCTCGTACTCCTCGATGTGGATGGAGGTGAACACGTCCTCCTTCACCATCCGCTCGTTGAGCAGGATGGCGTCCTCGTAGTTGTAGCCCTCCCAGGTCATGAAGCCCATGAGGATGTTCTTGCCCAGGGCGATCTCGCCGTCGCAGGTGGAGGGGCCGTCGGCCAGGGTGTCCCGGGCCTTCACCCGGTCGCCCACGGCCACGATGGGCCGCTGGTTGATGCAGGTGCCGTGGTTGGAGCGCATGAACTTGGTGAGCTTGTAGTCCTTCACCTCGCCGCTGTCATAGCGCACGGCCACATGGGTGGCGTCCACCTGGGTGACCACGCCGTCACCCTCGGCCAGCACCACCACCTCGGAGTCCTGGCAGTTCTTGTACTCCTGCCCGGTGGCCACGATGGGGGCCTGGGTGGTAAGCAGGGGCACGGCCTGGCGCTGCATGTTGGCGCCCATCAGGGCGCGGTTGGCGTCGTCGTTCTGGAGGAAGGGGATCATGGCGGTGGCCACGGACACCATCATCTTGGGGGACACGTCCACATAGTCCACCCGCTCGGCGTCCACCTCCACGATCTCGTTGCGGTGGCGGCAGGCCACGCGGCGGTTGGTGAAGCAGCCATTCTCGTCCACCGGCTCGGTGGCCTGGGCCACGTTGAACTCGTCCTCCACGTCGGCGGTCATATACTCCACCTGGTCGGTGACCTTGCTGGCCACGCACTTGCCGTTCTCGTCCAGGATGTGCTCCACCTTGCGGTAGGGCGCCTCAATGAAGCCGTAGCGGTTCACCCGGGCGTAGGAGGCCAGGTAGGAGATCAGGCCGATGTTGGGACCTTCGGGGGTCTCGATGGGGCACAGGCGGCCGTAGTGGGAGTAGTGCACGTCCCGCACGTCGAAGGAGGCCCGGTCACGACTCAGGCCGCCGGGGCCCAGGGCGGACAGGCGGCGCTTGTGGGTCAGCTCGGCCAGGGGGTTGGTCTGGTCCATGAACTGGCTCAGGGGGGAGGAGCCGAAGAACTCCTTGATGGCGGCGGTGACGGGGCGGATGTTGATCAGGGACTGGGGGGTGACGATGTCCAGGTCCTGGATGGTCATCCGCTCCCGGATCACCCGCTCCATGCGGGTGAAGCCGATGCGGAACTGGTTCTGGAGCAGCTCGCCCACGCAGCGCAGGCGGCGGTTGCCCAGATGGTCGATGTCGTCGGCGCTGCCCACGCCGAAGGCCAGGCAGTTGAGATAGTTGATGGACGCCATGATGTCGTCCACGATGATGTGCTTGGGGATCAGGTCGTCCAGCCGGGCGCGGATGAGCTCCTGGAAGTCCTCCAGGTCCAGCCCCTCGCTCTCCCGCTTCTCCAGCAGCTCCCTCAGCACGGCATAGCGCACCTTCTCGGTGACGCCGGCCTGCTCGGGGTCAAAGTCCACGAAGCCGGCCATATCCACCATGCGGTTGGAGAACACCTTCACCAGGTGGGTGCCGGTGTGCAGGTCCTCCACCTCGATGACGGCCTCGCTGATGCCCAGCTGCTCCAGCTCCCGGGCCCGCTCCCGGGTGATCACCTCGCCGGCCTCGGCCACGATCTCGCCGGTGGCGGGGTCGGCCAGGGGGCTGGCCAGCTTCTGGCCAGCCAGCCGGGGGGCCAGGGCCAGCTTCTTGTTGAACTTATAGCGGCCCACGGCGGACAGGTCATACCGCCGGGGGTCAAAGAACAGCGCGGAGAGCAGGCTCTCGGCGGAGTCCACCGTGGGGGGCTCGCCGGGGCGCAGCTTGCGGTAGATCTCCAGCAGGGACTCCTCATAGGTCTTGCAGGCGTCCTTCTCCAGGGTGGCCAGGATGCGGGGGTCCTCACCGAACAGCTCGAGGATCTCGGCGTCGGTGCGGGGGCCCACGGCGCGGATCAGGCAGGTGACGGGCAGCTTGCGGTTCTTGTCGATGCGCACATAGAACACATCGGACAGGTCGGTCTCATACTCCAGCCAGGCGCCCCGGTAGGGAATGACGGTGGAGGCGTAGGTGATGTTGTCCGCCTTGTCCGCGTTCCGGGCGAAGTACACGCCGGGGGAGCGGACGATCTGGGAGACGATGACCCGCTCGGCCCCGTTGATGACAAAGGTGCCCGAGTCGGTCATGATGGGGAAATCCCCCATGAAGATCTCCTGCTCCTTGATCTCGCCGGTCTCCTTGTTGCGCAGGCGCACCTGCACCTTGATGGGGGCGGCGTAGGTGGCGTCCTGGGCCTTGCACTCCTCAATGGTGTACTTGGGGGGATCGTCCATGGAGAAGCCGATGAAGGACAGCTCCAGGTTGCCGGCGTAGTCCGTGATGGAATCTACGTCGTTGAACACCTCCTGCAGCCCGGTCTCGAAGAACCACTTGTAGGACTTCTTCTGGATCTCCAACAGATAGGGCATCTCCAGGATCTCCTCGCTGCGGGCGAAGCTCTTGCGCAGGGTCTTGCCATAGTAGACGTCTTTGACCGCTCTTGCCATTTGCTGATCACGCTCCACTTCGTAGATAAATTGCCCGACGCTGCGCAGTAAGCGAAACGCCCGGCTTTGTTGTTACTCTTTTAAAATTCCTTCTTGCCTTTTCACCGCGGGTCTGGTATACTGAACTTAGCGTGGGGGGATATCCCCAGCGTGTTCCTCTATGCGTAAAAGCAATTTATGATACCATAAAGGGCCTGCTGTGTCAAGGCCCTTTTTTCTGTTCTCTCTCCATAAAAACGGCCCCGGACGCCATTTCCGCTGGCGTCCGGGGCCGTTTTCGTTTTTTACAGGGTCGCCGCGGCAGGGGCGGAACTCACGCGGGAGAGATCCCGATGAGCAGCCCCACCACCAGGCAGGCGATCACCAGCACCAGCATGGCCCACTTGAAGATCCCCTTGAGCAGGGTGCTGTCCTGCCCCACCAGGCCCACCGCCGCCACGGCGGTGGCGATACACTGGGGGGACAAGATCTTGCCGATGCCGGCGCCGGTGGAGTTGGCCGCCGCCAGCCAGTACTGGGACACCCCGATGGCCGAGGCCGCCTCGGTCTGCAGCCCGCCCAGCAGCACCTCGGTGTTGGTCCCGCTGCCGGTGACAAAGGCGCCGATGGCCGCGATGATGGGGGATACGAAGGGGTAGAACTTCCCGGTGAGGGTGACGAAGAGATTGGCCATATCGGCAATCATGCCGGAGTAGGTCATGATCTTGGCCACCGCCAGCACGGACATGATGGTGATGATGGTCTTCACCAGCTGCTTCAGCGTGGCCCCGAACGTGCGCAGCATCAGTTTGGCCGAGGCCTTCTGGGCGATGCCGCCGATGATGGCCGCAATGAAGATGATGATGCCCGGGGTGTTGACCCAGGAGAAGGAGGTGGTCCCGGCGTTGGGGGAGGTGCTGATCTGAAAGGTGGAGCTGAACTGGGCCAGGAAGGAGTTCACCGGGGCCACCAGCTTGGAGGTGAGCAGCAGGAACACAAAGATGAGGATGAAGGGCAGCCAGGCGGTCAGCGCGCCCATGGCGGGCTTGCTCTCTTTTCCCTCGGAAGCTCCGGACACCGCCCCGGCCGGGGCGGCGGCCCGCATGTCATATTCCGCGGGCACCGGCTTGTTCCGGCGCAGCCGGGCCATGAGCACCACGCAGGCCAGGGAGACCACAGAGCCCACAATCACGGTGAGCTCCGGGCCGATGAAGTAGGAGACGATCAGCTCGGGCACCACAAAGGACACGCCGGCCACCAGGGTGATGCCCACCACGCCCTTCAGCGCCTTCACGCCCCCGCCCCCCACGATGACCATGAGGAAGGGCACCAGGATCATAAAGGGCAGCATCTGCACCACGGTGGTAAAGGACAGGGGGACGGCCTCCAGCCCGGTGACGCTGGTGAGGGTGACCGTGGGAATGCCCACCGAGCCGAAGGCGGTAGGGAAGGAGTTGGCCAGCATACAGCTCAGGCAGGCGGGGACCGGATTCATGCCCAGGCCCACCAGAATGCCGGCGGGGATGGCGATGGCGGTGCCGAAGCCGGCCATGCCCTCCAGGAAGCCGCCGAAGCTCCAGCCGATGAGCAGGATGAGCACCCGGCGGTCGGCGGACACGCCGGTGAGCATCCCCTTGATGACATCCATCGCGCCGGTTTTCAGGGACAGGTTATAGGTGAAGATGGCCGCGATGATCACCAGGATGATGGGCCACAGGGCGGCGGCGAACCCCTCCAGCGCGGAGGTGAGGCAGTCCAGCGCCGGCATGTGCCACAGCGCCAGGGCCAGCACAGCGGCCAGGATCAGGGCGCTGAAGCAGGCGATGTGCCCCGGCAGCTTCAGGGCGGCCAGGGCGATAATGAGCCAGATGATGGGGACCAGGGCGATGACGGACAACAGCATGGGTACCACTCTCCTTCTTGCAAAACGGCCGGCGGAAAACGGGCGGCCTAATTGGTTCTACCATTTTATCATGAGTCAAGTCCCGCGGCCGGGCCCGCTCCGGAGGGCGTCCCCCTCCGCCCGGACACGGGAAGCACAGGTTGGAAGCAGGTGGTTTCGTTGCTTTGAGTATACGCCTCTCCGGTGGAAATGTCCATATATCCCCTCAGTCTTTTTGCAAAAACAGCACATTGAACAAAAACAGGCGGCTGAATTCAGCAAAACAGAAAACTTGGTTTGGGGGATTGCATTTTGTGAAAAGTGTGGTAGAGTAAAGGTGAAATAGGTGCGACCAATTAAGCCCCCAATCAGGGCGGCCGTTCCCCTTTGCCCTGCGCGCAATCCCCATCCTTTCAAATTATTAAGGAGGCGCTTTCAACATGGCTGAGTACAATCCTGTCACAGCGGAAGTCATTGCGGAACTGGAAAAGGTAGTCCCTGGCCGGGTGGTGGTCGGTGAAGAGGTCAACCCCGACTACGCCCGGGATGAGATGCCCATCTACGGCACCCGGATGCCCGAGGTGTCCGTCGACGCCCTCTCCACCGAAGAGGTGGCCGGCATCGTGAAGGTGTGTTATGAGCACAATATCCCCGTCACCACCCGGGGCGCCGGTACCGGCCTGGTGGGCGGCTGCACCCCCATCTGCGGGGGCGTGGTCATCTGCACCACCAAGATGAACAAGATCCTGTCCTATGACCTGGACAACTTCGCGGTCACCGTTCAGCCCGGCGTGCTCCTCCAGGACCTGGCGGACGACGCCCTGGCCCACGGGTGCATGTATCCCCCCGATCCCGGCGAAAAGCTGGCCACCCTGGGCGGCAACGTGGCCACCAACGCCAGCGGCATGCGGGGCGTGAAGTACGGCGCCACCCGGGACTATGTGAAGGCCATGACCGTGGTGCTGCCCACCGGCGAGGTCACCCGCTTCGGCGCCACCGTGAGCAAGACCAGCTCCGGCTACAGCCTGCTCAACCTGATGATCGGCTCCGAGGGCACCCTGGGCATCATCACCGAGCTGACCCTGAAGCTCATCCCCGCCCCCCAGGCCACCGTGAGCCTCATCGTGCCCTTCGAGGATCTGGCCGCCTGCATCTCCACCGTGCCCAAGTTCAAGATGAATCACTTCAACCCCCAGGCCATCGAGTTCTTTGAGAAGGAGATCCTGGTCACCTCCGAGGAGTACCTGGGCAAGCAGGTCTTCCCCCGGAAGGTGGAGGGCACCGAGGTGGGCGCCTACCTGCTCATCACCTTTGACGGGGACAGCCAGGACGAGATGGACGACCTGGTGGAGCGGGCCGCGGAGATGCTGCTGGAAGAGGGCGCGCTGGACGTGCTGGTGGCGGACACCCCCCCGAAACTGAAGGACGCCTGGGCCGCCCGCTCCTCCTTCCTGGAGGGCATCGAGGAGCAGACCAAGCTGCTGGACGAGTGCGACGTGGTGGTCCCCGTCACCAAGATCCCCGACTATGTGATCTTTGCCGACGAGCTGGCCAAAAACTACGACTTCCGGCTGCAGTACTTCGGCCACGCCGGCGACGGCAACCTGCACATCTACACCTGCTCCAACGACATGGAGAAGGACGAGTTCCTGCGCCAGGTGGACGACTTCATGAGCAAGCTGTACGCCAAGACCATGGAGCTGGGCGGCCAGATCTCCGGCGAGCACGGCATCGGCATGGGCAAAGTCAAGTATCTGGCCCAGGCCGTGGGCGAGACCAACATGGAGCTCATGCGGGGCATCAAGAAAGTCTTTGATCCCAAGCTGATCCTCAACCCCGGCAAGGTGTGCTACAACCTGTGAACAGCCATCCGGGCAGAAAATAGGAGGTACTTATGAACATTCTGGTATGTGTAAAGCAGGTCCCGGACACCAACGAGATCAAGATCGATCCGGAGACCAACACCCTGGTCCGGGACGGCGTGCCCAGCATCGTCAACACCTTTGACGGCTACGCCCTGGAGGCGGCCGCCCGCATCAAGGACAACGACCCCGACACCAAGATCGTGGTACTGAGCATGGGCCCCGCCCAGGCGGAGGCCGCCCTGCGGGAATGCCTGGCCATCGCCGCGGACAAGGCCTATCTCCTCACCGACCGGGCCTTCGGCGGGTCGGACACCCTGGCCACCAGCTACATCCTCTCCCAGGCCATCCGGAAGGTGGAGGACACCGAGGGCAAATTCGACATGATCTTCTGCGGCAAGCAGGCCATCGACGGCGACACCGCCCAGGTGGGCCCTGAGATCGCCGAGCATCTGGGCTATCCCCAGGTGACCTACGCCCTGGAGGTACAGGAAGCCGCCGCCGACCAGCTGAAGGTACTCCGGGAGGCGGAGGACGGCAAGCAGGTCGTGGGCGTGGGCTACCCCTGCCTGGTGACCTTCACCAAGCCCAGCTTTGACCCCCGCTTCCCCACCATCAAGCGGAAGATGGCCGCCCGCAAGGCCGTCATCGAGCAGATCACCGCCGCCGACCTGGCGGACATCGACCTGGGCCGCGCCGGCCTGAAGGGCTCTCCCACCAAGGTCAAGCGCACCTTTGTGCCCCCCCGCAAGAAGTCCGGCATGATGATCACCGGGGAGACCCCCGAGGAGTGCGCGGGCAAGCTGTACGAGGCGCTCAACGGCGCCCACATCATTTGACGTAAGGAGGAACCGATATGGAAGCGAAAACGAAGGACCTGTGGGTCTTTGTAGAGACCAAGGAGGACGGTTCCGCCAAGAACGTGGGCATCGAGCTGCTCTCCCCCGGCCGGACCATCGCCGACAAGCAGGGCGGCGCCCTGGTGGCCCTGGTTGTGGGCTGCGGCGTGGACCAGGCTGTGGAAGAAGCCGCCACCCACGGCGCGGACAAGGTGGTCGTGGTGGACAGTGAGGAGTTCAAGGAGTACTCCACCGACGCCTACGCCGCCGCCCTGACCACCCTGATTGAGAAGTACGGCCCCGCCAGCGTCCTCATCGGCGCCACCCCCAACGGCCGGGACCTGGGCCCCCGGGTGTCCTGCCGGCTGAACACCGGCCTCACCGCCGACTGCACCGGCCTGGATGTGGACGACGAGACCGGCTGCGTGTGCTGGACCCGTCCCGCCTTCGGCGGCAACCTGATGGCCGTCATCATGTGCCCGGACCACCGCCCCCAGATGGGCACTGTCCGCCCCGGCGTGTTCAAAAAGCCCGCCGCATCCGGCCAGAAGGCCGAGATCGTCCACGAGGACTTCCACTTCCCCGCCGAAGACATCCGCACCAAGCTGCTGGAGAACATCCAGGAGGCCGCCGGTGAGCTGGTGGACCTGGAGGGGGCCGACATCATCGTGTCCGGCGGCCGCGGCGTGGGCGGCCCTGAGGGCTTCAAGGTCCTCCAGGAGCTGTGCGACGCCCTGGGCGCCACCCTGGGCTGCTCCCGGGCCGCGGTGGACGCGGGCTGGATCAGCCACTCCCACCAGGTGGGCCAGACCGGCAAGACCGTCGGCCCCAAGCTGTACATCGCCTGCGGCATCTCCGGCGCCATCCAGCACCTGGCCGGCATGAGCAGCTCCGACTACATCGTGGCCATCAACAAGGACGCCGACGCCCCCATCTTCGGCGTGGCCGACTACGGCATCGTGGGCAACCTCTTCGACGTGGTGCCCGCCCTCACCGCCGAGATCAAGAAGCGCAAGGCCTGATCCCCGGTTTTCCCACAAGTGTTCCCGCCCCCGGGCGGGCAATCCGACAGGAGGAGAGTATCTGTTATGAATTTTCATTTCAATGAGGAAGAGCAGGACGTCCTGGACCTGCTGAAAGATTTCTGCGTCAAGGATGTGGCCCCCAAGGCCGCCGAGGTGGATGAGACCGAGCGCTTCCCCGAGGAGACCTGGCACGCCCTGGCCGAAATGGGCATGATGGGCGTCCCCTTCCCCGAGGAGTACGGCGGCGCCGGCATGAGCTACCTCACCTACATCGCCGCCTGCGAGGAGCTGGCCAAGCACTGCGCCACCACCTCCGTCATGGTGTCCGCCCACTCCTCCCTGTGCTGCTGGCCCATTTACCAGTTCGGCACCGAGGAGCAGAAGCAGAAGTACCTGCCCCAGCTGTGCTCCGGCGAGTGGCTGGGCGCCTTCGGCCTCACCGAGCCCGGCGCCGGCACCGACTCCGCCATGCAGAAGACCACCGCCGAGGACAAGGGCGACCACTGGCTGCTCAACGGCTCCAAGATCTTCATCACCAACGCCGGCTACGCCAACGTGTTCGTCATCTTCGCCATGACCGACAAGGAAAAGGGCAACAAGGGCATCTCCGCCTTCATCGTGGAGAAGGACACCCCGGGCTTCCGGGTGGGCGCCCACGAGAAAAAGATGGGCATCCGCGGCTCCTCCACCTGCGAGCTGATTTTTGAGGACTGCAAGATCCCCAAAGAGAATCTGCTGGGCGAGCGGGACAAGGGCTTCAAGATCGCCATGATGACCCTGGACGGCGGCCGCATCGGCATCGCGGCCCAGGCGCTGGGCATCGCCCAGGGCTGCATTGACCAGACCATCCCCTATATCCAGCAGCGCATCCAGTTCGGCCGCCGCATCAGCCAGTTCCAGAACACCCAGTTCCAGATGGCCGACCTGCAGACCAAGGTGGACGCCGCCCGGCTGCTGGTCTACCGCGCCGCCCAGGCCAAGCAGGACGGCGAGCCCTACAGCCACCTGGCCGCCATGGCCAAGCTCTTCGCCTCCGACGTGGCCAACCAGGTCACCCGGGAGTGCGTGCAGATGGCGGGCGGCTACGGCTACAGCCGCGAGTACCCCTTCGAGCGCATGATGCGCGACGCCAAGATCACCGAGATCTACGAGGGCACCAGCGAGGTCCAGAAGATGGTCATCTCCGGCTGGATGGGCGTGAAGTAACCTTCCCGCCGCAGGCCAGCCCTGCCCCGCGGCCGCCGGGCCGCACAGGGGCTTCTCCCATCGCGCAGGGGGCGCGGGCGGCTTTTGCGGGCCGTCCGCGCCCCTTCTCCATGGCAGGGCAGGTCTCCACACCGGCGGGAAGGCCGCGTCCCCTTGCCCGTTCGCCTTTTGGATGTTATAATCAGAACTGGACCTCACAGCAAATACCGCCGGGCAAAGCGCCGCCCTGACGCGCTCCGGAAAGGGGGTTCCCACCGCATGAAGGAAGATCGGGCCTATGAAAAGGTCCTGGAATACATCAAGTCTGAAGTCCGCCGGGGCAACCTGAAGCGGGGAGAGCGGCTGCCGCCGGAGCGTGAGCTGGCCGAGCAGCTGAATGTCAGCCGCAACTCTGTGCGGGAGGCGGTGCGCACCCTGAGCCTCATGGGCTTCGTCTCCAGCGTCCAGGGGGCGGGAAACTATATCTCCTGCGACCTGGAGCGCAATCTGGGCGCCAGCTTTGAGCTGATGATGCTGCTGGGCGAGACCAATTACCTGCAGGTCAGCCAGCTGCGCCGCGGCCTGGAGAGCGAGACCGCCCGGCTGGCCGCCAACCGCATCCTGCCGGGTCAGCTGGAAAAGCTCCGCTGTCTGGCCCAGCGCATGTCTGACGAGACAGATCCGGAAAAGGGCGCCGTGCTGGACCAGCAGTTCCACCTGGTGTTGTGCGAGACCTCGGGCAATCTGCTGCTGCGGGCCCTGTTCCGGGCCATGCTGTCCACCGTCAACCGCTTCATCAGCACGATGTACGTGCGCATCGTGGCGGAGGAGCACAACGCCCAGGCCCTCCACGACGCCCACATGGACATTGTCAAAGCCCTGGCCGCAGGGGATGAAAACGCCGCCATCCAGGGCATCTGGCGGCATTTCCAGGTGGTGGAGAGGGCCATCGAGTCCGCCCTCTGACCTGGCTTTCATCCCGGCTTTTTCTCAACCAAAAAACTCAAATCCCGGCAGGCGGCGCCACACACCGCTTGCCGGGATTTTTGTGCGCCGGCCCAGGGCCGGCCGGACTCTCTCAGCCCGGGCAGACTGCCGCCAGCACCGCGGCGGCCTCCCCCGTACCTTCGCCGCCGGAGCGCGCCACCGTGATGATCAGGCAGATGGTGAACACCACCAGCACCGCGGCGATCACCGGCCAGAGATACCGTTTTTTCATCCGGATCCTCCCCTTCCCATACTGTTTTTTATGATATCATAGTCCCTCCGCCTCTGGCAAGGGGCGCTTTGGGCAAAGTCCCACTGTACAGCTCCCACCGTTTTGTGGTATGATGAGGGGCAAATTCATGCCGATACGCCGTTCTCAGCGGCTCAAACGCTATTTTGTAAGGAGTACGATATGATCACTGTATCCGACCTGTCCCTGAACTACAGCGGCCAGCCCCTGTTCTCCCACGTGGACCTGCAGTTCACCCGGGGCAACTGCTACGGCATCATCGGCGCCAACGGCGCCGGCAAGTCCACCTTCCTGAAGATCCTCTCCGGCCAGCTGGAGCCCTCCAGCGGCCAGGTGTCCATCCTGCCCAACGTGCGCATGTCCGTGCTGAAGCAGGACCAGAACGCCTACGACGCCTACAACGTCATGGACACCGTCATCATGGGCAACCAGAAGCTGTACGACATCGGCCGGGAGATGAACGCCCTGTACGAGAAGGAGGACTTCTCCGACGAGGACGGCCTGCGGGCGGCGGACCTCCAGGCGGAGTACGCCGAGATGGGGGGCTATGAGGCGGAGAGCGACGCCTCCCGCATCCTCCAGGGCCTGGGGGTGGGCACCGAGTACCACGACAGCGGCATGGCCACCCTGGACGCCCGGCTGAAGGTGAAGGTGCTGCTGGCCCAGGCCCTGTTCGGCAGCCCGGACATCCTGCTGCTGGACGAGCCCACCAACAACCTGGACATCGCCGCGGTGGAGTGGCTCAACGACTTTCTGCTGGACTATGACGGCACCGTCATCGTGGTGTCCCACGACCGGCACTTCCTCAACACCGTGTGCACCCACATCGTGGACATCGACTACAATAAAATCAAGATGTACGTGGGCAACTACGACTTCTGGTACGAGTCCTCCCAGCTGGTGCAGAACCTGATCAAGCAGCAGAACAAGCGCAACGAGGAGAAGATCCGGGAGCTGCAGGAGTTCATCTCCCGCTTCTCCGCCAACAAGTCCAAGTCCAAGCAGGCCACCGCCCGGCGCAAGCTGCTGGACAAGCTGACGGTGGAGGAGCTGCCCGCCTCCTCCCGGCGCTACCCCTGGGTGGGCTTCTCCCCCGACCGGGAAGTGGGCAAGGACATCCTCTTCGTCACCGACGTGTCCAAGACGGTGGACGGGGTGAAGCTGCTGGACAAGGTGTCCTTCATCGTGGGCCACGGGGACAAGATCGCCTTCGTGGGGGAGAACGAGAACGCCCACACCGCCCTGTTCAAGATCCTCACCGGGGAGTGGGAGCCCGACGAGGGCAGCGTGAAGTGGGGCCAGACCGCCACCTTCTCCTACTTCCCCAAGGACAACTCCCCCTTCTTTCACGACTGCGACCTGAACATCCTGGACTGGATGCGCCAGTTCTCCGAGGACCAGCACGAGAGCTACCTGCGAGGCTTCCTGGGCCGGATGCTCTTCTCCGGGGACGACATCTTCAAGCCGGTGAAGGTGCTCTCCGGCGGGGAGAAGGTGCGGTGCATGCTCTCCCGGATGATGCTGTCCGGGGCCAACGTGCTGCTGCTGGACCAGCCCACCAACCACCTGGACCTGGAGTCCATCACGGCGGTCAACCGGGGGCTGGAGAGCGTCAGGTGCAACGTGCTGGTGTCCTCCCACGACCATCAGCTGGTGCAGACCGTGGCCAACCGGATCTTCGACTTCACCGCCGACGGCAGGCTCATCGACCGCCGGTGTACCTACGAGGAATATCTGGAGGAGCAGCTGAACCATGCGTGAGTCCTGTCGTCTGCTGCTTATCCTGCTGGGGGTGGTGAGCCTGCTGGCCTTTGTCCTCTTCGGCTGGGACAAGCTCATGGCCAAGCTGGACCGCCGGCGCATCCCCGAGGCCACCTTGTGGGGGGCGGCCGTCTTAGGGGGCGGCGTGGGGGCGTGCCTGGGCATGTGGGTCTTTCACCACAAGACCCGCAAGGGCTTCTTCCACATCGGCCTGCCCCTGCTGGCCGTCCTCCAGCTGTCGCTGCTGCTGTGCGCCCAGCTGTTCTTCTGATTCCGCCTGTTTCCGCCCGCCCGGGAAAGCCGGGCGGGCACGCTTTTTCTCTCCATAACACCACATTTTCATTTTTTATGGAAATCCCCTGTTGACAACTCGGTAAGAATGCGTTACAATGTGTTACAAATCGGTAACAAAATCAAGGAGGTCCCCATGGCTGAGCAAAAAGGCGGTCTGATGTACAAGGGTCATCCCCTGCGCCGCAAAGGAAATCTCATCTACTACGGCTCCATGGCCGATAAGTACATCATCATGATCCAGGTGATGGGTACGCAGCAGGACGGAGATCTGGAGATCGCCAGCAAGGTTCACCTCCAGCTCCAGCTGACCGACCCCGACCTGAAGAGCCGGGACCGGGTGGTGAAGAAGAGCGATCTGCCCGATCTGTTCTCCGCCATCGACATGGGTTCCATCTGGCTGATGCGGGCTCTGTCCGGAAAGTGACAGCTCCCCCGCGGCGGCCCGCCGGCCGCCCCGCACCTGAGAAGCAGAAAGAAGATTGGAGGGCACATCTTATGAATCTCAAACGCAGCCGCGTTGTCAAGGGCATCGTAGCCGCCGGCCTGACGGTGGCTCTGACCTCCGGCATCGCACTGGCGTCCATCGGCACCGGCACGGTCACCGCCTCTTCCCTGCGCCTGCGCAGCGAGGCCACCGTCCAGTCCGCCACCCTGGCCTACGCCCCTTACAGCAGCCAGGTTTCCATCCTGGCCGAGGCCGCCGACGGCTGGTACAAGGTCTCCTACGACGGCCTGGAGGGCTATATGTCCGCCGACTGGCTGGACGTGGAGCTCACCGGCGCAGAGGCCGACCAGGAGGCGGCGGGGCTCCGTCAGGGCACCGTCACCGCCGACGTGCTCAACGTCCGCTCCGGCCCCGGCACCGGCTACAGCAAGGTGGGCTCCCTGCAGAAGGGCGCCACGGTCTCCATCACCGATGAGAGCCACGCCGGCTGGTACGGCATCCTCTCCGGCAGCGTGAAGGGCTATGTCTCCGCCGAGTACATCGATCTAGCCCCCGCCCCCGAGACGGAGGACCCCCAGCCGGACGCCTCCCCCGAGGAGCCGCCCGAGACCGAGCCCGAGACCGAAACCCGTCAGGGCACCGTCACCGCCGATGTGCTCAATGTGCGCTCCGGCGCCGGCACCGGCTACAGCAAGGTGGGTTCCCTGCAGAAGGGCGCCACCGTCACCATCACCGGTGAGACCAACGGCTGGTATGCCATCACCTCCGGTAGCATCGAGGGCTATGTCTCCGCCGAGTACATCGACCTGGCCCCTTTGGGCGGCTCCAGCAACGCCCCCGCGGCGGACGAGACCCCCGGGTCGGATGAGACCGAGCCCCAGCGGGGCATGGTGAACACCAGCGCCCTGAACGTGCGCTCCGGCCCCGGCACCGGCTACAGCAAGGTGGCCCTGCTCTCCCGGGGCACCAGCGTCACCATCACCGGCGAGACCGACGGCTGGTACGCCATCACCGCCGGCAGCATCGAGGGCTATGTGTCCGCTGAGTACATCACCATTCTGGACGGCTCCAACGCCTCCGATGGTTCCGTGGGCGCCGCCGCGGCGGCCATGGCCAAGTCCCTGGTGGGCAGCCCCTATGTGTACGGCGCCTCCGGCCCCTACAGCTTCGACTGCTCCGGCCTGCTGTACTACATCTACAAGCAGCTGGGCTACCCCATCGCCCGGGGTTCCTCCAGCCAGTACAACCAGAGCGGCTATTTCGTCTCCGCCGATGAGATCCAACCCGGCGACCTGGTGTTCTTCTTCGACCCCCGGTACGACAGCTCCGGCGGCACCCTGCCCACCACCCACGCGGGCATCTACGTAGGCAACAACCAGTTCGTCCACGCCTCCTCTTCCATCTATGGCGTGCGGTACGACTCCCTGTTCGGCGGGTACTGGGACTCCTACATTGTGGGCTTCAAGCGCATCGCCTGATCGGTGTACATCCTCTCCCCCGGCTCGTTGAGCCGGGGGAGTTTGTTTCGGCACTGTAAATTTTTATTTCTCCCCTTTACATTTGGCCGGTTGTACGCTAAAATAAAGACTATCTTATCCGGGGGGTGTCCACCGTGAGCGACATGGATTATACGCGCAGATTCAGCCTGGAGTTTGACCGGAGCGACGAGATCAAGGTCATCCTCACCTCGGTCTATCAGGCCCTGCTGGAAAAAGGATACAACCCCATCAATCAGATCGTGGGCTATATCCTCAGCGAGGATCCCACCTATATCACCAACCACAACAACGCCCGCACCCTCATCCGCAAGCTGGACCGGGACGAGCTGCTGCAGGAGCTGTTGAAAAGCTACCTGTCGAAATGAATCGCAAAAGGGGCGCGCCTGGGGCGCGCCCTTTTCTTTCAGGAGGTTTCCCATGAAGCGCCTTGCGGGACTGTTCCTGTCCCTTGCCCTGCTGTTGTCCGCCTGTGTCTCCCCCACGCGCGGCGGCGTCCTCAGCCAGTCCGTCCCCTCCGCCGACCAGGTGGCCCGGGCAGTGCTGTCCGCCTGCGGCCTGGAGGCCGGGCAGACCCAGACCCTGGCAGATCAGACCGGCGGCAACCCGCCGGAGGACTACCTCACCGCCCTGTACGGCCTGCCCGACGGCAGCTGGGAGGATTACGCCGTCTATCTCTCCTCCCCCGCCCAGGCTTTTGAGGTGGCGGTCTTCCGCCTGGCCCCCCAGGCGGATCCGGACGCCGTGGCAGCCGGTCTGGAGGCCTACCGGCAGGGGCGGCAGGACACCTTTACCGGCTACGATCCGGAGCAGGCCGCCCTGGCCGCCAACGGCCTCGTCCTGCGCTCCGCCGGCGGGGACTATGCCGCCCTGCTCATCTGCCCGGACCCCGGCGCCGCCCGGGAGGCCTTTTACACCGCCCTGGAGCAGGGCGCCCCGGCCTCCACCCCCGCCCCCTCCGCCACCGCCGATCCCGCCGCCGGGCGCACCCCCTATGTGGACCCGGAGCGGGACGACATGACCCTCTATGACACCGCCTCCATCCTGGCGGCCTGGGAGAGCGGGGATACCTCCGCCCTGTCCCCCTACGACCGGGCCATATACACCAGGGCCGCCCAGGTGCTGGACGCGGAAGTCACCGGGGACATGGATGACCTGGAGCGGGAGCGGGCCATCTACCGCTGGCTCACCTCCCATGTGGCCTACGACCAGACCCACAACTCCCTCTTCTCTGTCACCCCCCGGGAATCCTACACCCCCTACAACCCCCTGGTGGAGGGGATCGGGGTATGCCTTGGCTTCGCCTCCACCTTCCAGCTGCTCCTGGACATGGCGGGGGTGGAGTGCATCACGGTGGTGGGCGCCTCCTCCGGCAGCCGCCGGGACCACGCCTGGAACATGGTGCGGCTGGACGGGGAGTGGTACTGCGTGGACGCCACCTGGGACGTGGGGCGTGATGAGACCCTCTGGAGCTACTTCAATGTCACCAGCGACTACATGGCCGCCACCGACCACCAGTGGGACTACGCCAGTGTCCCCGAGGCCACGGCGCAGTTCTTGGAACCCCAGTCCTGACCTTCCCCAGCAACAAGGCGGCCCATCCCTCACGGGATGGGCCGCCTTTGTGTCTCTCAGTCTTTCATCAGCAGGTACATGACCGCCTTCTGGGCGTGAAGGCGGTTTTCCGCCTCTTCAAAGATCTCGTCGGCGTGGGCCTCAAAGACCTGGGCGGAGATCTCCTCCCCCCGGTGGGCGGGCAGGCAGTGCTGCACCATGCACCCGGGTTTGGCCAGCTTCAGCAGTTCCTCGTCCACGCAGTAGCCGGCGAAGGCCCGCAGCCGCTGCTGCCGCTCCTCCTCCTGCCCCATGGAGGCCCACACGTCGGTGATCACCACATCCGCGTCCGCCACCGCCTCGGCGGGGGTGCGCACCAGCCGGAAGGCGGCGTCGGTGACGGTGCCGGCAAAGTCCAGCACCCTCTGATCCGGGTCATACCCCTCCGGGCAGGCCACGGACACATCCATGCCGCACTTCAGCCCCCCCGCAATGAGGGAGTTTGCCATGTTGTTGCCGTCCCCCACGAAGGCCAGCTTCAGCCCCTCCAGCCGGGTCATCTTCTCCCGCACGGTCATCAGGTCGGCCAGCACCTGGCAGGGGTGGGCAAAGTCGGTCAGCCCGTTGATGACGGGGATGGAGGCGTGGTGGGCCAGCTCCTCCGCCTCCGCCTGGGCAAAGGTGCGGATCATGATGCCGTCACAGTACCGGGCCAGCACCCGGGCGGTGTCCTCCACCGGCTCCCCCCGGCCGATCTGGCTCTCCTTGCCGGACAGGAACAGGGCGTGGCCCCCCAGCTGGTACATCCCCACCTCAAAGGACACTCTGGTGCGGGTGGAGTTCTTCTCAAAGATCATGGCCAGCGTCTTGCCCCGCAGGTAGTCGTGGGCCAGGCGGTGCTTCTGGGCATACTTCATCTGGTCCGCCGTGTCCAGGATCTCGTGGATGTCCTCCCGGGACAGGTCCAGCAGCTTTAACAAGTCCTTCTGCATACTTCAAACCCTCCATATCAGAGTGAAGAGCAGAGAGTGGAGCGTGGAGAGTGGAGATGTCACTCCTCTTCCCGCACCCGATCTTCACTCTTCACTCTTCACTCTCAACTCTGTTACGAAAGCTCCGCCTTCATAACCGCCAGCCCCTTCTCCATCTCCTCCCGGGTGATGGTGAGGGGGGGCAGCAGCCGCAGCCCGGCACCGGCGGTGAGGCACAGCAGCCCCGCCTGGTTGAGGCGGGCGCACAGCTCCTTGTTGGAAAAGCCATCGGCCACCTCCACTCCGATCATCAGGCCCATGCCCCGGGTCCTGCCCAGGCAGGGCAGGTTCAGAGCCTCGATCTGCTCCCGGAGCCAGGCGCCCTTTTCCTTCACCCGGGCGATGGCGTCCTCATCCAGGATGTCCAGCACCGCCAGGGCGGCGGCGGCGCACACCGGGTTGCCGCCGAAGGTGGTGGCGTGGGTACCGGGGGTGAGCACCCCACGGCACTTCTCGTTGACCAGGATGCCGCTCATGGGCAGCCCGCCGGCGATGCCCTTGGCAAAGGACACCACGT
Organism: uncultured Oscillospiraceae bacterium; assembly: GCA_944385465.1. Taxonomy (GTDB): domain Bacteria; phylum Bacillota; class Clostridia; order Oscillospirales; family Oscillospiraceae; genus Enterenecus. The sequence continues at coordinate 4,767 of CALWXH010000030.1, read as the reverse complement.
CCGGGGTAATGCCGTACTGCTGGAAGCAGAACAGGGAGCCGGTGCGCCCCACGCCGGTCTGCACCTCGTCCACCAGCAGCAGCCAGTCCCGCTGGGCACACAGCCGGGCCAGTTCCTGCACATAGTCCCGCTCCAGGGGGAGCACGCCCCCCTCCCCCTGCACCAGCTCCACCAGCACCGCGCACACGTCATGGCCGGCCACTTCGTTCAGGCTGTCCAGGTCGTTGGCCGCGGCGTAGCGGAAGCCCTCGGTGAAGGGGAAGAAATAGTTGTGGAACACGTCCTGGCCGGTGGCGGCCAGGGTGGTGATGGTGCGCCCGTGGAAGGAGTTGCGCAGGGTGAGCACCGTCCCCCGCCCCTCTCCGTACCGGTCGAAGGAGTACTTCCGGGCCAGCTTGATCATCCCCTCGTTGGCCTCTCCCCCTCCGCTGGCGAAAAAGGCCGCCGCCATGCCCGAGCGGGTACACAGCTGCTGGGCCAGGCGGATGTAGGGCTCAGAGTAGTAGAGGTTGGAGATGTGGCCCAGCCGGGCCGCCTGGGCGGCGATGGCCGCCTGCCACCTGGGGTGGGCGGTGCCCACGGACAGCACCCCGATGCCCGAGGCGAAGTCGATGTACTCCTTCCCCTCCACATCGTACAGGGTGGCCCCCTGGCCGTGGTCGATGGCGATGGGGTTGCGGCCGTAAGTCTGGATCACATACCGGCTGTCCAGCTCCTTCAGTTCCTGAAAGGTCATTTAGTGCCCTCCTTTACAGCGTCAGCATGGTGCCGATGCCGGCGTCGCTGAGCAGCTCAATGAGAATAGAGTGGGGAATGCGCCCGTCCAGGATGACGGCGGAGTGGACGCCGGAGCGCACCGCCTCCACCGCGCAGTCGATCTTGGGGATCATCCCACCCTGGATCACCCCGTCCTTCACCAGCCCCGGGATCTCCGAGGCCCGCACCGCGGGGATGAGGGTGTTCTCGTCATGGGGGTCGGTGAGCAACCCCCGCACGTCGGTGAGCAGCAGCAGCTTGACCGCCTTGAGGGCCACGGCCAGCTTGGCGGCGGCGGTGTCGGCGTTCACGTTGTAGGCGGCGTTGCCGTCATTGCCCTGGGCCACCGTGGCCACCACCGGCAGATAGCCGTTGGAGATGCAGTCCAGCACCGGCTGCGGGTTCACCTGATCCACCTGGCCCACCAGGCCGTACTTCTCGTCCAGCTGGGAGGCCTGGAGCAGCCCGTCATCCAGGCCGCACAGGCCCACGGCCCGGCCCCCCTTGTGGTTGATGAGGCCCACCAGGTCCTTGTTCACCTTGCCGCACAGCACCTGCTGCACGATGTCCATGGTCTCCCCGTCGGTACACCGCAGCCCGTCCAGAAAGACAGACTGCTTACCGATCTTGCCCAGCATCTCGCTGATCTCCGGGCCGCCCCCATGGACCACCACCACGTGGATGCCCACCAGGGAGAGCAGCACGATGTCCGAGATCACCGCCTGGCGCAGCTGCTCGGAAATCATGGCGTTGCCGCCGTATTTCACCACCACGGTCTTGCCGCTGTACTTCTGGATGTAGGGCAGGGCCTCGGCCAGCACCTGGGCCCGGTCTGTGATGGAATAGCTCATGAAAACACACCCTTTCCCACGAAAATAGAGGGGTCCGCCTCTTCTACAAAACTCAGGAACGGTAGTCCCCGTTGATCTTCACGTATTCGTACGTCAGATCGCAGCCCCAGCAGGTGGCCTCGTGCTCCCCCTCGTTGAGGCACACGTCGATGACCACCTCGTTCTGGCTGAGGATCTTCTTGGCCAGCTCCTCGTCAAAGGCCAGGCCGGTGCCCTTTTCACACACCAGGATCTCCCCGGCCAGGGAGGAGAAGCGCACATCCACATACTCCGGGCGGAAGGGGGCCTTGGAATAGCCCATGGCGCACAGCACCCGGCCCCAGTTGGCGTCGGCGCCGAACATGGCCGCCTTCACCAGGGAGGAGCCCACCACCGCCTTGGCCAGGCGCTCGGCGCTCTCCTCGCTGCGGGCCTCCCGCACGGTGCAGGTCACCAGCTTGGAGGCGCCCTCCCCGTCGGCGGCGATGGCCCGGGCCATCTGCCGGCACACCTGGTGCAGGGCCTTGCAGAAGACCTGGAAGTCGTCGTCCTTCCACTCGATCTGGGGGTTGCCCGCCATGCCGTTGGCCAGCACCAGGCACATGTCATTGGTGGAGGTGTCCCCGTCCACCGTCACCCGGTTGAAGGTGCGGGGCACGATCTCATGGAGGGCCTCCGTCAGCAAATCCGGGGTGATGGCGCAGTCGGTGGTGACAAAGCACAGCATGGTGCCCATGTTGGGGTGGATCATGCCGGAGCCCTTGGCGATGGCGCCGATCTTCACCGGCTGGCCGCCGATGGTGACCGCCACGGCGGTCTCCTTCTTCACCGTGTCGGTGGTCATGATGGCGTGGGCGGCATCGTCCGAGCCCTGGCCGCTGAGGGCAGACACCAGGCCGGGCATCCCCTTCTCGATGGCCTTGAGGTTCAGGGTCTGGCCGATGACCCCGGTGGAGGCCACGGCAAAGTCCTCCGCCCGCAGGCCGGTGGCCTGGGCGGCCAGCTGGCACATGGCCTCGGCGTTCTCATGGCTCAGGGGGGCGCAGGCGTTGGCGTTGCCCGAGTTGGCGATGATCCCCCGGCACACCCCGTCCTCCAGGTGGCCCATGGTCACATATAGGGGGGCGGCCTTCACCCGGTTGAGGGTGTACACCGCCGCGGCGGAGCACTCGCAGTCGGACAGGATCATGGCCAGGTCGTTCTTCCCCCTGGCGGAAGGCAGCACCGTCTGGGGCGCGTCCACCCCGCCGTTTTTCACGCCGCAGTACACGCCGGCGGCCCGGAAGCCCTTGGGGGCGCAAACGCCGCCCGGAATCTCTCGCAACATCATTCATCTACCTCATTTCTATCATGCGTGGAGCATGACGCCATCTCCACTCTTCACTCTTCACTCCACATTCAGCCCCGCCGTCTCGGCAAAGCCCAGCATCAGGTTCATGTTCTGCACCGCTGCGCCGGAGGCGCCCTTGCCCAGGTTGTCAAACAGGGCGATCACCGCCGTGCGCGCCCCGTCGCCGCACACATACAGCGTCAGGTCGTCCCGGCCCGCCATGGCGTTGGCCGCCAGCTGGGCGGGATGCTCCCCGAAGGGGGCCACATGGACCAGGGTCTGCCCCTCATAGTAGGCGCCCAGCATGTCGCACAGGTCCCGGGCGGTGGGCGCTCCCCGCAGCAGGCGGTTGTGGAGCATGACCACCGTCTCCATGCCCTTGTAGTAGTCGTCCACCACCGGGCAGAACACCGGGGGCTGGGTCAGCCCCGCCTGGGCAGTCATCTCCGGCAGATGCTTGTGCTCCAGATTCAGCCCATAGGTGCGGGGGCTGAACAGATCCGGGGTCTTCTCCCCCTCATACTGGGCGATCATCTTCTTCCCGCCGCCGGAATAGCCGGTGAGGGAGTAGCAGGTCAGGGGGTAGTCCGCGGGCAGCACCCCCAGCTCCACCAGCGGGGCCACCCCGGAGAGGAAGCCGGTGGCGTGGCAGCCGGGGTTGGCCACCCGCCTGGCCGCCAGGATCCCGTCCCGCCGCCCCTTCAGCTCAGGGAACCCGTAGGCCCAGCCCGGGGCGGTGCGGTGGGCGGTGGAGGCGTCGATGATGCGGGTGTGGTCGTTGGCCACCAGCTCCACCGCCTCCCGGGCCGCCTGGTCCGGCAGGCACAGGAAGGCCAGATCGGCGGCGTTGAGCAGCTTTCCCCGCTCCCGCGCGTCCTTGCGTTTGTCCTCATCGATGAGCAGCAGCTCAATGTCCTGCCGGGCGGACAGCCGCTCGTAGATCTGAAGGCCCGTAGTGCCCTCTTTCCCATCTATGTATACCTTTGGTTTGCTCATGCTCTGTCCACCTGGTTTCTATGTATGGTTTCCCATCGCGCCCCTCAGCCCTCCGGCGGCGTCTCCACCCCGTGCCGGGCGATGAATTCCTCCATAAGCTCGATCTGCTTGGTCACGCTTTCCGCCGACGGGCCGCCGTAGTTCCCCTGGAAACAGGTTTCCCGGGGGCCCCTGTTTCATCTTCCTCGGCGGAAGTGAATTCCGCCTGCGGCGATCCTCCGCCGCGCTGCGGATCGGCGCGCCATCCGGCGCGGCCCGCCGGGGGCGGGCTCAGGTCTCCGGCGGCGTCTGCACCGAATGCCGGGCAATGAATTCCTCCATAAGCTCGATCTGCTTCTCCACGCTCTGGGCGCTGGGGCCGCCGTAGACCTTGCGGCCGTTGACGCAGGTCTTGAGCTGGAGGGCGTCGTACACATCCTCGTCGAACAGGTTGCTGATGGCCCGGAAGTCCTTCAGGGGCAGGGTGTCCAGGCTCTCCCCGTTCCTGATGCACATGTTCACCAGCCGGCCCACGATCATGTATGCCTCCCGGAAGGGCAGGCCCTTGCGCACCAGGTAGTCGGCGCAGTCGGTGGCGTTGATGAAGCCGCCGGAGGCCGCCCGGGCCATGTTCTTCTCGTTCACGGTGAGGGTGTCCAGCATGGCGGCGAACACCGGCACGCACAGCTCCACGGTGTCGATGGCGTCGAACACCGGCTCCTTGTCCTCCTGCATGTCCTTGTTGTAGGCCAGGGGCAGGCCCTTCATCACGGTGAGCAGGGTGATGAGGGAGCCGTATACCCGCCCGGTCTTGCCCCGCACCAGCTCGGCCACGTCGGGGTTCTTCTTCTGGGGCATGATGGAGGAGCCGGTGGA
>CALWXH010000029.1 GCA_944385465.1 uncultured Oscillospiraceae bacterium | reverse complement strand
GGTCTGGTGGCCGAAGTGCACGCCGGCCTCCAGCAGCTGCTTCATAGATACGACTGCCATGTTTTGTTTCCTCCTAAGTGTTTGTTGTTACCTCCGGGGGCCTCATCTCCCGCGCCAACTTCCCCGAAAACCGGGAAAAGCACATGACGAAAGATCCGCCCCCGTGCGGATTGCCTGAACATTCTACCACGGGCGCCGCCGGAACGCAAGCATTTTTTTCGGTTTTTTGCGCAGATTTTACCCCGGAAGGACGGGGGAGCGCCCGCCCGCGTCCACCAGGATGATATCCGCCCCCACCCGGCGGATGGCGGACCAGGGGAAGGCGGCCTCCGGCTCCCGGCCCAGCAGCCCCAGCAGCCGGCGCTGGCCGGCCACCACGATGGCGGTGACCGTCCCCTGCCCGGCGTCCACCTCCACGTCGGTGATGTAGCCGTATCGGGTGCCGTCGGAGATGTCCACCACCTCTTTATCCTGCAGTTCAGAAATGCGCCAGCGCGCCATGTACAGCCCTCCTCCCATGCGTGGGTATCCGGTGGCAGTGTATGAGCGGCGCGGGGGGAGTATGCCGGGGGGAGGCGGGGGCGGACAGGGAATTTACAAAAAAACGATTTTGCCCCTATGCAAAAAAGGAAATCTGTATTAAAATAGAGTGACCACTCAGAACACAAGGAGGATGGTATCCAATATGTCCGGATTAAAATATAAGCGCGTGCTGCTGAAGGTCAGCGGCGAGGCCCTGGCGGGGGACGCCGGGCGCGGGCTGAACTTTGATGTGATCCAGAGCGTGTGCGACGTCATTGCCCGGTGCGTGAAAGAGGGCGTGGAGGTCGGCATTGTGGTGGGCGGCGGCAACTTCTGGCGCGGCCTGAAGGACGGCAAGGGGATGCAGGAGCGCGTCCGGGCCGACCATATGGGAATGCTGGCCACCGTCATCAACTGCCTGGCCCTGGCGGACACCCTGGAGCGCAAGGGGGTGGACGTGCGGGTGCAGACCGCCATCGAGATGCGCTCCATTGCCGAGCCCTATATCCGCTCCCGGGCCATCCGGCATCTGGAGAAGGGGCGGGTGGTCATCTTCGGCTGCGGCACCGGCAACCCCTTCTTCTCCACCGACACCGCCGCGGTGCTGCGGGCGGCGGAGATCGACGCGGATGTCATCCTGCTGGCCAAGAACGTGGACGGGGTGTACAGCGCCGACCCCAATGTGGACCCCGCCGCGGTGAAGTATGACACCATCAGCTATGACGACGTGCTGGCCCAGCACCTGCAGGTGATGGACTCCACCGCCACGTCCCTGTCCATGGACAACAAGATCCCGGTGATTCTCTTCGGCCTGAAGGACCCGGAAAATATCCTGCGTGTGGTACACGGGGAGAAGATCGGCACCATTGTAAAGGATTAAGGAGGAAACGACCATGACCGAGCTGTGCAAGCCCTATGACGAGAAGATGAAGAAGACCATTGAGGTGGTGAAGGCGGACTTTGCCAGCGTCCGGGCGGGCCGGGCCAACGCCGGCGTGCTGGACCGGATCCAGGTGGAGTACTACGGCACCCCCACCCCCATCCAGCAGGTGGCCAGCATCTCCACCCCGGATCCCCGCACCCTGGCCATCCAGCCCTGGGACGCGTCCATTCTCCGTGCCATTGAGAAGGCCATCCAAATGTCCGATCTGGGCATCAACCCCCAGAACGACGGGCGGGTCATCCGCCTGAGCTTCCCCCAGCTCACCGAGGAGCGCCGTGTGGAGCTGACCAAGCAGGTGCGCAAGTACGGGGAGAACGGCAAGGTGGCCATCCGCAACATCCGGCGGGACGCCATGGAAGATGTGAAGAAGATGACCAAGAAGTCCGAGCTCACCGAGGACGATCAGAAGAACCTGGAGAAGGAGCTGCAGGACATCACCGACAAGCGGTGCAAGGAGATCGACGCGCTCATCGCGGAGAAGGAAAAGGAACTCATGGCGGTGTGACGCCGCCGCGGGCCCTGCCCGCGGCCGGGGCGTGCTGCCTTTTTCCGCTGGGACAGGTTCTGCCTGTCCCGGCGGCCGCACCTGCGGGGGAAAGCCTCCGCAGGTGTTGTCATGCCCGGGGGTGTGGATGAAATGGCCTCCGGACAGGGCCCTTCCCGGAAAACGGACGCTTTTTCCAAGGAAATGGATATGGGGAAGTTCTGCCGGGGCAATACTGTACTTAAAATGGAGTTGGAGTTGGTAACATGGCGCTGTGGAGTCGGCGGAAGGACAAGAGCGGGGCACCCCAGGTGGATCTGGAACATCTGCCCCGGCATGTGGCCATCATCATGGACGGCAACGGCCGCTGGGCGCGCCGCCGGGGGATGCCCCGGAAGGCGGGGCACGCCGCCGGGGCGGAGACCTTCCGCACCATTGCCACCTTTGCCAAGGAGCTGGGGCTGGAGTACCTGACGGTGTACGCCTTTTCCACGGAGAACTGGAAGCGGCCGGAGGACGAGGTGCGGGCCATCATGGGCCTGCTGGAGAAGTATCTCCACGAGGCCATTGAGACCATGGCCCGGGACAGGGTGAAGATGGCCTTCTTCGGTGATCTCTCCCCCCTGAGCCCCAAGCTGCTGGACCTGTGCCGGCAGACCCAGGAGATCTCCAAGGGGTATGACGGCTGCCAGGTGAACATCTGCCTGAACTACGGCGGCCGGGATGAGATCCTCCGGGGGGCCAGGGCCTTTGCCCGGGATTGCCTGGAGGGGCGGGCCGACCCCGACCACCTGACGGCGGACGCCTTCGGCGGCTATCTCTACTCCGCCGGGGTACCCGACCCGGACCTCATCATCCGGCCCAGCGGAGAGCTGCGGCTGTCCAATTTTCTGCTGTGGCAGGCGGCCTACGCGGAGTTTTACTTCACCGACGTGCTCTGGCCGGACTTTACCAAAGAAGAACTGCTCAAGGCGTTGGCGGACTATCAGCACCGCTCCCGCCGTTACGGAGGTGTGTGACCATGGCCAAACGGATCCTTGTGGCTGTGATATTTGTCCCCCTGCTGCTGGTGATCATGCTGCTGCTGCCCCCCATTGTGTGGACGGTGGTGGTGATGCTCATCTCCGCCGCGGCCTGTTTTGAGCTGCTGCGGGCGGCAGGGGAGCGGAAGGTCTCCCTGCCCATGGAGGCGGTGAGCGTCCTGTCCGCCGCCGCCCTCCCCCTGGCCGTGTGGGCCGGGGCGGGAGAGATGGCCGCCGGCGTGTGCGCCTTTGTGGTGATGGCGGTGTCCTTCTGGTGCGCCATCCGGGCCTATGACGAGGGGCGCGGCGTGGCCATCGGCACCTATCAGGTGCTGCTCACCCTGTTCGGCGGGGTGCTCATCCCCCTGGCCCTGTCCGCCCTGGTGGCCCTGAAGTGCATGGAGCACGGGAAGTACCTGGTGCTGCTGGCGGTGCTGCTGGCCTTCATCACCGACGGGGGGGCCTATTTTGCCGGGGTGTTTCTGGGCAGGCACCGGGGCATCACCCGGGTCAGCCCCAACAAGAGCCTGGAGGGCTACCTGGGGGGCTTTGCCACCGGGGTGATATTTGCCCTGCTCTACGGCCTGGTGGTGAGCGCGGCCAGCGGCCTGAGCGCCAACTACCTCTCCCTGGCCCTGTGCGGGCTGCTGGGGGCGCTGGCCACCGAGCTGGGCGACCTGGTCTTCTCCTTCATCAAGCGCCAGTTCGGCGTGAAGGACTACGGCCATCTGCTCCCCGGCCACGGGGGCATGCTGGACCGGTTTGACAGCATGATCTTCTGCGCCCCGGTGGTGCTCTTCCTGGTGCTGTGCCTGCCCGCTTTCGGATAAGGGGGAGTGGAAGATGAAGCGTACCATTTCCATTCTGGGCTCCACCGGCTCCATCGGCCGGCAGACCCTGGAGGTGGCTGAGGCCTGCGGCCACCGGGTGGCCGCCCTGACGGTAAAGGGCAGCGTGGAGCTGGCGGAGGAGCAGGCCAGGAAATTCCGGCCGGAGCTGGTGGCGGCGGTGGACGAGAGGGCCGCCGCCGACCTGCGCGTGCGCCTGGCGGACACCCCCACCCGGGTGGCGGGGGGAGAGCAGGCTCTGCTGGAGGCGGCCGTCCTGCCCCGGGCGGACACGGTGGTCACCGCGGTGGTGGGCATCGCCGGGCTGCGGCCCACCCTGGCCGCCATCGACGCGGGCAAGCGCATCGCCCTGGCCAACAAGGAGACCCTGGTGTGCGCCGGGGAGCTGGTGATGGCCCGGGCCCGGGAAAAGGGCGCAGACATCGTGCCGGTGGACTCGGAGCACTCCGCCATCTTCCAGTGCCTGCAGGGCTGCAGGGACCGGGGAGAGGTGCGCCGGCTGATCATCACCGCCTCCGGCGGGCCCTTCTTCGGGAAGGGCCGGGAGGAGCTGGCCCAGGGCACCCGGGAGCAGGCCCTGCGCCACCCCAACTGGTCCATGGGGGCCAAGATCACCATCGACTCCGCCACCCTGATGAACAAGGGGCTGGAGTTCATCGAGGCCATGCGCCTGTATGCCATGCCCCCGGAGAAGATCAGCGTGGTGGTCCACCGGGAGAGCATCATCCACTCCCTGGTGGAGTTCGTGGACGGGGCGGTGCTGGCCCAGCTGGGGACGGCGGACATGCGCCTGCCCATCCAGTACGCCCTCACCTGGCCGGAGCGGACGGCCGGCCCCGCCACCCCCCTGGACCTGCTGCGCTGCCCGCCCCTGACCTTTGCCGCCCCCGACCCGGAGGCCTTCCCCTGTCTGGCCCTGGCCCTGGAATGCGCCCGGAAGGGGGGGACCTCCACCGCCATTCTCAACGGGGCGAATGAGGCGGCGGTGGCGCTGTTCCTGAACGATAAAGTGAAATTCCTTGACATTCCCCGGCTGGTGGCCGGCGCCCTGGACCGGGTGGAGGCCCGGACGGGGGACTACGGGCTGGAGGATGTGTTTGAGGCGGACCGGGCTGCCCGGGCCGCGGTATCTGATCTGATGAGGTGAACACTGTTTGGAGCGAATCCTGTATATCCTGCTGGTGATCCTGCTCTTCGGGGTGATGATCGCCGTCCACGAGTTCGGCCACTTCTTCACCGCCAAGCTTCTGAAGGTGAAGGTGAACGAGTTCGCCATCGGCATGGGCCCCGCCCTGTGGTCCCGGCAGAAGGGGGAGACCCTGTACTCCCTGCGGGCCTTTCCCATCGGCGGCTACTGCGCCATGGAGGGGGAGGACGAGGACACCGGGGACCCCCGGGCCTTCTCCCGCCAGCGGGCCTGGAAGAAGGTGGTCATCCTGTGCGCCGGCTCCTTCATGAACTTCCTCATGGGGCTGGTCATCGTGCTGCTGCTCTACGCCGGCGCGGTGGCGGTGCGGGAGCCGGTGATCACCGGCTTTGCCCCCGGGTTTGCCTGCCAGGGGGAGGACGGGCTCATGGTGGGGGACCGCATCCTCAGCGTGGACGGCCACGGCATCTGGGTGTACGGCAACGTACAGACCTATCTGGCCCGGAACGACGGGCAGGGGGTGGACCTGGTGGTGGAGCGGGACGGGGAGAAGATCACCCTCACCGACCTGCCCATGTACCGCTATGAATACGAGTATGACGGCCAGACCAATCTGGGGTTCGGCCTGATTTTTGAAGGGCTCCGGGAGCTGGATTTCCCCGGGAAGATCCGGGAGGGCTTTCTCATCACCGTGGACTTTGTCCGCACCGTGTGGGTGAGCCTGGGGGATCTGGTCACCGGGCGGGTCGGGGTGGACCAGCTGTCCGGCGTGGTGGGCATTGTGAACGTGGTGTCCGAGATGGGCGCCCAGTCCGCCACCTGGGTGGACGGCTTGATCAATGTGTTCTATCTCATGGCCCTCATCGCGGTGAACCTGGCGGTGATGAACCTGCTGCCCATCCCCGCCCTGGACGGGGGGCGCATCTTCTTTATCCTGCTCAACGCGGTGGTATACCTGGTTGCCCGGCGCAGGATCCCGGAGCGGTATGAGGGCTATGTCCACGGCGCGGCCTTTGTGCTGCTGCTGGGGCTGATGGCGGTGATCGCGTTCAAAGACGTGTGGCAGATCTTTACCTGAGGAGGCGCGGAAAGATGAGCAGACAGATCCATGTGGGGCCGGTGGCCATCGGCGGCGGCGCCCCGGTGTCCATCCAGTCCATGACCAACACCCCCACCCACGATGTGGAGGCCACCCTGGCCCAGATCCGGGCCCTGGCGGCGGCGGGGTGCGACATTGTCCGGGTGGCCGTGCCTGACCTGGCGGCGGCCAGGGCCATCGGCGCGCTGAAGGCGGGCAGCCCGGTGCCCCTGGTGGCGGACATCCACTTTGACTACCGCCTGGCCCTGGAGGCGGCGGAGCAGGGCATTGACAAGATCCGCATCAACCCGGGCAACATCGGCTCCCCAGAGCGGGTGCGGGCGGTGGCGGAGGCCTGCAAGGAGCGGGGCATCCCCATCCGCATCGGGGTGAACGGCGGCTCGCTGGAAAAGGAGCTGCTGGCCAAATACGGCGGCCCCACCCCCCAGGCCCTGGTGGAGAGCGCCCTGGGCCACGCCCGGCTGCTGGAGCAGTTTGACTTTCACGACATCTGCATCTCCATGAAGTCCTCCAACGTGCCCACCACCATGCGCGCCTATCAGCTCATGGCGGAGGGGTATGACTACCCCCTCCACCTGGGGGTCACCGAGGCGGGCACGCCGGAGCTGGGCATCCTCAAGTCGGCGGCGGGGATCGGAGGGCTGCTGGCCCTGGGCATCGGGGACACCTTCCGGGTGACCCTCACCGCCGACCCGGTGGAGGAGATCGCCGCCGCCCGGCAGATCCTCAAGACCGTGGGCCTGCGCCGGGAGGGGCCGGAGCTCATTGCCTGCCCCACCTGCGGGCGCACCCAGATCGACCTGATCCCCATGGCCCGACAGGTGGAACAGCTGCTCAAGACGGTGGCCAAACCCATCACCGTGGCGGTGATGGGCTGCGTGGTCAACGGCCCCGGCGAGGCCAGCCAAGCCGACGTGGGCATCGCCGGCGGAAAAGGGGAGGGCGTGCTGTTTCAGCACGGCCGGATCGTGGGCAAGGCGCCGGAGGACCAGCTGGTGCCCGAGCTGATGAAACTCATCGACACGCTGTGACGCCGCCTGGCGGGGCGCGGCCCTGTCCGGCGGCGGGCCGCGGCCTGCGGCGCTTCTGACACAGGATAGGAAAGGCGTTTATTCCATGGGAAACATGCACAAAAAGACATTTCAACAGACCTTTCAACGGTGCTCCTTCCCGGAAGGGGTGCTGTCTGCTTTGGGGGACTATCCTGCCCGGGTGGTGGTGCATAAAGCTCAGCGCACCATGGAGGTGAGCCTGACCGGACCTCAGGTGGATGCCGCCACCCTGGAGCAGGCTGCCCGGGGGATCGTCCTCGCCCTGGGGCTGAAGGAGGCCCGGGTGTGGGTGGAGGAGTCCCTCCCACAGGAAGAGCCGCAGGCGGACGGGGCGGGAGAGACCGGCCCCGCCCAGGGGGGAGAGCCCGCCGCGGCTCCGTGCCCTCAGCCGGTGCCGGCCGCTCCGGAGCCAGCGGGGGAGCCGATTCCCGCTCAGCCGCCCGCCCCTCCCGCCGCCGACACGGCCGCGCCGCCCTCCGGCGGGGAGCGTGAGACGCCGCCCGCCCCGAAGGACGACCTGTTCGCCCAGATGGAGGCCATGCGCCGCCAGCTGATGCGGGACCAGATCCCCGGCAAGAAGAAGGGGAAAAAGGTCAAGCAGATCTACGGCAAGATCAACGGGAAGAAAAAGCCGGTGCCCATCGGCAGCCTGGAGCTGGACATGGGCAGCGTGCTCATCGAGGGGGACGTGTTCAACATCGAGCACCGGGAGCTGCCCCGGCGCAAGGCCTGGGTGATCTGCTTCGATCTCACCGACTACACCGGCTCCATCCGGGTCAGCCGGTTTATGGAGGGGGAGGAGGCCAAGCCCATCATCGCGGCCCTGAGCAAGGTGGGCAAGACCTCCGATGAGTGGCACCACCTGCAGGTTCAGGGCCGGCTCACCGTCAGCCGGTTTGAGAGCGACATGGTGCTGGAGCCCTACGGCATCAACGAGCTGGAGCGGCCGGAGGGCCGCAAGGACACCTGCGAGGAAAAGCGCATCGAGCTGCACCTGCACACCAAGATGTCCAATATGGATGCTTTGTGCGACACCAAGCAGATTGTGAAGCGGGCCATCCAGTGGGGACACCCCGCCATTGCCATCACCGACCACGGGGTGGTGCAGTCCTTCCCGGACGCCTACAACGCCTCCGGCCGGGGGGAGAAGATCAAGATTCTCTACGGCGTGGAGGCCTATTTCCAGAACGATGTGGACGAGCGGGTGGCGGTCCACGGGGCCGGCAGCCTGCCGGTGGGCGGGGAGTACATCGCCTTTGACCTGGAGACCACCGGCCTGGACGCCAAGAGCGACGCCGTCATCGAGATCGGCGCGGTGCGCATGCGGGACGGCCAGGTGCTGGACACCTTCTCCTCCTTTGCCGACCCGGGCCATCCCCTGGGGCCCAAGACGGTGTCCCTCACCGGCATCACCGACGCCATGCTCAAGGGGGCGCCCAGGCCGGAGCAGGCGGTGGACGCCTTCCTGGACTGGGCGGGGGACACCCCCCTGGTGGCCCACAACGCGGAGTTTGACACCGGGTTTGTCCGGGCCTACTGCCGCCGGTCCGGCCGGGCCTTCGACCCCATGTACATCGACACCCTGATCCTGGCCCAGTACCTGTGCCCGGAGCTGAACAACCACAAGCTGGACACGGTGGCCGACTTCCTGCAGCTGCCTCCCTTCCACCACCACCGGGCCTGTGACGACGCCCAGGTGTGCGGCGACATCCTCCACCGGCTGGAGGACAGGCTCCGGGCCCTGGGGGTGGAGGACTACAGCCGGTTCAACGCCGCCGCGGCCACCATGAAGCGGGGCGGCCGGGTCCGGCGGGGGGCCTATCACCTCATCATCCTGGCCAAGGACCAGACCGGTCTGCGCAATCTCTACAAGCTGGTGTCCAAGTCCCACCTGGAGCACTTCAACCGCTACCCCATCATGCCCAAATCCCTCATCAACGAAAACCGGGAGGGGCTGATCCTGGGCTCCGCCTGCGAGGCGGGGGAGCTGTTCCGGGCGGTGGTGGACGGCAAGGACGAGCGGGAGCTGGAGCGCATCGCCTCCTGGTATGACTACCTGGAGATCCAGCCCCTGTCCAACAACGCCTATATGCTCCGGCCGGACAAGGAGGGGCGGCGCATCGCCCGGGGGCCGGAGGATCTGCGCAATTTCAACCGCACGGTGGTGGCCCTGGGGGAGCGCATGGGCAAGCCGGTGTGCGCCACCGGCGACGTGCACTTCATGGACCCGGAGGAGGAGATCTACCGCCACGTGCTGCTGGCCGCCAAGGAGTTTGAGGACGCGGACAGCGACAACCCCCTGTACTTCCGCACCACCGACGAGATGCTCCGGGAGTTCTCCTACCTGGGAGAGGAAAAGGCCCGGGAGGTGGTCATCCACAACCCGAAGATGGTGGCCGACTGGTGCGGCAATGTGCGGCCCCTGCCCGACGGGCTGTTTGCCCCCAAGCTGGAGAACTCCGACGGGGAGCTCAAGGATCTGGTATGGGGGAAAGCAAAACGCCTTTACGGGGAGAATCCCCCCCAGATCGTGGTGGACCGCATCAACGCCGAGCTGACGGACATCATCGGATGCCAGTACGACGTGATTTACATGTCCGCCCAGAAGCTGGTGCAGAACTCCCTGGAGCACGGTTACCTGGTGGGCTCCCGGGGCTCGGTGGGCTCCTCTTTGGTGGCCTTCATGTCGGGCATCACCGAGGTCAACTCCCTGCCCGCCCACTACCGCTGCCCCAACTGCAAGCACTCCGACTTTGACTACGCCCAGGATCCCGCCCACCCCTACGGCTGCGGCGCGGACATGCCGGACATGAAATGCCCGGTGTGCGGGGCGGACTATGAGAAGGACGGCTTCAACATCCCCTTTGAGACCTTCCTGGGCTTCGGGGGGGACAAGGTGCCCGACATCGACCTGAACTTCTCCGGGGAATACCAGTCCAGCGCCCACCGCTACACCTTCGAGCTGTTCGGAAAGGACCACGTGTTCCGGGCGGGCACCATCGGCACCGTGGCGGAAAAGACCGCCATCGGCTATGTGAAGAAGTACATGGAGTCGGTGGGGCGGGTAAACGTGCCCTTTGCCGAAGTGCTGCGCCTGGCCCGGGGGTGCATGGGGGTCAAGCGCACCACCGGCCAGCACCCCGGGGGCATGGTGGTCATCCCCCAGGACAAGGAGATCTACGACTTCTGCCCGGTGCAGCATCCGGCGGACGACAAGGACTCGGACATCATCACCACCCACTTTGAATATCACTCCATGGAGTCCAACCTGCTGAAGCTGGACATGCTGGGCCACGATGACCCGTCCATGATCCGCATGCTCCAGGACCTCACCGGGGTGGACCCCCAGAAGATCCCCCTGGACGACGAGGACACCATGAGCCTGTTCACTACCTCGGAAAAGCTGGGCTTCACCGACGACCCACTGCTGGGCCCCACCGGGGCGGTGGCCATTCCGGAGTTCGGCACCAGCTTTGTCCGGGGCATGCTGGAGGACACCCACCCCAACCAGTTCGACATCCTCATCCGGCTGTCCGGCTTCTCCCACGGCACCGACGTGTGGCTGGGCAACGCCAAGGATCTGATTACCTCCGGCACCGCCAAGGTCAACGAGGCCATCGGCTGCCGGGACGACATCATGCTCTACCTCATCTCCATGGGCTTCGAGCCCAAGCGCGCCTTCAAGATCATGGAGGCGGTGCGCAAGGGCAGGGGACTGCCCGAGGGGGCGGAGGACGAGATGAAGGCCCACAATGTGCCCGAGTGGTACATCGGCTCCTGCAAGAAGATCGCCTACCTCTTCCCCAAGGCCCACGCCGTGGCCTATGTGATGATGGCCTTCCGCATCGCCTGGTTCAAGGTGCACCGGCCCCTGGCCTTCTACGCGGCCTACTTCTCCATCCGGGCCAAGGCCTTTGACGAGAAGTACATGTGCCGGGGCATGGAGGTGGCCAAGCAGAAGATGCGGGAGATCAACGCCAAGAAAAACGCCAAGGACAAGGCAGACCGGCCCACGGCGGTGGAAGAGGACATGCTGGTCACCCTGGAGGTGGTGTATGAGTTCTACCTCCGGGGCCTCCACTTCACCAGCATGGACATCATGCGCTCCCACGCGGTGAACTTCCTGGTGGACGAGGAGCGCCGGGCCCTCATCCCCCCCTTCACCTCCATCGCGGGACTGGGGGAGACGGTGGGCTGGGACATCATGGAGAAGCGGAAGGGCCAGCAGTTCATGTCCATTGAGGAGTTCTCCCTGGCCTGCACCAAGGTGTCCAACACCCACCTGGCCCAGCTGAAGGAGGCGGGGGCCTTCGGCGATCTGCCGGAGAGCAGCCAGCTGTCCCTGTTCTGATTGGGGCTTTTGACCTTGACAGGTTGGACGGGGATATGGTACTATTTATTGCGTTAGCGAACTAAAGAAACGAGGGGGCGAGCCCATGGACATCCACATCACGACGCCGGAGGGCACCCGGGACCGGCTGTTTGCCGAGTGCCTGGAGCGGCGGCAGGTTCAGGAGGCGCTGGTGGCGCTGTTCCGCCGGCGGGGGTACTCCCAGGTCATCACCCCGGAGGTGGAATTCTACGACCTGTTTGTCCAGTCGGGCAACCCCATGCCCCAGGAGGCCATGCTGAAGATCATCGACCGGTCGGGGAAGATCATGGTCATGCGCCCCGACTCCACCGCCCCCATCGCCCGGGTGGCGGCCACCAAGCTGAAGGGGCTGGCGCTGCCCCAGCGGCTGTACTACGACCAGACGGTGTTCCGCTCCGGCAGCGCCCACAACGGGGGCAGCAGCGAGATCGCCCAGTGCGGGGTGGAGCTCATGGGGGCGTCGGGCCGGAAGGCGGACGTGGAGATGGTGGCCCTGGCGGTGGACGCGCTGCGCGCCTGTGGCGTGTCCGGCTTCCACATTGAAGTGGGCCACGTGGATTTCTTCCGCACCCTGGCCGGCCGGCTGGACCTGCCGGCGGAGGAGATCGAGCGGATGCGCACCCTCATCGAGGGGAAGAACTACGCCGCCCTCAACGATATGCTCGCCCCCCACCGGTCTGACCCGGCCTGTGCCGCCCTGGCCCGGCTGCCCTACCTCTTCGGCGGGGCGCAGGTGCTGGAGGAGGCCCGGGCCCTGGCGGGGGACTGCGACAGCCTGGACTATCTGGCCCAATTGTGGACGGAGCTGGAGCAGGCCGGCTACGGCGGCTTTGTCCGCTTTGACCTGGGGCTGGTGCACCAGATTGACTACTACACCGGCGTGGTGTTCCGGGGCTATATCCAGGGGGCCGGGCGGCCGGTGCTGTCCGGCGGCCGGTACGACAAACTGGTGGAGAAGTTTGGCCGGAGGGCGGAGGCCACCGGCTTTGCCGTAGATGTGGACGCGGTGGGCTCCTGCCTGCAGGTGGAGTGCCCCCGGCTGGAGCTGGTGATCCACTACGGGCAGGGGATGCTGGCCCGGGCGCTGGAGGTGCTGGACGCCCAGGCGCCGGGCACCTGTGAGCTCTCCCCCTGCCGCACCCTGAACAGCACCATGAACCTGGCCCGGGAGAAAGGGGCGCCCCGGGTGCTGGTGCTGGAGAAGTCGGGAGAGAGGTGGCTGGAGGTATGAGCGAGCGGCTGAAGATCGCCCTGACCAAGGGCAGGCTCCAGGACAAGTCCCTGGAGCTGTTTGAGGAGATGGGGCTGGACTGCTCCCCGGTGCGCAGCCCGGGGCGGCGGCTCATCCATCCGCTGCCCGGCTACCCCCTGGATGTGGTGCTGGCCAAGGCCCCTGACGTGATCACCTACGTGGAGCACGGGGTGTGCGATCTGGGGGTGGTGGGCAAGGACACCATCCTGGAAAAGGGGGGCGCCTTTTACGAGGTGCTGGACCTGGGCTTCGGCCGGTGCCGGTTTGCCCTGGCGGTGCCCAGGGGCAGCGACTTTTACGGCACCTATAAGACCCGGCGGCTGGCCTCCAAATACCCGGAGGTGACCCGGGCCTTCTTTGAGAAAAAGGGGATGGACGTGGACATCGTCAAGATCGAGGGCAGTGTGGAGCTGGCCCCCATCCTGGGGCTGTCCGACGGCATCGTGGACATTGTGGAGACCGGGGCCACCCTGCGGGAGAACGGGCTGGAGCCCATCGAGGATGTGGCCCGGGTATCCGCCCGGCTCATTGTGAACACCGCCAGCATGAAGCTCCACAAGGGACAGATCCTGGACTTCATCGGCCGGTGCCAGCAGGCGCTGGACGGGCGGAATTGACGGAGGGAAGAGCTATGCTGGACATTGTCATGGCCGGAGCGGGCCGGGAAGAGGAAAAGCTGGCCACCATGCGCTCCCGGGCCGCCCAGACCGGGGCGGAGATCGACCGGGCGGTGGCGGACATTCTGGAAAACGTCCGCGCCCGGGGGCTGGAGGCGGTGGAGGAGTACTCCCTGCGCTTTGACAAGGCCGCCCCCCGGGAGATCAGCCGGGAGGAGCTGAAGGCCGCGGCGGACCGGCTGCCCCGGCCGCTGCGCGCCGCCCTGGAGCGCAGCGCGGAGCACATCCGCGCCTACCAGGGAAGGCTGAAAGAGGAGATTGACTTCGGCACCGCCCTGTGGGAGGGGCCGGCGGGCGGCCTGGTGGGCCGCACGGTGCGCCCCCTGAAGAAGGTGGGGGTCTATGTGCCCGGCGGCCGGGCAGCCTACCCCAGCTCGGTGCTGATGAACGCTATCCCCGCCAAGGTGGCCGGGGTGGAGGAGGTGGTCATGATCACCCCACCCACCGAGAACATGAACGACGCGGTGCTGGCCGCGGCCTGGGTGGCCGGCGTGGACCGGTGCATCGCCGTGGGCGGCGCCCAGGGGGTGGCAGCCCTGGCCTACGGCGCCGGCTTCATCCCCAAGGTGGATAAGCTGGTGGGGCCGGGCAACGCCTTTGTGGCGGCGGCCAAGCGGATGGTGTACGGCGCGCTGGACATCGACATGGTGGCCGGCCCCTCTGAGGTGCTGGTCATCGCCGACGACACCGCCGACCCCGCCTATGTGGCCGCCGACCTCATGAGCCAGGCTGAGCACGACCCCCTGGCCTCGGCGGTGCTGCTCACCACCAGCGGGGAGCTGGCCCGGGCGGTGGACGCCGAGATGGCCCGCCAGGCGGCGGGGCTGAGCCGGCGGGAGGTCATCGAGGCCTCCCTGCGGGACTTCGGCTGCGCCATCGTGTGCGGCACCCTGGACGACTGCGCCCGGCTGGCCGACGAGATCGCCCCGGAGCACATGGAGATCGTCACCCGGGACCCGGAGGCGGTGATGGAGCGCATTCACAACGCCGGCGCCGTCTTCCTGGGGGGCTATACCCCGGAGCCCCTGGGGGACTATATGGCCGGGCCGGACCATGTGCTGCCCACCAGCGGCACCGCCCGGTTCTTCTCCCCTTTGTCGGTGGACGCCTTTGTGAAAAAGACCAGCGTGCTGAAATACACCCGGGAGGAGCTGGCCCGGGTGAAGGACGAGATCATCACCCTGGCCCAGGCGGAGCACCTCACCGCCCACGCCAACTCCATTCAGGTGCGGTTTTCCCGGCAAGGCTGAGTTTGTATCCATTTGTCATCAGATCGTAAAGAAATTTTTGTTGTTTTCCTCTGCGGTGTGTTATATGGTTGGTGATGCGGGGAACCCCGCATGGCCGGAAAGGGAGTGTGGAAAGGATGCGAAGGGCAGCAGTGGACAGAAAGACCAAGGAGACGGACATCGCCCTGGTACTCAATCTGGACGGGGGAGAGGTGAAGGTGTCCACCGGCATCGGCTTTTTCGACCACATGCTCACCGCCCTGGGCTTTTACGCCGGCTTCGGCCTGGAGGTGAAGGCGGAGGGGGATCTGCATGTGGACGGACATCACACGGTGGAGGACGTGGGCATCGTGCTGGGCCAGGCATTTGCCCGGGCCCTGGGGGACAGGGCGGGCATCCGCCGGTTCGGCGCCGCCTATGTGCCCATGGACGAGGCCTTGTGCCGCACGGTGGTGGACATCTCCAACCGGCCCTTCCTGGTCTTTGACGCGGCCATGCCCCAGCCCATGATCGGGGACTATGACAGCTGCCTGACGGCAGAGTTTATGCGGGCCTTCGCTGTCCACGCCGGTCTCACCCTCCACCAGCAGTGCCTGTATGGGGCCAACGCCCACCACATTACCGAGGCTCTGTTCAAATCCCTGGGCCTGGCCCTGAAGGATGCGGTGCGCCGGGAGGGGGAGGGCGTGACCTCCACCAAAGGACTGCTGTGAAAAGGGTGTGAAGGGGAAATGGGTTACACTGCCATTGTGGACTATGGCGTGGGCAATCTG
Organism: uncultured Oscillospiraceae bacterium; assembly: GCA_944385465.1. Lineage (GTDB taxonomy): Bacteria > Bacillota > Clostridia > Oscillospirales > Oscillospiraceae > Enterenecus. The sequence continues at coordinate 7,192 of CALWXH010000029.1, read as the reverse complement.
AAAAGTGTGTCCAACGCCCTGGCCTATCTGGGCCGGGAGGGCCGGGTTACCGGCGACCCCCGGGAGCTGGAACTGGCGGACGCCGTCATCCTGCCCGGGGTGGGGGCCTTCCCGGACGCGGCGGACAAGCTGCGCCAGTCCGGCCTGGAGGGGCCTCTGCTGGCCCAGGTCCAGAAAAAGCCCATTCTGGGCATCTGCCTGGGGATGCAGCTGCTTTTTGAGCGGGGGGAGGAGGTGCGCCCCTGCCGGGGGCTGGGCCTCATCGCCGGCGGGGTGGAGCGCATCCCCACCGGGCTGAAGCTGCCCCACATCGGGTGGAACAGCCTGCATTTCCCGGGGAATTCCCCGCTGTTCGCGGGGCTGGAGGAGGGGACGTACGTCTATTTCGTCCACTCCTTTTACGGCGCTGCCGCCCGGCCGGAGCAGGTGAGCGCCGTCACGGACTACGGCGTGCCGGTGACCGCCGCGGTGGAAAGCGGCCTGGTGTTCGGCTGCCAGTTCCACCCGGAAAAGAGCGGCGAGGCGGGGCTGCACATCCTGAAAAATTTTACCGCCCTGTGCTGAGTAAGCTGATGCATTCTATTACAGAACGCTTGCCCTATGACATAAAGAGAGTTTTTCAAAACGAAGAAAGAATTGATGACAAGAGTATAAGCCAGAATCTATGGAAATTTGCTGAAGGGAGGAAGGCACAGTGAAAAAAGCAGTCAGGATCATAGTCCTGTGCCTTTGTATTATTGTGCCATGTACCATTGAGGCGGTTCTTGTGGCAACTCTACAAATCAGTTTTGGTGCACTTGATGTTGTGATTGTATTTGGTCCGTTTCTTGCTCTGTTTTTTGCAATAAAGAAGAATATGTTATTGAAGGTCGAGAAGGGACAAAAGAAACCGAGAAGGCCGAAGAAGTCGAAGAAGAGCGAGTGGGGAGAAAGTAGCGTCGATGTCCTGCAGAAGGCCTTAAGTGGAGAGGAAGAGCATCCTCAAAGAAAAGGGAAGGCCACGGTTATTGCCCTGTCTGTACTGACTGGTGTCTTGGCTATATCTCAGGTTGTTGTTCTTGTGCTTTGGCAGAATCAAAATCAGGCGTTTCAAAGTGACATTGCAGAAAAAGATGCTCTGCTTATGGAGGCAAACGTAGAAGTTAATGATTTGACTTCCGAGGTTGATGAGTTGAAAGAAGAAAGAGCATTTTATCGCAGGATTTCGAGAATTGTAGTGGGAAACGGAGAAAAATATCACAGGTATGGATATCACTATTTGGATGAGAGCAAAATCCATCTTTATACCCTCCCGGAAGCGCTGAGTCGTGGATATACTGCGTGTTCCGTATGTTATCCAAACGGAGATGCAGGCACGATACTATACCGCGGAGAGTAACACATATAGACGAAAAGAGAAGGAGTTGACAACCCCGTGCAGCGCGGTTATCAGAGTGATAGACAGCGCCGGCGCAGGCGCCGGCAGGCGTTGTCCGACCGGGCCATCTTTGCCCGGGTCATCGGGAGGGTGGCGTTTTTCCCCTTCCTGTTTGTCTATCTGGAGCTGATCCTCCACATCGCCATGGACATGTCCCTGGCCTATGCTCCCATCTACATCCTGTTCGCCCTGTCCATGGGCTGCGCCTTCAGCGCGATCACCATGCCCTTCCGGCGCAATGTGAACCGGGTGCTGGCCAAGGTGCTGGCGGTGCTGGTGTCGGTGATCTACATCGTGGAGATGATCGCCAAGAAGATCCTCCAGAACTTCTACTCCTTCAGCTCCCTGGGCATGGCGGCGGGCAACCACCTGTCGGACTATACCGCGGTCATTGTGGAAGAGGTGGTGTCCAACATCCCCCTCATCCTGCTGATGCTGCTGCCCGCCCTGTTTGTGTGCATCCTGGGCAGCCGGGTGCTCCTCTTCCCCCGCACGGACATCCGCTTTGCCGGCGTGCTGGTGGCGGCCACGGTGGTCTTCCACCTGCTGGGCCTGGGAGCGGTCCACCTGCCCTGGGGCGGGGACCTGACCCCGAAGCAGCTCTACCGGGTGGACACCAACCTGGACGACCAGGTGGAGCAGCTGGGGCTGGTGAGCATGCTCCGGCTGGACCTCAAGCACCAGTTTGTGCCGGCGGGCAACCTGCTGGACGACGATTTCGCCGGCCTGCCGGTGAATCCCAGCGCCACTCCCTCTGATCCGGCGGGGGAGGGGAGCCAGGACCCGGCGGCCAGCCCCACCCCGGTGGTGGACACCTCCCCCAATGTGATGGATGTGGACCTGGGGGCGGTGGCGGAGAGCACCTCCAACGGGGACATCCAGTGGCTGGCCAACTACTTCAACAGCGTCACCGCCACCAACAAGAACGAGTACACCGGCATGTTTGAGGGGTACAACGTGATCCTCTTCGTGCTGGAGGGCTTCTCCGGCTACGCCCTGGACCCGGAGCTCACCCCCACCCTGTGGAAGATGTCCCACGAGGGCTTTGTGTTTAACAACTATTATACCGCCCTGCACTTCACCAGCACCTCCAACGGGGAGTGCCAGACTCTGCTGGGGCTCTACCCCAAAAACGGCAACCCGGCCACCATGAGCCGCACCGGGCAGCTGGGCACCAACGCCTACTTCTCCCTGGCCCAGCAGCTGGGGCGGCAGGGCTATCAGCTCTTCGGCTACCACGACAACCAGGACATGTACGGCCGGTACGACTCCCACACCAATCTGGGCTACACCTGGAAGCAGTACGTCCCCGGCCACAACGACGACCCGGCCAACCTCCACTGTGAGGAGAACGCGGCGGGCACCGACCGGCTGTGGCCCCAGCGGGACAAGTACATGGTGGAGGTGAGCGTGGACGACTACATCCACAGCGACACCCCCTTCCATGTCTACTACCTCACCGTCAGCGGGCACACCAACTACGGCTGGAACCGGGTGGCCAGCCAGTATCAGGACCTGGTGTCCGACTTGCCCTACAGGGAAAAGACCCAGGCCTATGTGGCGGCAGCCGCCATCGAGGTGGACCGGGCCATGGAGGCCCTGCTGGACGAGCTGGAGGCGGCGGGCAAGCTGGACAACACCCTCATCATCGCCACCGGCGACCACATCCCCTACTCGGATGTGGACGTGATAGAGGAACTGGCGGGCAAGAAGTTCGGCAGCTCGGACGATCTGGAGTACCTGCGGGAGTCCAACATCGATTTCGACGTGTACAAAAACACCCTCATCATGTGGTCGGCCAGCATGGATGAGCCGGTGGAGGTGGACAAGGTGTGCTGCCAGGTGGACATCCTGCCCACCGTGTCCAACCTGCTGGGGCTGGAGTACGACTCCCGGATGCTGGCGGGCAGCGACATCCTGTCCACCAGCGAGGGGCTGGTGGTCTTCTCCTCCCGGTGCTGGAAGTCGGACCGGGGCTTCTACAACCGCTTTACCCAGACCTTCACCCCCGCCCCTGGCGTCACCATGACCCAGGAGGAGCAGGAGGAGTACGTCTCCGCCATGCGGCGGTTGGTGGGCTATAAGCTGGACAGCACCGACCTCATCATCGAAAACGACTTCTACGACTACGTGTTCAACCAATTCCAAGGATAGGGGAGGGACGGCCTGTGATCATTCTGCCCGCCATCGACCTGAAGGACGGCCAGGTGGTGCGCCTGGTGAAGGGGGACTTTTCCACCACCCACCAGGTGGCGGAGGACCCGGTGGCCACCGCCCAGGCCTTCTGGGCGGCCGGCGCCCGGCAGATCCACATGGTGGATTTGGACGGGGCGAAGGACGCTGCGCGGAAAAACGCCGCCCTGGTGGAGGCGGTGGCCCGCACCGGCCTGAAGGTGGAGCTGGGGGGCGGCATCCGCACCCCGGCGGACCTGGAGGCGGTCTTCGGGTTGGGGGTGTACCGGGCGGTGATCGGCTCGGCGGCGGTGATCCACCCCGAGCTGGTGGCCCAGGCGGTGGAACGCTATGGGCCGGACCGCATCGCCGTGGGCATCGACGCCAAGGACGGCCGGGTGCGCACCGCCGGCTGGGTGGCCGACTCCGGCCTGGACTACCTGGACTTTTCCCGGGAAATGGAGCGGATCGGTGTCAGGCACATCATCTTTACAGACATTGACACCGACGGCACCCTCCAGGGCCCGCCCCTGGACAGCCTGCGGCGGCTGAGCCAGGCGGTGTCCTGCCGCATCACCGCCTCTGGCGGGGTGGCCTGCAACGGGGACATCCTGGCGCTGAAGGAGCTGGGCGTGTGGGGGGCCATCGTGGGCAAGGCCTACTATGCCGGCACCATTGACCTGGCCCAGGCGGTAAAGGACGGTGGGGAGCAGTGTTAGCCAAACGCATCATCCCCTGCCTGGACGTGCGGGACGGCCGGGTGGTGAAGGGGGTCAACTTCGTCAACATCCGGGACGCGGGCGACCCGGTGGAGCTGGCCGCCTACTATTCCGACCAGGGAGCGGACGAGATCGTCTTCCTGGACATCACCGCCACCAGCGACGCCCGGGACACGGTGGCCGACGTGGTGGAGCGCACCGCCGCCCGGGTGTTCGTCCCCCTGACGGTGGGGGGCGGCATCCGCACCCTGGACGACTTCCAGCGGCTGCTGCGGGCGGGGGCGGACAAGATCTCCGTCAACTCCGCGGCGGTGAAGGACCCCACCCTCATCTCCCGGGCGGCGGAGCGGTTCGGCGCCCAGTGCGTGGTGCTGGCCATCGACGCCCGGCGCCGGCCGGAGGGCTGGTACGAGGTGGTGGTGGCCGGCGGGCGCACCCCCACGGGGCTGGACGCGGTGGAGTGGGCCCGGCGGGGCCAGAGCCTGGGGGCGGGGGAGATCCTCCTCACCTCCATGGACGCCGACGGCACCAAGGCCGGCTTTGATCTGGACATGACCCGGGCGGTGGCCCGGGCGGTGTCCATCCCGGTGATCGCCTCCGGCGGCTGCGGCTCCTTGGAGCACTTTGCCCAGGTGTTTGAGGCCACCGGCTGCGACGCCGCCCTGGCTGCCAGCCTGTTCCACTTTGGAGAGCTCACCATCCCCCAGGTGAAGGAATACCTGGCCGGGCGGGGCATCCCCGTGAGGTAAAGGTATGCTGGACGACATTCTGGAGCTGGTGGGGGAGATCGCCATCGACCTGGGCGGCGAGGTGCTGGAGGCGGTGATCAAGCGCCGTCGGAAGCGCCGAAAGGCCCGCCGCCGGGCCAGGAAGGAGGCCAGGCTCGCCCAAAAGGCGGAGGAGAAGCGGCTGGCCGCCCAACGGAACGGGGACCCCTGGCGGGTTCGGAAACCCAAACTGCCCTGGGAGGGATAGAACATGTTTGACCTGGATCTGTTGTTTCAAAAATCCGACCTGATCCCGGTGATCATCCAGGACGTGGACACCCTCCAGGTGCTCATGCTGGGCTTCACCAACCGGGAGGCGGTGGAGCTGACCCTGCGCACCAAAACCGCCTGGTTCTGGTCCCGCAGCCGGCGGAAGCTGTGGAACAAGGGGGAGAGCAGCGGCCACTTCCTCCACGTGGAGCGGGTGCGCACCGACTGCGACACGGACACCCTGCTCTATCTCTGCCGGCCGGACGGGCCCACCTGCCACACGGGAAAGCAGAGTTGTTTTTTCCGGGAAATCGAGATATAATAAGAAAAGCGGAATCACCGGGAGGTGTGTGACATGGACGACGTGCTGCAGTCCCTGTACCAGGTGGTGCGGGAGCGGAGGGAGCATCCCCAGGAGGGCTCCTACACCTGCTACCTGTTTGACAAGGGGCTGGACAAAATTCTGAAAAAGGTGGGCGAGGAGTGCGCCGAGACCATCATCGCCGCCAAGAACGACGTGCCCGCCGACACGGTGGGGGAGATCTCCGACCTCATCTATCACCTGATGGTGATGATGGTGGAGCGGGGCATCCCCCTGGAGGACGTGATGGCCGAGCTCCGCCGCAGAAGCCTGAAGATCGGCAACCTGAAGGTCATGAAACAGGTGGACCGGGAGAGCTGAACGCCCAGAAGGAGGTCAATATGGACAACAACTACAACATGAACCAATACGGCAGCTTCGACAGCAGCTACGCTCAGCCCCAGCTGACCCTGAACCGCTATATCGCCCGCACCTACGCCTGGATGTTCCTGGGCCTGATGGTCACCTTCCTGCTGGCCTGGGCCCTGGCGGCCACGGGGGCGGTGTTCTACCTGTTCGCCATCCCCTCCATTACCATCATCCTGCTGGTGGCGGAGATCGCGGTGGTGCTCCTCTTCTCCGCCCGCCTCCACAAGCAGTCGGTGGGGGTGAGCCGGGTGCTGTTCCTGGTGTACTCCCTGCTCAACGGGCTGGTGTTCTCCGTCTACTTCGTGCTCTTTGAGGTGGCCAACCTCATCGCCATCTTCGGCCTCACCGCCCTGTTCTTCGGGGCCTTCGCCCTGTACGGCCGCTTCACCAAAACCGACCTGTCCCGGCTCTGGCCGCTGCTCATCGGCGGGCTGATCTTCCTGGTGGTGGCGGCCATCCTCAGCATGTTCATCAACATGACCGCCCTGGAGCGGATCATCTGCATGGTGGGCATTGTGATCTTCCTGTGCTTCACCGCCTACGACAACCAGAAGATCAAGGCCAACTACCAGTATTTCTATCACGACGCCGCCTTGCTCCAGAAGGCGTCCATCTACTCCGCCATGGAGCTGTACCTGGACTTCATCAACCTGTTTTTGTACCTGCTGCGCTTTTTGGGCAAGGCCAAAAACTGAACGCGGACGCACAAAAGGCCCGCCGGCAGAAATGCCGGCGGGCCGCGTTGTTTTCTATAAGGCTGGCGGGGGAGAGGCGCTGCGGCTTCCCGGCCCTGTCAGCGGTATAAAAAAACGTCCCGAATGGGACGAGTGAGACCTTATCCAGGGGAACTTCCGTCAGAATCAGCGCTCGCTGGGAACGGTACCCTCGCCGGAGAAGATCAGCTCGTCAACGTCGGTGGGAATGAAACGGATGACCTTCATGGTTATCACCTCCTTGTCTGTTCTTGTTTGTGATTATAGCAAGAAAAGCATGAAATGTCCAGCTGTTTTTTTGTAAAGAATTTATGACGTTCTCTTGGCCGGTACGTCAATTTCGCTCTTGACACGGCTTCCGGCTGTCGGTTATAATAACAGAGCGCCTGCAGGTGTAGTTCAATGGTAGAATGTCAGCTTCCCAAGCTGAACACGGGGGTTCGATTCCCCTCACCTGCTCCAGC
>CALWXH010000028.1 GCA_944385465.1 uncultured Oscillospiraceae bacterium | reverse complement strand
TTCTCCATGATGAGCTGCGGCCACATCGCCGAGATGAACACCGCCGCCATCTACATCGTGGGCGCCCAGGAGCCGGGCATCGCCCGGGGCATGGGCCTGAAGACCCGGGCCACCTTCGAGGAGGCCCTGGAGGACGCCAAGCGGAAGTTCGTCGGTCCCAACCCCAACATCCTGGCCCTGCCCAAGACCTTCAAGCTGGGCGCCGTCCATCTGTGCATGAAGGACGACGACCTTGCCACGGTGTAAGGGAGGCGCGATACATATGCTGAAAGGAAATATGCTCATCGCCCACGGCGGCGGACCCACCCCGGTGATCAACAGCTCCCTGCTGGGGGCCGTCCGGGAGGCCAAGCGCCACGGCGAGATCGAGACCATCTACGGCGCCCGGTTCGGCGCCGAGGGCATCCTGGCCGGGGACCTGATGGACCTGGGGGCGTTTGATGACGGGCAGCTGGACCTGCTCTCCCGCACCCCCGCCTCCGCCCTGGGCTCCTGCCGGCGGAAGCTCACCGACGCTGACTACCCCGCGGTGCTGGAGTGCTTCAAAAAGTTCAACATCCGCTACTTTTTCTACAACGGCGGCAACGACTCCATGGACACCTGCCACAAGGTCTACCAGCTGGCCTGCCAGTCCGGCTATGAGCTGCGGGTCATCGGCATCCCCAAGACCATCGACAACGATCTGGCCGTGACGGACCACTGCCCGGGCTTCGGGAGCGCGGCCAAGTACGCCGCCGTGTCCGCCCTGGAGCTGGCCTTTGACGCCTCCGCCCTGCCCATCCACGTGGTGGTGATGGAGCTCATGGGCCGCAACGCCGGGTGGATCACCGCCGCCTCCGCCCTGTTCGCGGACAAAATGCCCTGCGAGCATCTGGTGTATCTGCCCGAGACCAGCTTCGACAAGGAGCAGTTCCTCTCCGCCGTGAAGGAGAAGTGGAGCCGCGGCCGCGGCCTTCTGGTCACTGTGTCCGAGGGCATCCACTACGCCGACGGCTCTCCTGTGGCCGATTCCGGCATCGTGGACGGCTTCGGCCACAAGATCCCCGGCGGCGCCGCCCAGACCCTCAGCGACATGATCATGCAGGAGACGGGGCTCAAGTCCCGCTCTGAGAAACCCGGTCTGCTGGGCCGGGTGAGCGTGGGTCTCATGTCCCAGGTCGACCAGAGGGAGGCCGAGGAGGCCGGCGCCGTGGCCGTGCGCTCCGCCGTGGAGGGCAAGACCGGCTTTATGGTGGGCTTCGAGACCGTCCGGGAGCCGGAGTACCGCTCCCAGACCTGCCTGATCCCCCTGGAGCAGGTGGCCAACGCAGAAAAGAAATTCCCCATGGAGTGGATCGGCGCGGACGGGGCCAGCATTGCCCCCGCCTTCAAGGACTACTGCCTGCCCCTGCTGGGTGAGTACGACAATCGCTTTGCCTATCTGCGCTGACGGGGAGGCCGCTGACCATGCAGATTCTGTTCAGCTTTCTCATCTGCCTGCTGGCCACCACCATCGGCGGCATCAGCGGCGTGGGGGGCGGCGTCATCATCAAGCCGGTGCTGGACGCCACCTCCGGCATGCCGGTGGCCACCATCAGTTTCCTGTCCGGCTGCACCGTGCTGGCCATGACCATCACCTCCATGCTCCGCAGCCGGGGCGGCGAGGTGAAGGTAGAACCCCGCAGAGGCACCCTGCTGGCCATCGGCGCGGCGGTGGGCGGCGTTGTGGGCAAGGAGCTGTTTGAGATCGTGCGCTCCGCCGGCGGCTCTGCGGCGTCCATCGCCCAGCAGGTGATGATGATTGTCCTCACCCTGGGCGTGCTGGTCTACACGCTGAACCGGCCCCGCATTACCACCAGGGATGTGAAAAACCCGGCAGCCTGCGTGGTCATCGGCCTGGTACTGGGCCTGCTGTCCGCCTTCCTGGGCATCGGCGGTGGCCCCATCAACCTGGCAGTGCTGTACTACTTCTTCTCCATGGACTCCAAGACCGCGGCCCTCAACTCCCTGTACATCATCCTGTTCTCCCAGGCTGCCAGCTTTCTGAGCACCCTGGTGCGCAACACGGTGCCGGAGTTTGAGTGGGCGGTGCTCATCGTCATGGTGGTGGGCGGCATTGTGGGCGGCACTCTGGGCCGCAGCATCAGCAAGAGGCTGAGCAACGCCGGCGTGGACCGCCTGTTTTTCTGGCTGCTCATCGTCATCACCGGAATCAGCTGTTACAATCTGGTGCGGTGCTTTGTGTAAAAGAATATAGCCTGTACAGACAAACAGAGAGCTGTCCTTGGGACAGCTCTCTGTTTCCTATCCATCTGATGGAGGCGTGATGCAATTGCGGTCCGGGGGCTGGCAGCGTGGCCGCCCGCGCCGCGGCCCCTGTGCCGGCGGGGGAGGTCCACACCTCGCTTCTGAACAGGCCCGCCCGGTCATAGACTGATACCATCCTGAGACTGGGGGCGTGGGCCATATGAGGTTGTTTCTGATCCGAAAGAGACCGCTGGCGGTACTGGGCTGCCTGGCCGCGGCGGCCATGATGTTTTTGGCGGTGGGGAATCCGACGGTGGTGGGGGCGGCGGCCACAACCCGGCAGCTGCCCATCTACTGTGTACAAAAGGACTATAAGGTACTGTCCATCAGCTTTGACGCGGCGTGGGGCAACGAAGACACCCAGCAGATTATTGATACCCTGGAGCAATACCAGGTGAAGGCCACGTTCTTTGTGGTGGGGGAGTGGGTGGACAAATATCCGGAATCAGTGCAGGCGCTGCACGATGCGGGGCATGAGATCATGAGCCACTCCAACGATCACGCCCACTTCAGCCGGCTGAGCGTGGAGGAGATCACAGAGAACCTCAACACCTGCAATGACAAGATCGAGGCAATTACCGGGGTGCGGCCCACGCTGTTCCGCTGTCCTTACGGGGAGTATGACGACCACGTGATTTCCACGGTCCGGAGCCTGGGCATGGAGCCGATTCAGTGGGATGTGGACAGCCTGGACTGGAAGGATATTTCCGCCGATGAGATCACCCGGCGGGTGACCGGGAAGGTGCAGCCGGGCTCCATTGTCCTGTTCCACAACGCGGCCCTTCACACCCCGGAGGCCCTGCCTGCGATCATAGAGTCGCTGCTTCAGGAGGGCTATACGTTTGTGCCCATTTCAGAACTGATTCTGAAGGGGGAGTACACCATTGACCACACCGGGCGGCAGTGCCCGGCATAACGGTCAAAATCAAAGGGGCCGCTGCTTTCACGGGCGAAAGCAGCGGCCCTTTGGCGGTTGGATGGGTATTGCGGATCTCGGAAAGACGGGGTCAGCTTTGCTTGAGATGTTCCTCCAGGAACAGCTGCATCTCGGCGATGGTCCGCCAGAACACCTCGCCTTTGCCCCGGTCGTGGCTGCCCTCCGCCAGCACCCGCAGCAGGATGGGGTTGTCGCTCTGATTTTCCGCCTGCATCCGGGCGGCGAATTTTTTGCCGTGATAGGGCGGCACGTTGTTGTCCAGCTCGCCGGTCTGGATATAGGTGGGGGGATAGCCGGTCTTTTTCACGTTGTGATAGGGGGAGTAGCTGAGCAGGTAGTCAAACATCTCCCGGCTCTGCCTGGGATTGCCGTACTCCGTGATATACATGGGGCCCCGGTCGTCCTGCGCAAAGTGGATCATGTCCGTGTGGGGCACCGAGTCGATGACACAGCCCCACAGGTCGGGCCGCATGGTCACCAGGGCGGACATGAGCAGCCCTCCGTTGGAACAGCCGGCGATGCCGATTTTTCCGGCCCGGGTCCAGCCGTCCCGGATCAGCTGCTGCGCCACGCCGATGAAGTCCTCATAGCAGTGGCGCTTGGCCATGGCCATACCGCCCTCGTGCCACTTGGGGCCGTACTCGCTCCCGCCTCTCAGATTGCACTGGACAAAAATGCCCCCCTGCTCCACCCACTGGGGCACCACGATCTGGGTCACCATCTCCTGGTAGCCGGGGAGGACGGACACGTTGTAGCCGCCATAGGCGTACATCAGCACAGGGGTCTCCCCGTCGGGCCGGGCGTCTTTTTTCCGCACCAGGAAATAGGGAATGGGGGTGCCGTCCCCGGTGGAGGGGGCAAAGAATTGCTCCACCACTTGATCCGGATCGTCTGCCTGAGCGCCCGCCATCGCGGTTTTCAGCACTGTGCCGTCAAAGTACAGCACCTTGGGCGGGGATAGGAAGGACTCGTAGCGCAGGAAGACCCCATCTTCGGCGCGGCCCATGGGGAACAGGGCGCCGAAGGTGCTGGGTAGGGGAATCTCCTCCCCGGTGGCCAGGGACAGCAGGCGGCTGCTGGCGTCCCGGAGGGCCAGGATGTACAGCGCCCCGTGGACGGAAAAGCCGCCGTCCAGGACCAGTTCGCTCTCCGGCAGCACCGTCTCAGGGCTGTGGCCGCCGGACACCCGGATCACCGCGCCCCGGTCCGCCCCGGACACGGTGATGAAATAGTGCTCCCCGTGCAGGGAGTCCAGGTACTTCCACTCCACCGGGCGGTCGGTGAGGACGGCGGCTTGGCCGGTGGCGGTGTCAATGGCCACCCAGCGGGCCAGAGAGTAGTCCTGGCACACCATGGCCATGACGTAGGCCCCGTCCTGGGAGGGCCAGACCTGGCCGAAGATGGCGTAGCTGTCGTCCTCGTAGACGACGCTCTCCCGCCCGGCGGCGGGATCGTAGCGGAAGAAGACGGAGTGGCTCTCCTGGGTCTCGGAATTGGCCAGGGTGGAGGAGTAGTACAGGCAGCCGTCCCCCCTGGACCAGCAGAAGCTGAACACCTCGTGGACCTCGTGGAGAAGGATCTGGCGGTCCATGTCGCACAGGGCCACGCTGGGCCGGGCCGCGCCGGGGTGCTGGACCATCATGGCCATCAGGCTGCTGTTCCGGGGGCAGGGCTGGGCGCTGTACACCCTCAGCCCATCCAGCGCCTGGATGTGGGGAAGGCCGCCCACGTCCTCCAGCCTGTCGTTGAGCACCCGGATGCTGACGTTGCCCTCCTCCAGGATGACAGCCAGAAAGCCGTCCCGCCAAGGGGTCAGCTCCCGGGGCAGGTCGGGCAGCCGGTCCTGTTTCAGCCGGGCGATCTTCTCCTCCAGGGGGCGGGAGGCGAAATACGCGTCGGTAAAGGCGTTCTCCCGGGCCACAAAGTCCAGCACCCGCGGGTCCTTGGCGTCCCGCAGCCAGGCATAGGGGTCGGGAAGGCGGACGCCAAACCAGTCCTCCTCTTTGTCCACGGTGGGACAGGCGGGGTATTGGTATTTCATCAGCCCTCCTCCTTCTGATAGACGCGCTCGCCGTCGATGAACACCTGCTCCAGCACCGCGTCGGCGGCCAGGGTGGGCATCTTGCTCCAGATGAGGATGTCCGCGTCCTTGCCCACGGTGAGAGAGCCCACCCGGTCGTATACGCCCACAATCCGGGCCGCGTTGCTGGTCACCATGGCCAGGGCCCGCACCGGGTCCATTCCCCGGCGCACGCACTCGCCCATCTCAAAGAGCAGCAGGTCCACGGTGGTCACCGGCCCGTCGGTCATCACGGACACCGGGACGCCCTCGTCATCCAGCCCCTTGCAGCACTCGTAATCCAGCTTGCCGCCCTCGCCGGGGAACAGGGGCTCGCTGGTGGGGCCGAAGATGACGCCGTGGATGTGGGGGTCGTTCAGCTCCTCCAGGTAGTCGCTGGCCCCCTGGGCGTGGTCCACCGTCACCAGGATGTCAAACTCCTTGGCGATTTCCAGCAGGGTCATCATGTCGTGCATATAGCTGTGGACCTTCAGGGGAATCTGCTTCTCCAGCACGGGGATGCCGTGCTCCAGGCCCAGATCGTATTTGGGAAGCTTGTCCGGATCCCCCTGGGCCGCGGCCTTCTTGTCCATATACTCCCGCACATCCCGCAGATAGGTGCGCAGGATGTTGGCGATGGCCATGCGGGTCATAGGGGCCTGATTCCGGGCGGCGTAGCACCCCTTGGGGTTGATGCCCATGGCCGCCTTCAGGGCCGCGGGCCGGCGCACCACCCGGGCCTTGCCCGCGGACTTGTAGGCCACCACCCAGCCGCACACCACGTTGGCCGAGCCCGGGGCGATGCAGGAGGTGGTGATGCCCTGGCGGATCACCGTTTCAAAAATCTTGTCCTGGGGATTGATGGCATAGTAGGCGTCCAGCTCCGGGGTGAGGGGGTTGGTGATCTCGTTCACGTCCGCGGTGTTGGGCCCCCGGCCGGAGATGCCCCCCACGTGGCTGTGGGCGTCCACAAAGCCGGGGGTGACGCATTTGCCGGCGGCGTCAATCACCTGGGCGCCCTGGGTGGACAGGCCGGGGCCGATCTCGGTGATCTTGCCGTTCTCCCATCGCAGGTCCGCCTGGATGACGCCCTGGCCGTCCATGGTATAGAGCGTTCCGTTCTGAATCACATACATCTCATCTCATCCCCTTCCTGATAGATGACCCGGCCGGCCTGATAGGTGCGCAGGATGCGGGCCTGGTAGCTCTCCAGCGGATTGCCGCTCCAGATCACCACGTCTGCCCGCAGCCCCTCCCGGAGGGAGCCGGTGAGGTCGTCCACCCCCATGATCCTGGCGGGGACGCTGGTGAGCATGGGCAGTACCGCTTCGCTGTCATGGAGCACCTTCATCATCCCGATGCCGTTCCAGAGCATGTCCTCCCGGATGCCCAGAGTGTTGGTATAAGTACCGCTGAAGGCCACCGGGACCCCCTGCCGCCACAGGCGGGCGATGCCGTTCAGATCCAGGGCCATGGCCTCCTCGTCCAGCGGGTTGGAGGGGACGCGCACGAGCAGTGGGATCTTCCCCTCCACAATCCAGTTCTCTTCGCCGGTGAGCCCAAAGCCGTTGACCAGTACCAGACGGACCTGGGGATAGTCCCGGAGAATGTCCCACACCTGACGGGCGGAGGTGCCGCTGTCGCAGGAGACAAACAGGGGCAGCTGTCCCTCCACCACCCGTTTCAGGGCGGCCAGCTTGGGATCCCGGGGCTTGTCGGCCTCCTCGTTGTACTGGGAAGCCTGGCGCAGCTGGAGGGCGAAGTTGGTGAAGGTCCACATCCGGGTCTGGGGGGGCTGGGGCCGGGCGCCGTAGGTCCGCTTCAGATTGGGCGTCACCGAAGCCATCATGCCGCACTCCCGCTTCAGGCACATCTTGTAGGGATTGACCCCATCCACGCAGAACAGGGCGATGGTGCCTCCGAACAGATTGTTGTCCGTGGGGGCCACACCACAGCAGGTCAGGCCAAAGGCGCCCAGCTGCTGATAGGTGGCGGCCCGGCCGTTGAAGGCGTAAAATCCATCCAATTCCGGCATGATGGGGTTGCTGCGCTCGTCGTTGTCATTGGAGGAGGGGCGGATCTCCGTCATGTTTCCGTTGACCCCCCACTGGGAGAGGGGCTGTACGAACCCGGGGAACACCTCCATCCCCGAGGCGTCGAACACCTCCTCCCCCTCCAGGGGGGAGAGGGCCTTCCCAATGGTGAGAATCCTGTCTCCCTCGATGCGCAGATCCTGGTGCGAGACCGCTCCGAGCCCATCGTGGAGCCGGCCATTTCGAATCAACACGGTGCTTCCTTCCTTTCTTTTTTCTTATCTGTCCCGCTGCCGCCGTGATTTGGCGCGGTTTGCGTGAATCCATACGCTGTTTTTCTGGCGCACACGGCGTTGCGCCGCTCGTTTTTTGGAAAGCCCGCCTGGGCAGGCCGGGGGGGTCAGTCCAGATACCCGGCCCGGGGGGTCAGGCCGAAGCGCGCGGCCACCTGGCGCAGCTGCCCGTCGGTGATAAACTGCTTCCAGGGCAGGTGGGCGATCTTCATGTAGATCTGCGCCCCCTTTTCCGCCGTTTCCACCAGGCCGAAGGCCTCGTCCAGGCTGGCGCCCACGCCGTAAATGCCGTGATGGGCCCACACCACGAGCCGGGTGTCGCGCATTTTTTCCGCGGTGGCCCTGCCGATCTCATTGGTCCCGCATACCATCCAGGGCAGCACGCCCACGCCGTCCGGGAAGAACATGATGCACTCGGTGCACATCTGCCAGAGCGTGCGGGTGAACGCGCGCTGATCCAGATCGTGGACGAAGGTCATGGCCACCAGATTGAGGGGATGGCAGTGGAGGACGACGCGCTGCCGGGGGTCCACTTCCAGCCTGGCGGCGTGGCTCATGAGGTGGGTGGGCAGTTCGCTGGTGAAGGTGCCCCCATCGGAAAAGCCCCAGAGCAGCTGGGCGGTGGCCCCGTCCTCCTTGAGCCGGAGGATGCCCAGGCTGTTCTCCGGGTCATACTGCACATTTTTAAAATACTTTCCCGTGCCGGTGACCAGGAAACAGCGGCCGGCCAGGGCGGGGGCCTGGAATCCCGTGGGGATCTCCCGCAGGACGTGATCCAGGTCCAGGTATTCTCCCAGCTCCGCCTCGTCCAGGAGCAGGCTGATGTTGCCGCCGTTGCGCTCGTCCCAGCCCAGGCGGTACATGTTGGCTGTGGTGCGCATCATCTCCACCAGGAAGGGGGCATTCAGGATCTCTCTCATCTGCATCGACCTCTCTTGAAGGCTGTGGGCGGACACGGCGCCCCGCCGGATATCTGTTTTAGTATAGCACGCCGGGAGAGAAAACGCATCTTTTTTTCGCAGAACGTACCGCCTGAGAAATGCTTCCGTTTTCCTGAGAAAAATGTGGAAAACAGATATATACACGCGGGGGAAGAACCGCTAAACTATGGGGGAGAGCATTCCCGGCAGGCCGCCGGGACAGTATGGAGAGATGGAGTGGTTGCGGGATGAGTGGACGCGTGGGCCGCATGCTGGCGGAGGCCTTCCGGCGGGAGACAGTGCTGTGCATTGCCGGAATACTGGCGGTGATCTCCCTGTTTTTTGTGCCGCCCAGCGCGGCCTATCTGGACTATATAGACTGGGATACCCTGGCGCTGCTTTTTGCCCTGATGGCGGTGGTGAAGGGATTTCAGAAGGGCGGCCTGTTCCTGTGGCTGGGCAACCGTCTGCTCCGGCGTACCGCCACGTCCCGGGCCATGCTCTTCCTGCTGGTGTTTCTGCCCTTCTTCTTCAGCATGCTGGTGACCAATGATGTGGCGCTGATCACCTTTGTGCCCTTTGGCCTCATTGTACTGCACCTGTCGGGGCGGGGAGAACTGGCCGTCCCCCTGGTGGTGCTCCAGACGGCGGCGGCCAACCTGGGCAGTATGCTCACCCCCATGGGCAACCCGCAGAACCTGTATCTGTACACGCAGTCCGGCATGGGCTTTGCGGATCTGTGCCTGCTGATGCTGCCCTATGTGCTGCTGTCCGCCCTGTGCCTGACGGGGATCATCCTGCTGCTGCCGTCGGGGACGGTGTCCCAGGTGACCATGGAGGCCGGCCTGGGCAGCCGCAGGGTGCTCCTCCTCAGCGCCCTGGGCTTTGCCCTGTGCCTGGGGAGCATTTTCAAGCTGATCCCGCCCCTGGCGGTGGCGGCGGTGGTGGGCGGCTTTCTGCTGCTGACCGACCGGAAGCTGCTGGCCAGCGTGGACTATGCCCTGCTGGGAACCTTCATTGCCTTCTTTGTGTTCATCGGCAACCTGGGCGCCGTGGAGGGGTTCCGGAACTTCCTGGCGTCTATTCTGGCCGGGCATGAAGTAGTGGTCTCGGTGCTGGCCAGCCAGGCCATCAGCAATGTCCCGGCGGCCCTGCTGCTCTCCGGGTTTTCCCGGCAGTGGGAGGGGCTGATCGTGGGCTGCAATCTGGGCGGGCTGGGGACGCTGATCGCCTCCATGGCCAGCCTGATCTCCTACAAATTCATCGCCCGGGAGCACCCCCAGCGCAAGGGGGCCTATCTGGTGTGGTTCACGCTGTGCAACGTGGGCCTGCTGGCGGTGCTGCTCGTGGCGTGGCTGCTGCTGAACTGAAAAAATCGGATGCCCGGAACACCGGGCATCCGATTTTTTAATGGGGCAGGGCCGTGGCTTCACCGGCCAGGGGCATCAGGGCCTCCGGAGGGATCCGGACCAGTCGGCCGGGGGGCAGGGCGGCGAAGTCGGTCTTGGACAGTTCCCAGCGGATGGGCTGGGCCTGGGGGGCATCTGCCGGGCGGATCATGAGAATCACGGAAAAGGTGTCCTCAATGGAGGAGACCACTTCATACCGGAACACATTCTCCCCCGGCTGTTTCACGCCCTGGAGATAGTGGGCCCGCAGCCCCACGCAGTCAGCGGGGCGGCTCGGAGTGGGGGCGGAGAGGGAGAGCCCCCACTCCGGTACCTCCAGGTGATGATCCGTCCACCGGGCGGCGGCGATGTTTTTGCAGCCGGTGAGCCGGGCGGTGACGGCGGTGCGCGGGTCCCGGAACAGGGCCCATTTTTCCCCCACCCGGTCTATGGAGCCGTGGCTGTAGACGGCGATGGAATCGGCGATGCGGTATACCTCATCCCGGTTGTGGCTCACCAGCAGAGTGGTGCCGCCAAAGTCCCGGGTGATGGACAGCACCTCCTGCTCCAGCTCCCAGCGCAGGTGGGCGTCCAGGGCGGAGAAGGGCTCGTCCAGCATGAGCAGCGCCGGCTGGGTGATCAGCATCCGGGCCAGGGCCACCCGCTGCTGCTGGCCGCCGGACAGCTGCCGGGGCAGGTGCTGCTCCAGCCCCTCCAGGCGGAAGCGGCGGAGATATTCCGCCACCAGAGGGGAGCCCTTGCCCCCCCGGCCCAGGCCGGCGGCGATGTTCTGCTCCACCGTCATGTTGGGGAACAGGGCGTAGTTCTGGAACAGCAGGCCCACCCGCCGCTGCTGGGGCGGCAGGTTGATCCGCCTGGCGGAGTCGAAGAGCACCCGCCCGTCGGCCACGATGCGCCCCTCATCCGGCCGCTCCACACCGGCGATGCACCGCAGGGTCATGGACTTGCCGCAGCCGGAGGAACCCAGCAGGGCCAGCACCTCGTTTCCGGCGGAGAACGACACATTCAGGGTGAAGCGGCCCAGCTGCTTCTTGATGGCTACCTCTAAGGACATGGGGACCTCCCTTCACCAGCGTTTGGGATTCTTGTCTGCCCGGGCGGAGAGCAGGTTGACCACAGCCACGATGACAAAGGCGATGACCAGGACAATGACCACCCAGATGCCGGCGGTGACATAGTCCCCGTTCTGGATGACCATGGCGATCTTCTGGGAGATGGTGCCCGTCTTGCCGGCGATGTTGCCCGCCAGCATGGCGGTGGCGCCGTATTCCCCCAGGGCCCGGGCGAAGGTGAGGATGGTGCCCGAGGCGATGCCCGGGCCGGCGCTGGGGACGACCACCCGCCAGAAAATCGCGCGCTCGCTCATGCCCAGGGTGCGCCCGGCGTAAATCAGGTTGACGTCCACCTGCTCAAAGGCGGCCCGGGCGTTGCGGTACATCAGGGGAAAGGCGATCACCGAGGCGGCGATGACGCAGCCCGCCCAGCTCTGTACCACTTTGAGGTCAAAGCTCTCGTACAGCCAGCCGCCGAGGGGCCGGCGCAGGGAGAAGATCAGCAGCAGGAAAAAGCCCGCCACCGTGGGGGGCAGCACCATGGGCAGGGTGAGGATGCCGTCCGTCACGGCCCGGGCCCGGGGGCCCAGCCTCAGTACGCCCCGGGCAGCCCACAGGCCCAGGAAAAAGCACAGCACGGTGGCCACCGCCCCGGTCTTCAGGGAAATCCACAGGGGGGACCAGTCCAGGTTCTGGAGGATGGACAGCACATCGTCCATTCCGGATCACCATCCTTTCCAATCCGCGTGAAGGGGCGGCTCAACCCTCCAGGTTGCTCACAAAGAGATAGCGTTCAAAGATGTCCATCACCGCGTCGGTCTGGAGGAAGGCGTAGAAGTCGTCCGCGGCGGCGGTCTGGGCCTGGCCGGCCTCCGGATTGACCACCCGGCTCATGGGATAGATGATGTCCCCGGTGAGGCTGCTGTCCACCAGTTCCAGGATCTCCACATCGTCGATGCGGGAATAGGCGTCAGAGTAGTAGACGGTGCCCACCTCGTTGGAACCCTCCGCCACGGCGTTGAGGGTGGCGGAGACGTTGGCGGTCTCGTTGATCTCCACCCCGCCCAGGGCCTCAGACACCTCCTGGGCGGTGAAGTCGGCGGCGTCCCTGCCGCTGTCCAGGATGCCCAGGGCCTGGAGGGCGGCGCGGGTGTACTGCCCCACGGGGACGGAGCTGCCGGCCAGGGCCACGGAGGAGGCGCTGCCGATCTCAGACAGGGTGGTGACGCTGGTGCCGGAGCCCTTGTAGGTGATGAGGGCCACCTTGTTCTGCAGCAGGTCCACCCGGGTGCCGTCCATGGCCAGGCCGGACCGCTCCAGCTCGTCGATCTGCCGGGCGCCGGCGGAGAAGAAGATGTCGCATTCAAACCCCTCCTGGATCTGGGAGAGCAGGGTGCCGGAGGAGTCGGCGCAGTAGGTGACGGTGATATTGGGCTGGCTTTCGCCGTACAGGGCGATGATGTCCTGGAAGGCGTTCTCCAGGGAGGCGGCGATGAACACCTGGATCTCCGCGTCGGCCAGCTCCCCGGCGGGTTCCGGCGTCTGGGCGGGGGTGGAGGAGGAAGGCCCCTGGGAGGCGGGGGCGGAGGGCTGCGTGGAGGTCTGGATGCCGCCGGGAGAGCAGGCGGCCAGGGCCAGGCAGAGGGACAGGGTTAGCAGCAGGGCGGGGATGTTTCGCAGAGGTTTCATGGGACATGCTCCTTTCATTCGCGCAGGGCGAGAAAAATGGCCACTTCGTCCGAAGACAAAGCGGCCATGCGCAAAAGCCGGTCCGGTCACAGACCGGATCGGGAGCGTGGTATCGGCAGTCTCTGTCTCCTTTTCAAAAGGGAAGGCCAGGGCATTTCTGCGCTGACCCCGTGGGGCGGCCGGGAAGCGCCGCCCCAGGCCGTCCGGCCATGGGCACATGCCTTTAGGCCGGAGGGCTCGGAAACGAGTGGTGTGTTCACTGTAACACGGAAGTTGCGGTTTGTCAATGAGGGGGGTGGCCTCAATACTGGTCCACCCAGTTGGCCAGCAGCAGTTCGGGCACCAGCCAGGCGGCCATAAAGACCAGGAAGCTGGTGGGGGTGAGGGAGTCCCACGCCCCCACAAAGGTGAGGTAGAAGGTGAGAAAGACGCCCACGACAGCGCCCAGCAGGGCAAAGATCAGGCTGCGGCGGGCGGCGGTGCGCAGCCGCCGGCCGCCCACCACCGCGTCGGAATAGGCGCTCAGGCCTTCCCGGCACAGCAGGGCAATCGGAGTGGTGTCGTGCTCCTGCTCGGGCTGAGACAGCTCCAGCCGCCGCTCCACCGGGGGGAACTCCATCTTGTCCACCGGCAGCCTGAACTTCTGCTCCAGCAGGGCGGGGATGAGGTTGAAGTCCCGGGTGGCCAGAATGGGGGACACGTCGGCGTGCATCAGGGCGGACAGAGAGGGGTTCACGGCGGAGCTCATGGCGTACTTCAGCGGGAACATCCCGGCCAGCTGACCGTTGATGGCGCAGAAGACGCCGTGCTTGATGCTCAGCCCCTGGGGCAGCTCCACATCCATCAGGTGCATGAAGGACGAGGTGCCCACCAGCACCTCCTGATTGCGGATGATGCCGGACAGGCCGCCCTCGTGGGCCCGCACGCCGGAGACCTCCCGGTAGATGGCGCCCTGGGCGCGCAGCAGGTCGTGAAAGGGGCGGGTGAGGCCGCAGGGGAAAACCCGCAGCAGGGTGGCGGTGTAGGCCACCACTTTCTCAGTGGACACCCCGCCAAAGACCCGCACCTGGGCCACCTGGATGCTGCCGGGGGGAAAGAGGTCGGTGTCGGTCATGAGGATGCCGGCGCTTTTGCAGCGGGAGACGCCCGGCCAGCCGGCCAGGGCGGCGCCGATCTTGTGCAGGCGCTGGGCCAGCTTGTGATAGGGCAGGGCGTAGCACAGCAGGGCGGACCAGGGGCAGGCGGCGGTGAAGCAGGCGGAGGCGGACCAGAGGAACCGCCCGGCCTCGCCGCTGTGTACCCCGGACATCAGGGCGCACAGAAGGCACAGCAGAAGCAGCACCGGGGCGGCGATGTGCCAGACACGCTGGGCGAGGTCCTCCGTCTGCAGCTGGCTGCCAAAGCCCACGGAGGAGCCGGACCACTTGGTGTAGGCGGGGCGGCCGCTCCATTTTTCCTCGTCCAAGGTGACGACGTAGGGGGTGCTGGCCTGGGCCGCGGTCTTGGCGCTGAGGCGGTCCGCCCGGCGGTGGAGCGTCTCCCCCCAGAAGGCGAAGGTGATGGACAGGGCGGTGATGGCGCAGCAGGGCAGGCCTTCCCGATAGTGGAGGGCCAGCAGGGCCAGCGCGTCCCCCAGGGTGAACAGCCAGGCCAGACCGGCCAGGGTCTCCACGCCGGGGCGCAGGCAGCACAGCTGCGCCAGCCCCCGGGCCAGCAGCTCCCAGCACAGCAGCCCGGTCAGGGCCAGCAGGCCGGCCAGGGCGGCCAGCCGCGCTGTGGGCAGGACGCCCGTGCTCCAATCCAGGACGGGCAGGTCCAGGGAGAGGACCAGCGCCGCGATTCCGGCCAGAAAGGCCAGAAAAATACGGATCCGGCGGGATTTCAGCCCCTTCTGCCACCGGGCGGCCAGGTCGGCGGGGGCGGTGTCCGGCGGCAGCCGCACCGGGCGGCGGGCCAGGCGGGGGGCGGCGGGCTTGTCCGGCGTCTCCTCCCGGTCCACGCCGGGGATGTACCGCTCGGCCTTGACGGTCTCCTCATCGGGCTCGGCCTGGTCGTACATGTGGTCGGCGTAGTGGTCCGCCCGGCGCATCAGGGTGGACAGCCGGGCGGCGATGTGCCGGCCCAGACTGTCCGGGACGATCTCCGCCACCGGCCCGGAGGGGGGCGCTTTCTTTGCGGGGGCCTCCCGCTTGCCCCGCTCCGGAGCCGGGGGAGGGGAGGCCGGCTGCGCGGGGGCCTCCCGTTTCCCATGGGCGGGGGCGGCCGGCGCCGCCTTCTGCCGGGCAGGGGGGGCCTCCGGCCTGTCCTCGGGGAGGACGGGGACGGCCTCCTGCTGGGCAGGCTGTTCTTTCCGCTCCGGGAAGGGGACCACCTTGGAGGGCTTGGCGGAATATTTCCCGCTGCCGAACTCGGCTAAGATTTCGTCTACGGTATACTGTTTATCGTTGTCTTTGTGATCTGACATGGGTATGCTCCTTTTGCGTCAGATTGGGCAGGTCACCCCATGGCCCGGCGGAGTTCCGCCTCGTGCTCCAGACACAGGGCGTAGCCCTGCTCCATGAGGCGGACGGGGTCCCCCGGCCGGTAGAGCCCGGCCATGCGCTCCAGGGCGGGGCGGCCGCCGATGGTCATGGTGTGGAAGTACTCATAAATGGTTCCCGTCCCGTCGGCCAGATAGGGATTGAGGGGGCGCAGCCTGGGGTCGGACAGGAACAGGTCCACCACCATCTCGCTCAGCACCCACTTCAGGTGGGGGCTTTCGTATTCCCGGGGATCGTCATGGAAGTGCTCCTGCCAGAGCTGGAACCACAGAAAATGGACGATCTCGTGGAGGGACAGGCCCAGCGCCCCGGGCGGGCTGTTCAGGTAAAACAGGTCGAAACTGTGGTCGGCCAGGTAGCGGGGGCAGATGGGGTTCAGGGAGACCCGGGCAGACATGTCGTCCAGCACCCCGTCCAGCTTCCGGGCGAAGAGATCCTCAAAGGCGGTCTGGATCACCGCCCGGTGCTGATCCCACTGGCGCTGATAGGCCTCCGCCTTGTCCTGGAGGTGAGGCAGCAGTTCCCGGTGGACCTGGGACAGGGTGTCCCGCAGGTAGGCGGTCCGCCCGGGCGGGTCCAGCCGGGCCATCCGCTCCCGGTCAAACTGGGGGTAAAAATAGTACAGCGACTCCTGAAAGAACGCGCTGGACGCCTCAGACTGGAACTGGGCCATGCACGCCACGGTGGCCTCAAAGGGCAGCAGGCTGACAGTGAGGTTCATCGCAGTATTCCTTTCTCAGGGGCGGCACGGCTCATCCCCGCTGCCGCACCGCCTCGTACAGCACGATGGCCGCGGCGGCGGAGGCGTTCAGGGAGTTGAGCTGGCCCCGCATGGGGATGGACACCAGAAAATCGCACTGCTCCCGCACCAGGCGGCTCATGCCGTCCCCCTCGCTGCCGATGACGATGGCGGCGGGGCCCTTCAGGTCGGCCTGGTAGAGGGGGGTGGCGCCGTCGGCGGCGGTGCCGTACACCCAGACCCCCTCCTCCTTCAGATCCTTCAGGCAGGCGGTGAGGTTGGGCACCCGGGCCACGGGCAGATAGCTCACCGCCCCGGCGCTGGTCTTGGCCACCACGGCGGTGAGCCCGGCGGAGCGCCGCTTGGGGATGATCACCCCGTGGGCCCCGGCGCACTCGGCGGTGCGGATCACCGCCCCCAGGTTGTGGGGGTCGCTGAGCTCGTCGCACACCACGATGAGGGGGGCCTCCCCCTTGTCCCGGGCGGCGGAGAGAATGTCGTCCACGCTGGCGTATTCCCGCACGGCGGCCACGGCGATGACCCCCTGATGGCTGTGGGTGCGGCTCATGGCGTCCAGTTTGCGCCGGTCGCAGTCCACCACCACCACGCCCCGCTCCCGGGCGGCGGCGGCGATGTAGCCCAGGGTGTTGTCCGTGTCCCCCTTGGCGATGTAGACCTTGTCGATGGCCGCGCCGGAGCGCAGGGCCTCGGTGACGGCGTTGCGCCCCTCGATGAGCCCGTCGGCCGCGGCCTCCTCCCCCTGGGAGGGGGCGGGGCGGCGTTGTCTGTTGTGTTCCATATGTTCGCTCCTGTCTGCCGGGGAGGCTGTGCCCCGGCACGAGATGTGGGTTTCATTGCCGCACCCATCATACCATAGTTTGGGCCGGAACAAAAGAGGGAAAATCCCCGCCGGACGCAGGAAAGCCGGAGCCGCCCGGTGGGGACGGCTCCGGCTGGAACGCTGGAAGGGGAGAAAAAGGGGAGGGTCAGGGGGCGCTGTCCGGCTGGGGCTGCTTCCGGAACAGGGCCACGAAGCCGGGGAGCACACGGCCCAGCAGCAGGCACACGCACAATCCCACGGCGGTGCCGATGGCGTTGGCCATCAGGTCGTCCACGTCAAAGTCACGGCCGATGAGGGGCTGGAGCAGCTCGACGGCCAGGCTCACCCCCACCCCCAGCGCCAGCCCCCGCCAGGAGGCCAGGCGCTTCCACAGCAGCGGGGGCAGCAGGCCCATGGGGACGAACAGCAGGATGTTCAGCATGCCCATGGCCCGCACCCAGGCGCCCGCGGTGACCTGGCCGGCGAGCATCTTGACAAAGGTGGGGACGAAGTTGAAAGCGCCCGTGCCCAGAATCCTGACCCAGGAGGGGGGCCAGACGCCGCCCAGAATCCAGGCCTCCATGGAATACCAGAAGTTCAGCGGCACAAGCACCAGCCCCGCCACCCCGGCGCAGTAGCACACGAAGGCCAGGGTGGCCAGCTTCCGCAGAGGCCGCACCCGGACGCCCCGGCGCTTGTTGCGGAGGATGGACACGATCAGGTATACCGCCGCCGTCACTGCCAACAGGGGGAGCAGCTCCACGGCATAGGCCCACACGCTGCCGTTCAGGCCCAGACGATCAATGACATGGCTCATAGGAATACCTCCTGACCAGTGAAATGGGGGAAATGCCGCTGGAAATCACCATATGCCACGGGAAATCTTTGGGATAAACCAAGTATAGAGAAAAAAGTGATGGATGTCAAGGAAATATATTGATTCTGCTGAATGGATGTGGTACACTTCAGCTATAGCATGTGCAGGGTGGGAGGCGCCATGGGAGAAGCCGGTCACGATTTTGAATCCTACTACAAGCGGGCCACCAGCCCGCTGGTGGTGTTGTGCCTGCTGCGGGACCGGGTGATGTACGGGTACGAGATCTCCCAGGCCATGCGCCAGCGCAGCGGCGGGCGGTTCACCATCGCCGTGCTCTACCCCATCCTCTACCGGCTGGAGGAGCAGGGCTATGTGCGGGTGGAGCGGACCGAGGTGGTCAACAACCGGGCCCGGAGCTACTACGCCATCACCCCGGCGGGGCGGAAATACCTGGACCGGTGCCTGGGGGAGTATGGCGAGCTGCATATGGCCTTTCTGAAGCTGATGGAGAGAGAAAAAAGGGGGCGTGGCAATGGCGCGGGCGTATGAGGCGTATCTGGACGAGATAGCCCGGCTGGTGTGCGCCCCGCCCGCGGACCGGGCCCGGCTGATGGACGGCTGGCGCCGGGAGCTGGAGGAGACCAACCCCGGCCTGGCGGACTGGGACCGGCGGAAGCTGGTGGAGCGCCTGGGCCGGCCGGAGGCGGTGGCCCGGGAGCTGCAGGACGCCCTGCCCCAGCGGGAGACCGCCGGATATGTGCGCCGCAGCCGCCGGAAGATGTGGCTGGGCATCGCCGCGGGTTTGTTGGCGTTGATTTTGGCTGTTGCCTATATTGTTTGGGCAAACGAACATGATATATATTATGTGAAAACAGATGTTGTTGTGGAAACTCGGATTGTGGGGGAGTAAATGTGAAAAAGCGGCTGATTTCTGGAATGCTGTCTGTGTTGATGGTTGTGCTGGCCTGCGTCCCCGCCGCCTTTGCCGGGGAAGACCGGGGTGTCCAGCGGGAGATCATCTACTGCGCCGATAGCTTCTACCTGGTACGGGAGGTAGAGGTGGAGACGCAGGCGCGGGCCGCCGGCCAGGTCACAGGAAACGCTACGCAGACATTGTATAACAGCAGCGATACGGCTCTGCTGAGTGTGACGGTGCGGGGGACGTTTACTTATGATGGCAAAACCGCCGAGGCGGACAGCGCCACTTACAGCTATCATATTTACGATACCGCATGGCGGTTTAAGAGCGGCAGCGCCCGCTGTGACGGGAACCAGGCCATTGCCGAAGTGACCTTTGGACGGGGGCTGTTTGTCAGCCGCACCATCGAGGCGGTGCTCACCTGCTCCCCGGACGGGAAACTGTCCTGAACAGAATCAGAATCAAAACAAGCACCCCCAGGGCGGTTCAACTGCCCTGGGGGTGCGATCCGTCAAAAAGGCTGTGCCTTTTTGACGGAAGATCTGCAGCCCGCTGCAGCGCACTCAACGCCCCAAAAAGCGGGGCGGCTCGCACGTTTGCGGGCTGAGAGGCTTTTTATAAGCTGAGACACCCCCAAGGCGGTCACGCCTTGGGGTGTTGTGTTTAGAAATCCGCGTTGCCCACCGTTCTGGGATGCAGCTCCGCCCCAGCGGATGTGCCATCCGCCGGGGGCCCCGATTCATCTTCCTCGGCGGAAGTGAATTCCGCCTGCGGCAAGGTTTTGCCGGGCAAAACCCTTGTACGGCGCAAAGCGCCGCCCCGTCAGAGACGGGGCCCCGACGTGGAGCTGCCGGGGAGCAGCCGCACAGCGGGGCCCTGTTTGTCTGGGTTTAGAAATCCGCGTTGCCCACCGTTCTGGGGTGCAGCTCCACGTCCCGGATGTTGGAGATGCCGGTGAGGTACATCACCATCCGCTCGAAGCCCAGGCCGAAGCCGGCGTGGCGGCAGGAGCCGTAGCGCCGCAGGTCCAGGTACCACCAGTAGTCCTGGGGGTCCAGGCCCAGCTCGACCATGCGCGCCTCCAGCACGTCCAGCCGCTCCTCACGCTGGGAGCCGCCGATGATCTCGCCGATGCCGGGCACCAGGCAGTCGGCAGCGGCCACGGTCTTGCCGTCGTCGTTGAGGCGCATATAGAAGGCCTTGATGTCCTTGGGGTAGTCGGTGACGAACACGGGCTTTTTGAACACCTGCTCGGTGAGGTAGCGCTCGTGCTCGGTCTGCAAGTCGCAGCCCCACTCCACTTTGTAGTCAAACTTGTCGTTGTTCTTCTTGAGAAGTTCGATGGCGTCGGTGTAGCTGACCCGGCCAAACTCAGAGCCCGCCACCAGCTCCAGCCGCTCCTTCAGGCCCTTGTCCACAAAGGAGTTGAAGAAGTTGATCTCGTCGGGGCACTTGTCCAGCACGGTGCGGATGATGTGGCGGATCATGTCCTCGGCCAGGTTCATGTCGTCGTTGAGGTCGGCAAAGGCGATCTCCGGCTCGATCATCCAGAACTCGGCGGCGTGGCGCTGGGTGTTGGAGTTCTCCGCCCGGAAGGTGGGGCCGAAGGTGTAGACGCTGCCGAAGGCCATGGCGAAGTTCTCCGCGTTGAGCTGGCCGGACACGGTGAGGTTGGCCCGCTTGCCGAAGAAGTCCTGGGACCAGTCCACGCTGCCGTCGGGCAGGCGGGGGGGATTGTTCACGTCCAGGGTGGTCACCTGGAACATCTCGCCGGCGCCCTCACAGTCGCTGGCGGTGATGATGGGGGTGTGGACGTAGACGAAGCCCCGGTCCTGGAAGAAGGTGTGGATGGCGTGGGCGGCCACGCTGCGCACCCGGAAGGCGGCGGAGAACAGGTTGGTGCGGGGGCGCAGGTGCTGGATGGTGCGCAGGTACTCCACCGTGTGGCGCTTTTTCTGCAGGGGGTAGTCCGGGGTGGAGGGGCCCTCCACCTGGATGGAGGCGGCCTTGATCTCCAGGGGCTGCTTGGCCTGGGGGGTGAGCACCACCGTGCCGGTGACGATGAGGGCGGCGCCCACGTTCTGCCCGGCGATGTCCTTGTAGTTGTCCAGGACGTTGGCGTCCATGACGATCTGGAGGTTTTTGAAGCAGGAGCCGTCGTTGAGCTCGATGAAGCCGAAGGTTTTCATGTCCCGGATGGTGCGGGCCCAGCCCATGACGGTGACGGTCTGCCCGTCCAGCCGTTCCCCGTCGGCAAAGACGGAGGCGATGGTGATGCGATCCATAGTCGTTCCCTCAATTCTGAATGGTATCGCCGCCGGATGGGCCGGACGGCGGAAAGTTTCCCACATAGTATATCATGTCTCGGAAATTTTGCAAGCAAAATCAACGGTCCGGCCGCCAGCGGCGGCCGGACCGAAGGCCATCAAAAAAGGCACAGCTTTTTTGATGGGTAAGCCAACGGCATTATGACATGGTGGGAAAAATGCTCTGGCTGGCCTGGGTCAGGGCGGCGATGAGCCGGTCGGCCTCCTCCCGGGTGGAATCCGGGGCGAAGGACAGGCGCAGGGCGCCGGACAGCCAGGGCCTGGGCAGGCCCATGGCGGCAAAGACATGGCTGGGCTTCCCCTTGTGGCAGGCGGAGCCGGAGGAGATGCAGATCCCCTGGTCGCCCAGCACCCGCACCAGCACCTCGCTGGGATAGCCTGGGAGGGTGACGGCGCAGATATGGGGCGCGTCCCCGGGGGAGATGACCTCCAGGGCGGGGATGGCGGCCTGGAGCCGTTCCAGGGTGTAGGCCTTGACGGCGGCGGTGCGCTCCAGCCGGCCGGTGTCCGCCATCACCGCCTGGCAGGCGGCGGCGAAGCCGGCGATCTGGGCGGTGGCCTCCGTGCCGGAGCGCAGGCCCTCCTCCTGGCCGCCGCCGGTGAGCAGCGGGGCCAGGCGCACGCCCTTTTTGACGTACAGGGCGCCCACCCCCTTGGGGCCGCCCACCTTGTGGCCGCTGACGGTGATGAGATCCGCCCCGGTGGCGGCGAGGGGGTCGGGCAGCTTGAGAAAGCCCTGGACCGCGTCGCAGTGGAACAGGATGCCCGGGTCAAAGGCTTTCACCGCCCGGACACAGTCGGCCACAGGGAGCACGACGCCGGTCTCGTTGTTCATCAGCATCATGGACACCAGGGCGGTGTCCGGCCGGAGGGCGGCACGCAGCTGCTCCACGCCGATCCGGCCCTGCCGGTCGGGGCGCAGGCAGGTGAGCTCATACCCCTGCCGCTCCAGATCCCGGCAGGTCTCCAGCACGGCGGCGTGCTCCACGGCGGTGGTGACGATGTGACGCCCCCGCCGCCGGCCCAGCTCCACCCCTTTCCGGATGGCCCAGTTGTCCCCCTCCGTGCCGCAGGAGGTGAAGAACACCTCCCCGGGGGCGCAGCCCAGGGCCCGGGCCACAGTCTCCCGGTGTTCCTTCACCCGGTGGGCGGCCTCCCGGCCATAGGCGTACCGGGAGGAGGGGTTGCCGAAGTGGGCCAGGGCGGCGGCCATGGCCTCCAGAGCCTCCGGGCGCAGGGGGGTGGTGGCGGCGTAGTCGAAATAAGTCAGGGTGTTCACAGGCGCACTTTCACCACGCACTTCCGGGCGGGGGCGGGGCCGTGGGGCCCGATGGAGGGGGCGTGGCCGTCCCCGGGGAACAGGGCGATGAACCGGCCGTTGCCCAGGGGCAGGTGGACGCCCTCGCCCTTCTGCAGCCAGATGTCGCCGTCGGGATTGGCCAGGACGGTCTCCCCCAGCTCCTCAATGGGGCACACCGCCACCTCTTCCTCTCCCTCCAGCAGGTAGAAGATATCCACGTATTTTTCGTGGCGCTCCGGGGTGGGATTTTCCGCCTTGGTCTCGTAGGACATGACATTGACAAAGACCCGGTCGCCATCCAGCTCGTAATGTCCGTCAGCCAGGGTGGTGAGATCGGTCTCGGCCAGGAACTTCAGTCCGGCGGCGATGCCGGGGTGGACGTGCTCGTATTGTTTCCAGTGGTTCAGGGTGTCATAGATCATATGGACTCCTCCCATCTGTCTTGTGCCGGCGGGGCCGGCCTTCTGAGGAATATTCTACCGGCCCCGGGGTGGAAAGTCAACCTTGCAGGCCGGAAATGACAAGAAAAACCCGCCTTTTGCAAGGCGGGGGAAGCTCACAGCAGCCGGGGGCGCGGAACAAGGGCGGACAGGGGATGCCCCTGGGACAGCCAGGCCGCGGCGGCGGCCGGGGCGTCCTCCCCGGGCAGAAGCGCAGCGGCGCCGTTCTGCTCCAGGGTGAGGGTGAAGCCATCCTGGTCGGCGCGCAGCAGGGGGACGCCCGGGGCGGGGGAGACCAGGGCGCAGCCCATGCGCTCCAGGGTCAGGAGCAGGCCCGCCGGGCCCTGGACGGACACCGCGCCCCACCACTGGAGGCCGGCGGCCCGGTGGGCGGCCCAGGCCTGATCGGCGCCCACCCAGAGATCCCACTGGCCGCAGCGGGGGAGACGGGCCGGGGGCGGGGGCGGAGGGTCCAGCAGCCTGCCGTTCCCATCCAGCACCCAGGATGTGACGGCGCCGCCGGCCTGCCGCAGGAAGAGGGAGGCCGGCACGGCGTAATACCGGCCCAGCCAGGCGGCACAGGCGGCGCAGCTGCCGTCGTGAAACCACACCTCGCCCCCGGCCAGGGCGGCGCCGCACCCGGCGGCGCGGGCCAGCGCCCTGGCCAGGGGGCCGCCGGTGCAGCCGATGGCCACCCCGCCCAGTCCCCCCAGCCGGACGCCCAATTCATACATGTCCCGGCCCAGATGTACCGGATGCTCCACAGGCCATTCCTCCCCTCTGTGGGAGAAGTATGCCCGGACGCGGGGCGGTTCAGTCCTGATGCTGATACTGCCGGAGCAGCGTCTCCAGACGCTGGCGGAATTCTGTGGCGGCCCACTGGGGGGAGAGGACCTCCACCCCGGGCCCCAGCCCGAACAGCCAGCCCCAGAAGGGCGGGCTGACCACCAGGTCCAGCGCCACCGTGAAGTGGGTCTCCCCGTCGGGGATGAGGGAGATGTCCTGCCCGAACCGGTCCAGCACCACCCCGGCCAGGGCGGCGTCACACCGCAGGGTGAGCCGGCAGTCCCGGCCGGCGTACATGCCGAAGTGCCGCCGGGCATAGCCCTCCGCCTCCCAGTCCCCCCGGTCGGAGCCGGGCAGGCCGGTGATGATGATGTCGCTCATCTTGTCCACCCGGTAGTGGCGCAGATCCCCCCGGATCTCGTCCCAGCCGGCCAGGTAGTAGTTCTCGTTGTCCCAGATCAGGCCGAAGGGGGTGACCCGGTACCGCTCCCCACCCCGGCGGGGCACCTTTTCCTTGTACATGTTGTATTCAAAGTAGAGAAAGGAGACCACCCGGTGGACCGCGATGGCGGCGTGGAGCTTGTCCACATTGTAAAAGATGCGCTCGTTCATGGTCTTGACCCGCCGGTCCACGTAGACCTGGCGCTGGAGCTGACGGGCCTGATGGGTGCTGGCCAGGGATTCCAGCTTGTGGATCAGCGCGTCGCTCTTGCGCTGGGTGAGGAACCGGCTGGAGGACACCGCGTCCACCAACAGCTTCAGCTCCGCCAGCTCAAACTCCCGCTGGCCCACAAACCAGCCGCCCTCCCGGCCCTTGCGCAGCTGCACGTCCATGCCCAGCTGGCGCAGCTGTTCCATGTCGTCATAAATGCTCTTGCGCTCGGCGGGAATGTCCCAGCGGGCCAGCTCCTCCAGCGCCTGGGCGGTGGTGACGGGATGCTCCTCGTCGCTGCGCTCCAGCAGCAGCCGGGCCAGGACGGGCAGCTTCTTTTTCTGATTGGCGCTTCTGGCCATGAGATCACCTCCTGTACGCCCCTGAGTCTATCAGGACAGCGGTCCAATATTTTGGACTATTATAGCATACCGGCGGAGGCGCCGCAAGCAAAAGGCCCTTGGCAGCGCCAAGGGCCTTTGTCTGGAACGGGTATGGTGTGTTTTACTTGATGGCCTTGCTGTCCACTTCGTCCTTCAGCAGGGCGGCGAACTGCTCCAGGCTCATGCCGCCCAGGTCCTCGCCGGTGCGGTGCCGGGGGGAGACGGTGCCGTTCTCCATGTCCCGGTCGCCCACCACCAGCAT
>CALWXH010000027.1 GCA_944385465.1 uncultured Oscillospiraceae bacterium | reverse complement strand
CATTTTTATGGAATCCTGGGGAATTTCAAATGCTCGGCGGAAGTGAATTCCGCCTGCGCCAAGGTTTTGCCCAGAGGCAAAACGCTTGTACGGCGCAAAAGCGCCGCCCCACTGTGTGGGGCCCCGGTTCCGGCGGCCCTTGGCCGCCTTCACCCTTCGGAGATTTTTATGCTCGGGGCCGAAAAAACCGCCCCGCTATCCTTCTCGCTCAATGTTTGTCATGTGTTTTCGCTTTACAGAAAAGGGACGCCCGGAGGCGTCCCTTTTTTCTCTCAATTCCCCGCCGGCTGGGGCAGCTGCACCTCAGGCATGAGCTCCTGGTCCATAATGGTGAGGATCTCCTCCAGCTTGTCGCACTCCGCGGGGGTGAACCGGATCCGGATGCGCTCCATGACGGCCCGCAGGTAGTCGTTGCTGATGTTGTAGAAGTGCATATACTTCTCCGTCACCTTCAGGTGGTGCTCCCGCTTGTCGTGGGAGGAGCGGACCTTCTCCACGTAGCCCTTCCGGATCAGGCTGTTGATCTTATAGGCCGCGTTGGAGGAAGAGATGCGCATGAAGGAGGCAAACTCATTCACGGTGGGGGTCCCCAGGGCCATGATGGCCTCCATGGCGAAGGTCTCCACCGTGGTGAGGCTGGCCTCCCGGCTCTGGAACCGGGCGAAGATCTCCTGATAAAAATGCAATTTGAACTTTGTATACACCGCTTGAAACTTCTCTTCCAACATGCTCCATACCCCCACACTCTTTTGCGGTTTTCCCCATTCTACCACAAAACTTGGGGGAGGAACAGGGTTTTCACGCATTTTTGCTCAGGGCGAAGGTCAGTTCCGCCGTCACCGCCTCCTGGCCGTCCACGGTGGCCCTGGCCTGGGCGATGGCCACTACGCCCTTCTGCCGGAGGATGGTGCACTCCAGCTCCAGCACGTCCCCTGGGGTCACCTGGCGGCGGAAGCGGGCGTTCTTGACGGCGCCCAGAAAGCCGATCTTTCCCCGGTGCTCCGGCAGGGACAGCACGGCCACCGCCCCCACCTGGGCCAGGGCCTCCAGGATGAGCACGCCGGGCATCACATGGTACTGGGGGAAATGTCCCTGGAAGAAGGGCTCGTTGACGCTGACGCACTTGATGCCCCGGGCCCACTTCCCCGCTTCCCCGTCCACAATCCGGTCCACCAGGGCGAAGGGATAGCGGTGGGGCAGGATGGCGGCGATTTCATTGGAGTTGTACTGCATCATGACCTCAGCCCTCCCATCGTTTCATCAACACGCAGGCATTGTGCCCGCCAAAGCCCAGGGAGTTGGACATGGCGTACTCCACCTGCTCCCGCCGCCCCTGGTTGGGCACATAGTCCAGATCGCAGGCCGGGTCGGGCTGCTGGTAGTGGATGGTGGCAGGCAGGAAGCCATCTTTCAGGGCCATGGCGGTGAAGATGGCCTCCACCCCGCCGGCGGCCCCCAGCATGTGCCCGGTCATGGACTTGGTGGAGCTCACCGCCAGCCGGCGGGCGTGGGCCCCGAACACGGCCTTGATGGCGGCGGTCTCCCCGGAGTCGTTGAGCTGGGTGGAGGTGCCGTGGGCGTTGATATAGCCCACCTGCTCCGGGGCCACCCCGGCGTCGGCCAGGGCCTGGGCCATGGCCCGGGCGCCCCCCTCTCCCCCAGGGGCGGGGGCGGTCATGTGGTAGGCGTCACAGGTCACCCCGTAGCCCACCACCTCGGCATACACCTTGGCCCCCCGGGCCATGGCGTGCTCATACTCCTCCAGCAGCAGCACGCCGGCGCCCTCCCCCATGACAAAGCCGCTGCGCCGCTCGTCAAAGGGCACGCTGGCGCAGGTGGGGTCATCCCCCACGTGGAGGGCCCGCATGGAGGTGAAGCCGCCGATGGACAGCGGCGTGATGGCGGACTCGGCGCCGCCGCACAGCATCACATCGCCATAGCCGTCCCGGATATACCGGAAGGCGTCCCCCACCGCGTTGGTGCCTCCGGCGCAGGCGGTCACCGGGCAGGTGCACATGCCCTGGAAGCCGAAGGCGATGGCCATGAGCCCCGCCCCCATATTGGCGATGGTCATGGGGATATAGTAGGGGTTGGCCCGGTCATAGCCCTTCTCGGAACAGCGCACCTGCTCCTTCTCCGTCATGCCGATGCCCCCGATGCCGCTGGACAGGATGACGCCGCAGCGGGTGCGGTCCAGCTTGTCCAGCTCCACCCCGCTGTCCGCCACCGCCTCCTGGGCGGCGGCCATGGCCAGCTGGGCATAGCGGCTCATATGCCGCCAGTCCCGGCCGTCCAGCGCCTGCTTGGGGTCCCAGTCCTTTACCTCGGCGGCCAGATGCACCTTCTGGGCGGCGCTGTCGTACTGGGTGATGGGGCCGATGCCGCACACCCCCCGCCGCACCGCCTGCCAGGCCTGGGGCAGACTGTTCCCCACGGGGTTGACCGTGCCCATGCCGGTGATCAGCACTCTGCGTTTTTCCATAGTTTTTTCTTCCTCCTAACAGAGCCAGGGGCTCCCGATGTCTCACACGCCGCGCCCGATGCGCTTTTCGGGCAGAGGCCAAATAGCTCGGACAGCATAGTTCCGTCCGCCCCGCAGGGCGGGGGTTCCTCAAAGGGGGCTGGCCCCCTTTGAAGGCGCGCCGGCATCAGCCGGTCTTAGCGTTTCCGCAGAAACGCTCGCGCCTTCACATGCCCATGCCGCCATCTACACCCAGCACCTGGCCGGTGATGTAGGCGGCGGCGTCGCTGGCCAGGAAGGCCACCGCCCTGGCCACGTCCTCCGGCCGGCCGGCCCGGCCCAGGGGGATGGTGGACAGCATGGCCTGCTGGGCCCCCTCCGCCATGGCGGCGGTCATGTCCGTCTGGATATACCCCGGGGCCACCGCGTTGACGGTGATGCCCCGGCTGCCCAGCTCCTTGGCCAGGGATTTGGTCATGCCGATGACCCCGCCCTTGCTGGCGCAGTAGTTGATCTGCCCCGGGTTGCCCCGCAGGGCCACCACGGAGCTGAGGTTGACAATGCGGCCGTACCGGGCCTTCATCATGGGCCGGGCCACCGCTTTCATGCACAGGAAGGCCCCCTTCAGGTTGGTCTCAATGACCGCGTCGAAGTCCTCCTCCTTCAGGGTCATGGCCAGGCCGTCCCGGGTGATGCCGGCGTTGTTCACCAGGATGTGCACCCCGCCCAGCTCCTTCACCGCGGTGTCCACCAGGTTCTTCACCGCCTCCGGGTCGGCCACGCTGCCCTGCACCCCCCGGGCCCGGACGCCCAGGGCCTGGAGCTGGGCCAGGGTCTCCTCCGCCGCGGCGGTGTTGCCCGCGTAGGAGAACACGATATCGGCGCCCTGCCGGGCCAGCTCCAGGCAGACAGCCCGGCCGATGCCCCGGCTGCCGCCGGTGACGATGGCGATTTTTCCCTCCATGCTCATGGCTTACTCTCCTTTCAGGGCGGCGCACACCGCCTCCACGTCGGCGCAGGTCTCCACGCCATAGGTCTGGATGTCCGGGGCGGTCTTGCGCACAAAGCCGGACAGGGCCTTCCCCGGCCCGATCTCCACCACGGTGTCCACCCCCAGCCGCGCCAGGCGGCGGATGGTGTCCTCCATGTACACCGAGGACTGGACCTGCCGCTCCAGCAGGGTGGGGATGGTGTCCTCCGGCCCCATCTCCCGGCCCAGGCAGTTGAACAGCACGGGAATGCGCATCTCCCCAAAGGACTCGGTCCGGAACCGCTCTGCCAGGGCGTCCCCGGCGGGGGCCATCAGGGAGGTGTGGAAGGGGCCGCTCACCTTCAGGGGCATACAGCGCCGGGCCCCCGCCTCTTTGGCCAGGGCGGCGGCCCGGTCCACGGCGGCCTGGTCGCCGCCGATGACCAGCTGGCCGGGGCAGTTGTAGTTGGCGATCTCCACCACCCCCAGCCCCTCTTCCCGGGCCTGACGGCACACCGCCAGCAGCTTCTCCCGGTCCAGGTTCAGCACGGCGGTCATGCCGCAGGGACGGCCCTGGGCCGCCTTCGCCATGACCTGCCCCCGGAAGGCCACCAGGGAGACGGCCTGCTCCGGGCTGAACACCCCGGCGCAGGCCAGGGCGGAGTACTCCCCCAGGGACAGGCCGGCGGCGTAGTCCGGGGTGATGCCCAGCCTGGCCAGCACCGCCGTCAGGCCGCAGGCAAAGGCCACCATGCAGGGCTGGGTGTACCGGGTCTCATTCAGCACCCCGTCGGGGTCGGAGAACATGGCGGCTTTCAGGTCAAAGTCCAGCCGCGCCCCGTCCACCACGGCGCGAAACTCCGGGTAGCGCGCATAGAGGTCCGCTCCCATGCCGGGGTGCTGGGTGCCCTGCCCGGCGTACAAAAAGGCCAGTTTCATTCGCACAGCTCCTTCCAGACCGACTGGCAGCCGGCCATCAGCTCCTCAAAGATCTGCCGCAGGGGTTTGACCTCCCGGACCATGCCCGCCACCTGGCCGGCCATGAGGCTGCCGGTGTCGGTGTCCCCGTCAAAGACGGCCCGGCGCAGGGAGCCCAGGGTGAGCTTCTCCAGCTCGGCCAGGGGCAGGTTGTCCTTCTCCATGCGCAGATACTCCCGGGCCATCTTGTTCTTCAGCACCCGCACCGGGGCGCCGCCGGAGCGGCCGGTGACCACGGTGTCGTTGGGCCCCGCCTTCACCACGGCCTGCTTGTAGTTGTCATGGATGGGGCACTCTGCGCTGGCCAGCAGGCAGGTACCCACCTGCACGCCGCAGGCCCCCAGGGCAAAGGCGGCGGCCATCTGCCGGCCGTCGGCAATGCCGCCGGCGGCGATGACGGGCACGCCCACCGCGTCCACCACCTGGGGCACCAGGGCCATGGTGGTCATCTCCCCCACGTGGCCGCCGGACTCGGTGCCCTCGGCGATGAAGCCGTCCACCCCGTAGCGCTCCAGGCGCTTGGCCAGGATGGGGGCGGCCACCACGGGGAACACCCGGATGCCCGCCTGCTTCCAGGCGGGGATGTACTTGCCCGGGTTGCCCGCGCCGGTGGTCACCACCCGGACGCCCTCCTCCACCACCACCTGGGCCAGCTCGTCGATGTGGGGGTTCATGAGCATCAGGTTGACCCCAAAGGGTTTCTCGGTCATGGCCCGGGCGGCGCGGATCTCGGCGCGCAGCGCCTGGGCGTCCATGCCGCCGGAGCCCACCAGGCCCAGGGCGCCGGCATTGGACACCGCCGCGGCAAAGGCCCCCGTGGCGATGTTGGCCATGCCCCCCTGGATGATGGGGAACTCAATCCCCAGAAGTTCGTTTAATTTCATCATATTCTCCTTCTCAACAGATGGGCGGATGCAGACATCCGCCCCTACGAAAGACGGGGCTCGCCCACTTCCAGCAGCGCGCCGCCCCAGGTCAGCCCCGCGCCGAAGCCCACGCACAGGGCACGCTGGCCGGGGCACAGACCGCCGGAGCGTACCAGCTCGTCCAGCAGGAGGGGCACGCTGGCCGCCGAGGTGTTCCCCGTGGAGGCGATGTTCCCGGTACACTTCTCCGGCGGCAGCTTCAGCCGGCGCACCGCCATGTCAATGATGCGCTGGTTGGCCTGGTGAAAGACGAAGCGGTCCACGTCGTCCACGGTGAGCCTCGCTGCGTCCAGCACCTGGGTGATGCAGGCGGGCACCGTCTCCACCGCGAAGCGGAACACCGCCTGTCCCTCCATGTGGACATAGCTGGGGGCGCCGGCGGCCACGCCGGGAATGTGGATGGCCTGGCTGCCCCGGCAGCCCAGCACGGCGTGGAGGGAGGGATAGTCCTCCCGCCACTCTACCACAGCGGCCCCCGCCCCGTCCCCGAAGAGGATACAGGTGCTCCGGTCGGTGTAATCCAACACCCGGCTGAGCACCTCGGCGCCCAGGATGAGGCCGATCTTCCGGGGGGCGGCGGCCAGCAGACACTGGGCGGTGTGCAGGGCGTAGACAAAGCCGGAGCAGGCGGCGTTGAGGTCAAAGCACACCGTGTCCTCCCCCATGCCCAGCTCCCGCTGGAGGGTACAGGCGGCGGCGGGGCTGAGCTGATCCGCCGTCAGGGTGGCCACCAGGCACACCCCCACTTCCTCCGGCCCCACCCCGGCGCGCTCCAGGGCCTGCCGGGCGGCGGCCAGGCACAGGCCGGTGTGGCTCTCCCCCGGGGCGCAGCGGCGGCGGGCGGAGATGCCGGTGCGGCTGGCGATCCACTCATCTGAGGTGTCCACCACCCGGGCCAGATCGTCGTTGGTCACCACCTGGCTGGGCAGAGCCGAGCCGGTGGACAGCAGTTTCAATCCGCTCATGGACGCTCCTTTCTCAGGGCTTGCTCGCCCATTTTACGGAATTTCTGATAGCGTGCCGCGGCCAGGGCGGCGGGGCGGACCTTGTCCAGCTCCCCCAGCTCCCGGGCCAGGGCGGCGTCCAGCGCCCGGTAGAGCACCTGGGGGGCCAGATGGGCGCCCCCCTCCGGCTCCGGGATGATACCGTCGATGACCCCCAGCTCCAGCAGGTCGGCGGCGGTGAGCTTCATCACGTCGCAGGCCTCGGCGCTGCGGGAGGCGTCCTTCCACAGGATGGAGGCAAACCCCTCCGGGGAGAGCACCGAGTACACCGCGTTTTCCAGCATGAGCACCCGGTTGCCCACCCCCAGGGCCAGAGCGCCGCCACTCCCCCCCTCCCCGGTGACCACGCAGAGGACCGGCACGGTGAGGGAGGACATCAGGGCCAGGCACCGGGCGATGGCCTCCCCCTGGCCCCGGGCCTCCGCCTCCAGACCGGGATAGGCGCCGGGGGTGTCAATGAAGGTGATCACAGGCCGGCGGAACTTCTCCGCCTGGGTCATGAGGCGCTGGGCCTTGCGGTAGCCCTCGGGGGTAGGCATGCCGAAGCGGCAGGCCACATGCTCCTCCAGGGTGCGGCCCTTCCGGTGTCCCAGCACCGTCACGCTCCGGCCGTGAAAGCGGGCGATGCCGCCGCAGATGCTGCCGTCGTCGGCGCACAGGCGGTCTCCCCGCTGCTCAAAAAAGTCGGTGAACAGATTCTGGATGAACTCCACCGTCCCCGGCCGCTCCGGGTGCCGGGCCAGCGCCAGGCGCTGGGCGGGGGTCAGCTCAGCCTTGGCCATGGCGGTCCCCCTCCTTTCCGTGCAGCGCCAGCAGCCGGATCAGGGTGGAGCGCAGCTCCCCCCTGGGGACAATGGCATCCAGGAACCCGTGCTCCAGCAGGTATTCCGCGCTCTGGAAGCCCTCGGGCAGCTTCTCCCCGATGGTCTGCTCAATCACCCGGGGGCCAGCAAAGCCGATGAGGGCCCCGGGCTCGGCCAGCATAATGTCCCCCAGGCTGGCAAAGCTGGCGGTCACCCCGCCGGTGGTGGGGTGGGTGAGCACCGAGAGATACAGCCCGCCTCTCCGGGAGAACCGCTCCAGGGCGGCGGAGGTCTTGGCCATCTGCATCAGGGACAGGATGCCCTCCTGCATCCGGGCCCCGCCGCTGGCGGAGAACAGGATCAGGGGCAGCCTGTTCTTCCCCGCCAGTTCGATGAGCCGGGTCACCTTCTCCCCCAGGGCGGCGGACATGCTGCCCATGAAAAAGCGGCTGTCCAGGGCGCCCACCGCCACCTTTCTGCCGCCGATGCGGCCCAGGGCGGTGACCACCCCCTCCCCGGTGCCGGTGCGCCGCCGGGCGCTGTCCAGCTTGGCCTTGTAGCCGGGGAAGTTCAGCGGGTCATTGGAGGCCAGGGCGGCGTCCAGCTCCCGGAAGGTGCCCTTGTCCAGCACCAGACTCAGCCGGTAGTAGGCCCCCACCGGGTGGTGGTAGCCGCACAGGGGGCACACGTACTGGTGGTTGGACAGCTCCCGCCGCTCCACCATCTGTCCGCAGCCGGGACAGGTCTCCCGGGTGTACACCGGCACATGGGGGGTGGAGCGCAGGGCCTTCATGGCCAGCAGCTTCTGCCGGCGCTGGGCCAGGATGCTGCTCATGCCTCACCCTCCTCTCCGCTGCCGCTCCAGGCCAACAGCGTGTCCAGATGGTCTTCCAGGAATCCCGTGTTGTAGTTGCCCCGGACAAAGTCGGGATGATAGAGAATCTGATGGAGCAGGTCGGTGTTGGTGGCCGGCCCCTCGATGATCAGTTCCTCCAGGCTGCGGCGCATCCGCCGGATGGCCTCCAGCCGGGTGGGGGCGTGGACGATGATCTTGGCCATGAGGGAATCATAGTGGGCGGGCAGCTCGCAGCCGGGGTACAGCCCGGTGTCCACCCGCACCCCAAACCCGCCGGGCAGGTGGAGAAAGCCCACCTTCCCCGGGCTGGGCCGGAAGTTGTAGGCCGGGTCCTCGGCGTTGATCCGGCACTCGATGGCGTGCCCCCGGAGGGACACCCCCTCCTGGGTGACGGACAGGGGCAGCCCCGCGGCCACCCGGATCTGCTCCCGCACCAGGTCCAGCCCGGTGACCAGCTCCGTCACCGGGTGCTCCACCTGGATGCGGGTGTTCATCTCGATG
The DNA here is from genome assembly GCA_944385465.1 of uncultured Oscillospiraceae bacterium. GTDB lineage: Bacteria > Bacillota > Clostridia > Oscillospirales > Oscillospiraceae > Enterenecus. The sequence goes on along the minus strand of CALWXH010000027.1, from coordinate 16,225 downwards.
AAATAGAAGTTCCCCTCCTGGTCCACCACAAACTCCACGGTGCCCGCGTTCTCATAGCCCGCGGCCCGGGCGGCGGCCACGGCGGCCGCCCCCATCTGTTCCCGCAGCTGGGGGGTGAGGGCTCTGGAGGGAGACTCCTCCAGCAGCTTCTGGTTGCGCCGCTGGATGGAGCAGTCCCGCTCCCCCAGCTGGATCACATGGCCCTCTCTGTCGGCCATGATCTGAAACTCAATGTGCCGGGGGCGGAGGATGAGCTTCTCCAGATACATCTCCCCGTCCCCGAAGCAGGCCAGGGCCTCTCCCCTGGCCTCTTCAAACAGGGGTTCCAGCTGCTCCGGCTCATAGACCCGGCGCATCCCCCGGCCGCCGCCGCCGGCGGCGGCCTTGATGAGCACCGGGTAGCCGATGGCGTCGGCGATGGTCCTGGCCTGGGCGGCGGTGTCCACCGCCCCGTCGGAGCCGGGCACCACCGGCACCCCGGCCTGCTGCATCAGCGCCCGGGCGGCGGCCTTGTTGCCCATGGCCCGGATCACGTCCCCGGAGGGGCCGATGAACACCACCCCCGCCGCCTTGCAGGCGTCGGCAAAGTCGGCGTTTTCGCTGAGAAAGCCGTAGCCGGGGTGAATGGCGTCACAGCCGGCGGCCTTGGCCACGGTGAGGATGGCGTCCATGTTGAGGTAGCTGTCGGCGGACCGGGCGGGGCCGATGCACCAGGCCCGCTCCGCCAGCTGGACGTGGAGGGCCTCCCGGTCGGCCTGGGAGTATACCGCCACCGGCTCGATATCCAGCTCCCGGCAGGCCCGGAACACCCGCACGGCGATCTCGCCCCGGTTGGCGATGAGAATTCGCTTGAACATGGTCTCACCCTTCCCGGTAGCGCACCAGGGGCTCCCCGAAGGACACCAGGGTCCCGTCCTGGGCCAGCACTTCCTCAATGACGCAGTCGCAGGGGGCCTGCACCTCGCTCATCATCTTCATGGCCTCCAGCAGCCCCACGGTCTGGCCCTTCTTCACCTTCTGCCCGGGCCGGACAAAGGGCTCCGCCCCGGGCTGGGGGGCGGTGTAAAAGGTGCCCACCAGAGGGGCGGTGACACAGGGGCCCTGGGGCGCGGCAGCCTCCTCCCGGAGGTTGGGGGCCGGGACGGGGGCGGCGGGAGCGGCGCAGGGGGCGGCGCTGCCCCCCTTCTCCAGCTCCAGGGTGAAGTTCCCTGTGGTGAGTTTCATCCTGGTGGCGGCGCCGGCGTCAAACCGGGCCATCAGGTCAAAGATATCTTGGTTGTTCATGGCGCGTCTCCTTTTGGAAAGGGGCATCGGCAAATACCGATGCCCCTTGGGTTGCACTGCCGCCCGCTCAGATGCGTGCGCTGATGTAGTTGGCCAGGTCGCCCACCGTCTTCAGCTTGGGCAGGTCCTCGTCGTCGATGGCCACACCGAACTCGTCCTCCAGCGCCATGGACAGCTCCACGGCGGCCAGGGAGTCGGCCCCCAGATCGTCGGCCAGGTCGGCCTCCATGGTCACCTTGTCCAGCTCGCAGCTCAGGTTCTCCGCGATGATCTCTCTCATCTTTTCAAAATCCATGATGATACGCTCCTCGTCCAGTTAGAATGGATGGCCTCATACTTTTACCCGAAATTTTTTAGATAAAAATATTTAGCTAAAATTTTTGAGATATTTGCGATGGGCCTATTGTAGCAGAACCGCGCCGTTTGTCAATAGGAAAGCGTATCTTTTCCGGTCTGCGGCCCATTTTCAGGCAACAGCACCTGCCTTCTCCCCTGCCCCGCCCTCTGTTTTTGTGGAACTTGCCGCAACGCCGGCGGCGTGTAGAAGGTTTTTCCCCGCTCCGCTTGCAAAACGCCGGATAATTTGGTACACTAAAGCATCATGCTGTACATATGATTTCCGAGGAGGCATTCTCATGCTCACCATTCACAAGGAAGGGATGAAATGGCAGGGCGGCCGCCTGGTCCCCGCCCCCAAAGACGAGGCCGGGGTGCGCGCCACCATGGCCTGGTCCATCCTCCAGGCCCACAACACCTCCGGCGACCCGGACCGGCTGCGGCTCCGGTTTGACGCCATGGCCTCCCACGACATCACCTACGTGGGCATCATCCAGACCGCCCGGGCCTCCGGCATGCGGGAGTTTCCCCTGCCCTACGTGCTCACCAACTGCCACAACTCCCTGTGCGCCGTGGGGGGCACCATCAACGAGGACGACCACGTCTTCGGCCTGTCCGCGGCCAAGAAGTACGGCGGCGAGTTCGTCCCCGCCCACCAGGCGGTGATCCACTCCTACATGCGGGAGCGGTACGCCGCCCCCGGAACCATGATCCTGGGTTCCGACTCCCACACCCGGTACGGGGCCTACGGCTGCATGGCCATCGGCGAGGGCGGGCCGGAGCTGGCCCGGCAGCTGCTGCGCAAGACCTATGACATCGCCTATCCCCCGGTGGTGGCCGTCTACCTCACCGGCGCGCCCCGGCCCGGGGTGGGCCCCCAGGACGTGGCCCTGGCCCTGGTGGGGGCCACCTTCCAGGCCGGCACGGTGAAGAACGCCGTCATGGAGTTCTTCGGCCCCGGGGTGGCCAATCTGTCCGTGGACTACCGGGCGGGCATCGACGTGATGACCACCGAGACCACCTGCCTGTCCTCCGTGTGGCAGACCGATGAGCACACCAAAACCGCCCTCACCCGCTTCGGCCGGGGGGACAGCTACCGGCAGCTCGCCCCCGGCGAGGGGGCCTGGTACGACCGGGCCATCGTGGTGGAGCTGGACAAGGTGGAGCCCATGATCGCCCTGCCCTTCCACCCCTCCAACGCCTACCCCATCCGGGTGTTCCAGGAGAACATGGCCGACCTGCTCCACCAGGTGGAGGAGGACACCCGCCATCAGCTGGGTGTAGAGCCCCCCGCCCCCCTCACCGACAAGATTGTGAACGGCCGGTTCCATGTGGACCAGGCGGTGATCGCCGGCTGCTCCGGCGGCACCCACCAGAACCTGCGCCGGGCCGCCGAGATCCTCCGGGGCGCCCAGGTGGGGTCCGACGCCTTCTGGCTGTCCTGCTACCCCGGCTCCATGCCCATCATGCTGGAGCTCACCAAGCAGGGGTGCATCGCCGACCTCATGGCCGCCGGCGCCTCTGTCCGCTCCTGCTTCTGCGGCCCCTGCTTCGGCGCGGGGGACGTGCCCGCCAACGGCGGCTTCTCCATCCGCCACTCCACCCGCAACTTCCCCAACCGGGAGGGCTCCAAGCCCGGGGACGGGCAGGTGTCCTACGTGGCTCTCATGGACGCCCGGTCTATCGCCGCCACCGCCAAGATGGGGGGCGTGCTCACCGCCGCCGACCAGCTGCCCGATGTGACCGCCGACCAGCCCGACGAGCAGTGGGACTATGACGACTCCGCCTACCGCTCCAGAATCTACTACGGCGTGGGCAGGGCCGACCCCAGCCAGGAGCTGGTCTTCGGCCCCAACATCGCCGACTGGCCGGAGCAGATCCCCCTGCCGGAGGACCTGCTGCTCACGGTGTGCGCCGCCATCTACGACCCGGTGACCACCACCGACGAGCTCATCCCCTCCGGGGAGACCTCCTCCTACCGCTCCAACCCCCTGCGGCTGTCCGACTTCGCCCTGTCCCGGAAGGACCCCCAGTATGTCCCCCGGGCCAAGGCGGTGAAGGAGCTGGAGCTGCTGCGCCGGGAAAATCCCGCTGACCCCCGGGTGGCGGAGGCCCTGGCGGGCTTCGACCCGGCCCGCACCGGCCTGGGCTCCCTGGTGATGGCCCTGAAGCCCGGCGACGGCTCCGCCCGGGAGCAGGCCGCCTCCTGCCAGCGGGTGCTGGGGGGCTGCGCCAACATCGCCCAGGAGTACGCCACCAAGCGCTACCGCTCCAACGTGGTGAACTGGGGCATGCTGCCCTTCCTGGCCGCCGGGCTGGAACAGGTGAACCTCCAGGCCGGCGACCGGGTGTACATTCCCGGCATCCGTGCCCTGCTGGAGGGGGACGGGGACACCGTGCAGGCCACCGTCCTGCGCAAGGACGGCGGAAAAGATGCACTCCCCCTCGCCCTGCCCGGCCTCACCCGGGAGGAGCGGGACATTATCCTCGCTGGATGTCTGATCAACTACTACGCAGAGTAGAGAGTGAAGAGTGAAGAGTGAAGAGTGGAGAGTGGAGAGTGGAGATCAAACACACGGGGCAAGAGACCGGAACCTCCACTTTTCCAGCCCAGTGATGTCCCGCTCCGGGACCCGCCGCAGGCGGGACGCGCTTTGCGCGCACAAGCGTTTTGCCCCCGGCAAAACCTTGGGCCGGACAGAATTCACTTCCGGCCGGCCAGATCAAATCCGGGGTCCCCGCGGGGCTCTGTCCCGTGGGGAGTGGGACATCATTCTGGCGGGCTGCTTGATCAACTACTACGCAGAGTGAAGAGTGAAGCGTGGAGAGTGGAGATCAAACGCACAGGACAAGAGACCGATATCTCCATGCTTCCAGCCCGGTGACCCGGCGGCTCCGGAAAACCGGAAAAATATACACCCGACCTTCCGTCAAAAGGCCCCGCCCCCGTGGGGTTTTTTGACAAACCGTTGAAACCGTCCGCTTGCCCCGGGGTGGGAAAGGAAATTTTCTCCGCCCTCTTCACGGTTTCGTAACATTTATGCAGTATCATGAGTACATATCCACAATGGTTCAGGCAAATGAACGGCGGCGCACAGGCCGCCCTGCGTAAGGAGGTAATTTATGGCCAGCAACCCCAACTACTGCAACATCACCCCGGAGATCGAGGCCCTGGCCGCCCTGGCGGTGCGCAACAGCTCCATCGATCCGGAGGACTATGTCAAATATGACGTGAAGCGCGGCCTGCGGGACATGAACGGCAAAGGCGTCCTGGCCGGGCTCACCGAGATCTCCGACATTGTGGCCAAAAAGGTCGTGGACGGCAAGGAAGTGCCCTGCGACGGCAAGCTCTACTACCGGGGCATCGACGTGGAGGAACTGGTGTCGGGCGCTTTGAAGGACAAGCGCTTCGGCTTTGAGGAGACCGCCTACCTGCTCCTGCTGGGCCGCCTGCCCAATCAGCGGGAGCTGAAGGAGTTCTGCGACCAGCTGGCCTATTACCGCACCCTGCCCAACAACTTTGTCCGGGATATCATCCTCAAGGCCCCCAGCCACGACATCATGAACTCCCTGGCCCGCAGCGTGCTCAACCTGGCCAGCTATGATGACCGGTGCGACGACATCTCCCTGCCCAACGTCATGCGCCAGTGCGTCCAGCTCATCGCCCTGTTCCCCATGCTCAGCGTCTACGGCTATCAGGCCTACCACTACAAGGAGGGCAACAGCCTGTACATCCACGCCCCCCGCCAGGAGCTGTCCACCGCGGAGAACATTCTCTCCCTGCTGCGGCCGGACTCCTCCTACTCCTTCTGGGAGGCCCATGTGCTGGACGTGTGCCTCACCCTCCACGCCGACCACGGCGGCGGCAACAACTCCACCTTCACCACCCACGTGGTCACCTCCTCCGCCACCGACACCTACTCCTGCATGGCCGCTGCCCTGGCCTCCCTGAAGGGCCCCCGCCACGGCGGCGCCAACATCAAGGTCATCCAGATGTTTGAGGATTTGAAGCAGACGGTGAAGGACTGGAAGGACGAGGATGAGATCCGCCACTACCTCCTCGCCCTGCTGAACAAGCAGGCCTTCGACAAGGCGGGGCTCATCTACGGCATGGGCCACGCGGTGTACTCCCTGTCCGACCCCCGGGCCAATCTGCTGCGCACCTTCGTGCAGACGCTCTCCCGGGAGAAGGGCCGGGACGAGGAGTATCAGCTCTACTCCCTGGTGGAGCGGCTGGGCCCCGAGGTCATCGCCGGGGAGCGGAAGATGTACAAGGGCGTGTCCGCCAACGTGGACTTTTACTCCGGCTTTGTCTACCACATGCTGGACCTGCCCCTGGAGCTGTACACCCCCATCTTTGCCATGGCCCGTGTGGCGGGCTGGTCCGCCCACCGCATCGAGGAGCTCATCAACATGGGCAAGATCATCCGCCCGGCCTACAAGTACGTGGGCACCCACACCGATTATACCCCCCTGGAAGGGCGGTGAGAGCCCCATGAGAGCAAGTGGTCCGCGCTCTTCTTTCCGCCCTGGCCCTGTTGCTGTGCCTTGGCGCCTGCGTGGACGAAGACGGCGTCTCTGCCCTGCTGCCCGACCAGCCCGGCGCCCAGCCTCTCCCCCTGTCGGAGGACGCTGCCTACCTCCTCCAGGTCTTTGACTTGGACGACTCCGCCCAGCTTCTGGCCCTCCGGGCCCCGGAGGGGGCGGTGGGGCTGGAGGTTACCGTCTACCGCCTGGGGGACGACCCGGCGGTGGTGAGGTAATCGGGGGATCACCGGAGGACGTCAGCGGCGTATTTGCCATGGAAGCCGGTCAGGACCAGGTAGTCTCCCTGCACTTTCACGGCGGCGTTGGATATGCATTGAGACGAATCCCATCCCCACACCGGAAGCATACGGGTATTCCATGAACGTTTTCCTGACCGAGTTCCAGGAGATGGAGCTGGACGGAGAAATCCCCGTGGCCCTGCTCCTCCGGGACAGCGGTACAGGCATCCGCAGCCACTCCTTAGCGCATTACTATGATCCCTCCGTCTTCGAGGGCATGGATCTGGTCCAGGCCGTCACCCTCACCTTCACCTCCAGCCCCGCGCTCTGACTGCCATCCCGCCGCCCCGGCCTGTGCCGGGGCGGCTTTTTTGTCATGAAACTGTCACCCTTTGTCACCACTCTGTTGTGGACATTCCGCCCCGTCCATGATACTTTTAGCTTGGGGTAGCTTGCAAATTTGCCCCTGGAGGATATCAGTTTCGTTGGAAAGGAGGACATCATGAGACGAACCCCATCGGCGCTCCTTCGCGCCCTGCCCCTGGCGCTGCTGTGCGCGCTGCTGCTGGCCCTGCCCGCCCGGGCGGACTCGGCCCCGAAGCCGGATCTCACCGTCACCGTGGTCAATGCCCCGGAGGGGGAGTGCTATGTGGACCTGCTGTATCAGAGCGACGGCGGCCAGCTCTTCAGTGAGATCAACCCTGAACACTATGACCCGCAGCTTCTCTCCGCCCTCCACGCTCTGGAGGGGGACGGCTGGGCCCTGGCCCTGTCAAGCGGCACCGGCGGGGCACCCATCTTCGGCGACCTGACCCCTGACCGTAACGGCGAGTACGTGTATTCCTACCACGGCCTGCCGGACACCTTCCGGCTGGCGGTGGCCACATCTGAGGGCGCCCAGGCGGTGGAGCAGCCCTATACCCGTCAGCTGTTCCACACGGTTCTGGTCTATGACTGGGCCACCAACACCGTGGAGGCGGTCACCCCCTCCCTCCTGTTCTACCTGGCCCAGCTCTGCTCCACCCTTGTCCCCACCCTGGTCATCGAGGGGCTGATCCTGCTGGCCTTCGGCTTCCGGAAAAGGCGCACCTGGCTCATGTTCCTGCTGGTCAATGTGGTCACCCAGGTGGGGCTGCACCTGTACTTTGCCACCCGGACCGACCTGGCCCAGATGAGCTTCGACCTCTATCTCCTCATGCTCTTCCCCGCCGAGCTCATCATTTTCCTGGTGGAGCTGTTCGCCTACGACCTGCTGTGGAAGGAGCACTCCCCCAGCCGGCGGGCGCTCTACGCCCTGTGCGCCAACGCCGCCAGCTTCACCCTGGGCTTCTTCCCCATGCACTGGGTGAGCACACTGCTGTAACGTCCGGCTGAAGTCCCCGCGGCCTCTGGCCCGTCCCGGCGGGAACGCCAGGGCGGGCCGGACGTTTTTCTGCCGGCATCATCTTGAATCTGATTGGAACCGCCCATCTTTTGTGGTAAGATGGGTGTGAGTTCCCGGCGGACGCCCCTCTATTCCGCCCCCATTCCACAAAGGAGGACTTTTTCCCATGCGCAAACACCGAATGCTGCACTTCCTGCCCGCCCTGTCCCTGGCCGCGGTGCTGGCCGCGGGGGTCATCCCCGCCGCCCGGGCCGCCGCGCCGGACTCCACGCCCGGCGTGCTGACCGGCCAGAACAGCGGCTTTTATTCCCAGATCACCGACCTGGAGGGGACCGTGTCCCGCTATGACGGGGTGCCGGACCCCTCCGCCCTGGAGGACTCCCCCATGGTGGAGTCCATCGCCTCCTACGCGGTGTACGCCCCGGACGGGACGCTGGTTCTGGAAACCCAGCTTCACGACATCCAGGGCCCGGTGAACACCATCGCCGACGGGGTGCCCATGCCCCAGGGCTACTACTCCGTGGAGTTCTGCCTGTCGGAGACGGACAACACCTATGTCTATCTCACCGGCCTCACCTCAGACAATCTGGATCAGGTGCAGCAGGCCATGATGGACGCCGTGATGGAGCACTCCCAGTTCATCATGGAGGATCTGGACTTCATCGACGCGGAGAAGGTCTCCCAGCCGCAGGACAACGACGATCTGCTGTGCTGGGCCGCCAGCACCTCCAACATGCTCCACTACACCGGCTGGGCGGCCGCGGCGGCCCAGGAGCAGCCGGAGCTGTCCGCCGCCTACCACGGCCTGCAGACCACCGACGACGTGTTCGACCTGTTTGTGGACAGCTTCACCGACGAGGCGTCCAACCCCCTCTATGGCACGGAGTGGTTCTTCAACGCCGTCAGCTCCGTCCAGGACCTGGAGGACTGGTCCCAGGTGCTGGACTACGGCGTCAGCGGGGGCTATCTCCCGGACTACTCCGCCTGGAACGTTCTCAGCTACATCCCGGTGTCCTACGACCACACCCGGATCAACCAGGCCATGGACAGCCTGCGCTCCGGCAGCGGCCTGGCCATCACCCTGGGCTGGCTCAACGCCGACGGGGAACGGGACGGCGGCCACAGCATCACGGTGTGGGGGTACATCTGGGACGAGGATTACCAGCGGGATGAACTGCGCTATTATCAGGCCCTCATCGTGGCCGACTCCGACTCGGACATGCTCCCGGAGGGCGACCGCCGGGAGGCGCCCAACCGGCTGCGGGTGTTGAACATGGAGCCCCTTACCAGCCACGGCTATCAGACCTGGACCTTTGACGGCTACTACACCCTCAACTGCCTGGAGGAATTTATCGCCCTGGCCCCCTACAGCCCGGACATCCCCCGGGAGGGCTCCCTGGGCGGCTCCCGGGATCTGTTTGCCGACCCGGATCTGTCCGTGGACTTCCTCTATGCGTCCACCTCCCCCATGGGGGGCGTGCTGTCCACCGTGGCCCAGGGGGCGCTGGTGGAAGTCTCCGCCGATGACACCCTTTACCTCATCCCCCAGTTCACCAACCACTCCCCGGTGGATATCAGCGCCCCCTTCTCCTATGGCGTCACCGTGGATGGGCAGCAGTTCCAGGGCAGTACCGACGTGGGGCTGTCCGGCTTCTACACCAGCTATCCGGATGAGGTGGGACAGCTGGCCCTCTCCGGGCTGGAGCCCGGCACCTATGAGCTCACCTTCACCGCCAATCCGGACCGGTCCCCCGCCGAGGCCTATTACTCCAACAACACCTACCGCTTCCAGCTGCGGGTGACCGCCTCCAGCAGGGAGGCCGCCCTGACCCTGGACGGCGAGGCCGGGACGTTCACCGACCTGGAGTATGGCGCGCTGTCGCTGGCCCAGGGCGAGGACATCTCTTTCTCCGTGGTGGACGCGTCTGACGCCCCCCACGCCCCCGCCCCGTGGCTGGTGCAGGTATACGCCGCCGCCCAGGGCCGGGATCCCGTCCTGCTCTTCACCCAGGAGGGCACCTGCCGGGAGAGCGGTGACCGCTTTTCCGTCCGTTTCAGCTCCTGGCAGACGCCCCTGACCGACGGCATCTATCAGCTCACCGCCGTATTGACCTATGACGGCGGACAGGCAGAGCTGGCGCTGGGCAAGGTGACGGTGGAAAAGTCGCCCATGCCCTTCACCGACGTCACCCTTGCGGACTGGTTCTACGACGAGGTGCAGTACGTCTGGGCGCACAACCTGATGGTGGGCACGTCCGATACAACCTTTGACCCCGGCGCCCAACTGACCCGGTGCATGATGTGGACCATCCTGGCCCGGATGGACGGGGAGACCATCGCCGGGGCGAACTGGGCCCAGGACGCCCGGGCCTGGGCCATGGACAACGGGGTGTCCGACGGCACCGACGCCCACCGGGCGGTGGCCCGGGAGGAGCTGGTGACCATGCTCTGGCGCTACGTGGGCAAGCCCGCCGGCACCGGCGATCTGTCCGGCTTTGCCGACGCGAATACCGTGTCCGGCTGGGCGAAAGATGCCATGAGCTGGAGCGTGGGCACCGGCCTCATCCAGGGGGATGAGAACGGGCTGACCCCCGCCGCCACCGCCACCCGCGGCCAGATCGCGGCCATCCTCACGCGCTACTGCCAGATGGAGCTCCCCCCCTCCGGCGACGAGGCGTGGGACAACATCCCCTTTGCCCAGGGCCAGCTCTACGCCGTGGCCCATCTGGGCTATCAGCAGATGGACAGCCTGCCCCGCTACGTCCAGACCTATCTGGAGGGCACACAGCCGCCGGTGTACCGGATCTCCGACGGGGACTACTACCTGATCATCCCCCGCTACACCGGCATGGAGCTGTCCCTGTACCGCATTGACACCACCACCTCCCAGTACAGCCTCGTCCACCGGGAGGCGGATTGCCAGCCCTTCGTCCTGCAGTGCAACGCCAGCGACCTTCTCTGTGACGCCGCCATCCGGCTGACCTATCAGGGGCAGAGCGTGGAGTTCTCCCCCTACATCTCCCTGAAGGACGGCAGCGTCGTGGTGGGCGAATACGGCCTGGAGCTCACCCTGGATTCCGAGGGGTAAAAAAGCAACTACTACTGAAGGCGCAGAACAACAGCGGGCGCCCGCGCACGGTTGGTGCGCGGGCGCCCGCTGTTGACCTTTGAACCTCAGATCCGGCCTGGCGCCGGTTCTGTCACTTTTCCTCCAGCAGCTTGCTCAGCTCCGCCATGAAGGTGCTGATATCCTTGAACTGGCGGTAGACCGAGGCGAAGCGCACATAGGACACCTCGTCCACGTCCTTGAGCTTGTCCATCACCAGCTCGCCGATCTCCGTGCTGGGGACTTCCCGCTCCATCTCGTTCTGCACGGCCTGCTCAATCTCGTCGGCCAGCCGCTCCAGGGTGGAGACGGACACCGAGCGCTTCTCGCACGCCTTGAGCATGCTGTTCAGCAGCTTGTTCTTGTCAAAGGCCTGGCGGCTGCCATCCCGCTTGATGACCACCAGGGGGAGGCTCTCCATGGTCTCATAGGTGGTGAACCTCTTGTGACAGGCCAGACACTCCCGGCGGCGGCGGATGCTGCTGCCCTCGTCAGCAGGGCGGGAATCCACCACTTTGCTCTCGGGGTGGGAACAATAGGGACATTTCATGGGGGCACACCCTTCCTCTCCCGGAGCCCGCGGCCCCGGCTCATGGTTTCTCAGAAAAAAGCGGATCGCTTTTCCATCTGTCAGTTATTATACCATGAAAGTCAAGCCTTGTGTATGCCCCTGGAAAAAATATTTTTTCTCCCCGGTATAAGCCGGACGCCCCGGTGGCATACTCAGGACAGTGAGGTGATAACTGTGGAAAGCAACCGCAACCCCGGTCAGGGGAAAAACCAGTGTCCGGAGAACAAGAAGGCCCCGGAAAACAAGAAGCGCCCCGAGGGCAAGAAGGAGTACGGGCCCGAGAACAAGAATCCCACCAGCAAGGGCTATTGATGGGAGTACCCATGTACAGGCGGAGGGCACGTCCCTCCGCCTGTGCGCTGTAACGGATGAGAAGGAGTGGTGTCATGTACCGAAAAAAGCGTCGCCAGCCGCCGGTCCAACGCGTGCCCAATTACCGCCGGCCGCCCCGGGAGAAGCTCTCCGACCTCGCCGCCGGCCGGATCCAGGCCGGGCCGCCCTCCACCCCGCCCAGGGAGGGGACGGACCTGGACCACTGGCAGGACCCGGACTATTTTCACTCTCCGGAGCTGTGACGCCGGAACAGGGGCCTCCGGCAGTGCGCCGGGGCCCCTGTTATAAAACATTTTTCAAGGTGGGCTGCTCCGCCTCCAGGATCAGCTCCAGCTGATTGACCAGCCGGGCGCACACCGCGGCGCACTCCGCCGCGTCCTCCCGGGCGGAGAGATAGGCCAGGGCCTCATGGAAGGAGGAGCGGATCTCATCAATGTCCCCGTGGCGCAGGGTGGTGTGGAGGTAGAACCCGCACCCGTCCCACCGGTCATAGGCCTGACGGACCAGCTCCTGCGCCGGCTCCCACTCCTCCCGGAGCAGTTCTTCCCTGGCCTGCTCCAGCTCCTGGGTGAGGGCCGCGGTGAGGCGGCCCAGGGCGCTCACGTGCCATCCCGCCAGCGCGCACAGGGCCAGGATGAGGCCCACGGACACCCACAGCCGTCTCATCGTCCCCCCTCCTTGGCCACACAGTAGGTGTTGCCCAGCCGGTCCACGGTGAACAGGAAGGCCTGGCTGGGGGCGCTCAGCCCATAGCCGGCCAGCTGCCGGTCCAGCCAGCGCCGCTCATAGCCCTGCCGGCGCAGGTTTTCCCCGATGAGCCGGCCGTCGCTGATGAGCACCACCGGCACCCCGGGCTCCTGGGTCTTCACGCCCAGCTGAGCGGCGGTGGGGGGCTTCTCCTCCGCCCTGGGCAGCACGGAGAGCCGGCCGTTGGTCTCCAGCACGGCGGTCTGGATGGTGCGCAGGTCGGTATACCCCTGGATGCGCAGCTCCTCCAGCAGCTCGTCCAGCGTCAGACGGTTCCGCCGCAGCTCCCGCTCCACCACCATCCCCTCCCGCACCACCACGCTGGGGCGCCCGCACAGCAGGGTGCGCAGCCGGACCGAGCGCAGGGAGAGTACCGACAGCACCGTGGCCAGGGCCAGCAGCACCGCGATGGGGATGAGGCCGAACAGCAGCGGAATGCCGTTGTCCTGCATGGGGACGCAGGCCAGGTCGGCCACCATGAGGGCCAGGGTGAGCTCAGAGGGCTCCAGCTCCCCCACCTGCCGCTTGCCCAGCAGCCGGATGCCCACCGTGATGAACCCATAGAGCACCACCGTCCGGATCAGAACCACAAACATGCCGACACCCCCGCCCTCCAGTTTGTTCTTGCGTCAGTTTGCCCTGAGAGGCAGCCGGATATGCCGGGTGCTTGTCCAAAATCACTTTTTTTCATTTTCGGACAAAATTCCTGGAAGTGCCGCTTGCGTTTTCCCCGGTTTTACGCTAAGATAAGAAAGATAAAAATACATTGTGTTGTTTCGCGCAGCGCATGGCCGCCCTGGACTGACCCTGCTCCGGCAGGGGGCGCTGAGGGGCGGTTTTTTATGGAAAGGTGGGAGTTCATTGAAGGCAACTTTGATCTTGGCCAATGGAGCTGTCTTTCACGGCAGATCCATCGGGGCTTCCGGGGAACGGGTATGTGAGATGGTGTTCAACACCTCCATGACCGGCTACCAGGAGATCCTGACTGATCCTTCTTACGCGGGACAGGGGGTCGTGATGTCCTATCCCCTTATCGGCAACTACGGCGTCAACCACGAGGACAACGAATCCCGGCGTCCCTGGGTTGAGGCGTTTGTCGTGCGTCATCTCTCTCCCCGCGGCAGCAATTTCCGCTGTGAGGATACACTGGATCATTTCCTGAAAGACAATAACATCGTGGGGATCGAGGACGTCGATACCCGCGCCATCACCAAACTTCTCCGCAGCCAGGGCTCCATGAACGGCATGATCACCTGCGCGGAGCATTTTAATGTCAACGAGGTGATGGAGAAGCTGGCCGCCTATCAGGTGACCGGCACGGTGGAGCGGGTCACCCGCACCCAGCCGGAGACCTTCCCCGCCTATGGCGAGGAGAAGCACCACGTGGCCATGATGGACTACGGCGTGAAGCAGCACATGATCGAGTGCCTGCGCCGCCGGGGCTGCAAGGTCACCGCCCTGCCCGCCTCCACCCCCGCCAGCGAGGTGCTCGCCGGCGGCTTTGACGGGGTGATGCTCTCCAACGGCCCCGGCAACCCGGCGGAGAACACCGCCATCATCGCCGAGCTGAAGAAGCTCTACGACAGCACCATCCCCCTGTTCGGGGTGTGCCTGGGCCACCAGCTGCTGGCCCTGGCCACCGGCGCCAAGACCGGCCGCCTGGCTTACGGCCACCGGGGCAGCAACCACCCGGTGCGGGATCTGGAGAAGGGCCGGGTGTTCATCACCAGCCAGAACCACGGCTATATGGTGCTCTCCGACAGCGTGGACCCCACCGTGGCCGAGGTGTCCCACGTGAATGTGAACGACGGTACCTGCGAGGGCCTGCACTACAAGCGCCCCAACTGCTTTACCACCCAGTTCCACCCCGAGGCCAACGCCGGCCCCCGGGATACGGAGTATCTGTTCAACCGCTTTGTGGCGTCCATGGGAGGTGACCAGTAATGCCGAAGAATCCGAATATCAAGAAGGTCATGGTGCTGGGCTCCGGCCCCATCGTCATCGGTCAGGCCGCTGAGTTTGACTACGCCGGCACCCAGGCCTGCCGCGCCCTGCGGGAAGAGGGTCTGGAGATCGTGCTGGTCAACTCCAACCCCGCCACCATCATGACGGACAAGGACATCGCCGACCACGTGTATATCGAGCCGATGAACCTGCCCTCCATCACCCAGGTCATCGAGAAGGAGCGGCCCGACGCCCTGCTGCCCAACATGGGCGGCCAGACGGGGCTGAACCTGGCCATGGCCCTGTATGAGAACGGCACCCTGGAGAAGTACGGCGTGCAGCTGCTGGGCACCAGCCCCGCCTCCATCCACAAGGCAGAGGACCGGCAGGGCTTCAAGGACTGCATGGAGTCCATCGGCCAGCCCTGCGTCACCTCCAAGGTGGTGAACACCGTGGAGGACGCGGTGGCCTTCGCCAATGAGATCGGCTACCCCGTCATCGTCCGCCCCGCCTACACCCTGGGCGGCACCGGCGGCGGCATCGCCTATGACCAGGCCAGCCTGGAGGAGATCTCCGACCGGGGTCTGAACCTGTCCCGGGTCCACGAGGTGCTCATCGAGCGGTGCATCTCCGGCTGGAAGGAGATCGAGTTCGAGGTCATGCGGGACGGCGCCGGCAACGTGATCACCATCTGCTCCATGGAGAACATCGACCCCGTTGGCGTGCACACCGGCGACTCCATCGTGGTGGCCCCCACCCAGACCCTGGCCAACAAGGAGTTCCAGATGCTGCGCTCCGCCGCTCTGGAGATCATCTCCGCCCTGGAGATCGAGGGCGGGTGCAACGTGCAGTTCGCCCTGAACCCCGACAGCTTTGAGTACGCGGTCATCGAGGTCAACCCCCGGGTGTCCCGCTCCTCCGCCCTGGCCTCCAAGGCCACCGGCTACCCCATCGCCAAGGTGGCGGCCAAGGTGGCCCTGGGCTACACCCTGGACGAGATCCCCAACGCGGTGACCGGCAAGACCACCGCCTGCTTCGAGCCCACCATCGACTACTGCGTGCTGAAGATCCCCCGCCTGCCCTTCGACAAGTTCACCACCGCCAGCCGCACCCTGGGCACCCAGATGAAGGCCACCGGCGAGGTCATGGCCATCGCCAACTCCTTCGAGGGGGCGGTGATGAAGGCCATCCGCTCCCTGGAGCTGAACGTGCGGGCCCTGAAGCTGGACAAGCTGGAGGGGCTGTACACCGACGAGATCGAGGACCTGCTCAGCCAGGTCACCGACGAGCGGCTGTTCGTGGTGGCCGAGGCCCTGCGCCGGGGCGTCTCCCCCCAGAAGATCAACTCCATCACCAAGATGGACATCTGGTTCCTGGACGGCTTCCAGCGCATCATCGACATGGAGGAAGAGCTGAAGGCCTGCCGGGGCGTGCCGGACGCGGACACCCTGCGCCGGGCCAAGGAGATGTGCTTTGCCGACAGCTATATCGGCACCCTGTGCCACATGAAGCAGGCGGACGTGAAGGCCCTGCGGGAGCAGTACGGCATCATCCCCTCCTTCAAGATGGTGGACACCTGCGCCGCCGAGTTTGACGCGGTGACCCCCTACTACTACTCCTCCTACGACGGGGAGAACGAGGCCACCGAGAGCGGCGAGGACGGGCGCAAGAAGATCCTGGTGCTGGGCTCCGGCCCCATCCGCATCGGCCAGGGCATCGAGTTCGACTACTGCTCCGTCCACTCCGTGTGGGCC